>CAILIO010000395.1 GCA_903834285.1 uncultured Sphingomonadales bacterium | reverse complement strand
TTCGATGTCGAAAACCTGCCGCTGGCGATCATCGATCAGGACCGCAGCGCCGCCTCGCGCGAATATGCCAGCCGCTTCGCCGACAGCCGCTACTTCGATTATCGGGGGGCGCTGGCCCGCGAGGGCGAGGCCGATGCGCTGATTGCGCGCGGCACGGTGCGCGCGGTGATCGTGATCCCCGACGGTTTTGCGCGCGATCTGACGGCAGGCCGGACAGCAACTGTCCAGACCATCGTCGATGGTACCTTTCCGGTACGTGCCCAGACAGTGCGCGGCTATGTGCTGGCGATCAATGCGGCGGCGTCGGGCGAAGCCGCGCTGGCGCGGGCGGAGGAACTCACCGGCGCCGGGCCCGCCGCGCTGACCGCGCGGGCCCAGCCGATCGTGCTTCAGGTACGCAATCTCTATAATCAGCCCCTGCTCAGCATCTGGTCGCTGGTGCCCAAGCTGATCATGGTCATCCTGATGATCTCGCCGCCGTTCCTCACCGTGGTCGGCGTGGTGCGCGAGAAAGAGACCGGCTCGATCTTCAACATTTATGCCTCGACCGTGTCTAAGGGCGAATTCCTGATCGGCAAGCTGGCGCCTTATGTTGCGATCTCGATGTTCAACGCCGCCGTGCTGTTCACGATTTCGCTGACGCTGTTCGCAGTACCGTTCAAAGGCGATCCCGTGTTCTTTGCCGTCGCGACGCTGTTTTACGTGATCTGCACCACCGGGATCGGGCTGGTGGTTTCGGTGTTCGTGCAAACGCAAGTTGCGGCGATGGTGGTGGTTGCGATTATCACCATAGTGCCAGCAGTGCTCTATTCGGGGGTGATCATCCCTATCAATTCGCTGGCGCCATCGGCCGCACTGGCCGCGCATGCCCTGCCCGCGATGTACTATGCCGATATCGCGACCGGCAGCTTTCTGAAAGGTGTCGGGCTCGCAGTGCTCTGGCCCAATCTGCTGGTGCTGATCGGCTATTCCGCCGTGCTGCTGGCCATCGGCTATTTGCGGTTCAGCAAACGACCTTCGGCGTGAACGACTCCAAGCGCGGCTCGTCACCCGGATGGCGGCTTATCGCGGGGCGCAGCGGCGAGCTGGTGCGCAAGGAGTTGCTGCAACTGCTGCGCGACCGGGTGCTGATCGCCTTCCTCGTCTATGTCTTCACGGTCGATATCTTCCTCGCCGCGACGGGGCTGAGCTTTTCGCTGCGCAACGCGGCGATCGCGGTGATCGACGGCGACCGCTCGGCCGCCTCGCGCGATCTCGCCAGTCGTTTCCAGCCACCGCAATTTCGCCGCGTGGCAGACCCTGCAAGCCAGCGCGCCGGGGACCGGGCGATGGACCGGGGCACGGCCATGATCGTGCTCGAAATCCCGCCCCGGTTCGAGGCTGATCTGGCCGCCGGGCGGCAAGTGCCGGTGCTCTATTCGGTCGATGCCACCAACAGTGTGCTCGGCCTGCTCGCAAGCAGCCATGGCCTTGAGATCATTGCCGGGGTCAACGCCGAACGGATGGTCGGGGCTGGCACCCTGCCCCTCCCCTTGATCGACAACCGCCAGCGTGCGCTGTTCAACCCCAACCAGAACGAAAGCTGGTTCATGAGCATTGCCGAGCTGCTCAACATCGTAACCGTCTTTGCCATCCTGCTTCCCGCCATCGCAGCGGTACGCGAAAAAGAGCACGGCACGATCGAGCAGCTCCTGGTCTCACCGCTCTCGCCGATCGAGATCATGCTGCCCAAGATCGTGGCGATGATGCTGGTGATCCTCGCGGGCATCACGCTTTCGCTTGCACTGGTGCTGACGGCGGTGCTGCATGTGCCGATCCGCGGAAGTGTCCCGCTGTTCTTCGGCGTTTCGGCAATCTACATTTTCGCGACAGCAGGTATCGGGCTGTTCCTCTCCACAATCGCGCGCAACATGGCGCAGGTGGGCATGCTTTCGATCCTGGTGATCGCCCCGATGATGTTCCTCTCCGGCATGTGGACCCCGCCCGAGGCGCTGCCGCAATGGATGCGCTGGCTGATGCTGGCCTCGCCGATGTCGTGGTATATCGACGCGGGCTTCAGCGTCCTTCTCAAGGGCATGGGGCCGGGCGATATCCTGCGGCCCATGGCGGTGATCCTGGTCATGGGCACCGCGTTTTTCGGGCTCGGTCTATGGCGCTTCCGCCGCCAGTTCAGCGGCTGAAAGAGCGCAGACAGCATCGGTGTGGGTAGTTTCCGATGCTGGCAGGTGACCTCACCATGACCGACACCTTGGCCCATCAGGCGGTCATCCGGTCGCTGGCCCCACAAGGGATGCCGCTCCGATGCGATATGCGACTCCCTCACAGGCCGCGCACTCATGGCAACGCTAGGCGCCCCGGCCAGAACAGCGCCGCTACCAGCTGCCAAGCCCGCCGCCACCGCGCCGCACAAGCTTGGCCTCGGCGCGCTCACCGCGATGGTCATCGGCTCGATGATCGGCTCGGGCGTGTTCAGCCTGCCGCAGAACATGGCGGCGCAGGCCGGGCCGCTGGCGATCCTGATCGGTTGGGCCATCACCGGCATCGGCATTCTGGCCTTCGCCTTCGTCTACAAGAGCCTCGCCATCCGCCAGCCAAAGCTCGATGCCGGGCCTTATGCCTATGCCAAGGCCGGGTTTGGGCCGTTCATCGGCTTTGCCAGCGCCTGGGGTTACTGGATCTCGGTTTCGGTCGGCAACGTTTCCTACGCCGTCGTCATGTTCAGCGCGATGTCGTACTTTTTTCCGGTCTTCGGGGCGGGCAATACCCTGCCTGCAATCGCGGGCGCATCAGTGATGCTGTGGGGGGTCCACGCGCTGATACTTTCGGGCATGCGCACCGCCGCGCTGGTCAACCTTGTGACCACGATCATCAAGATCGTGCCGATCCTACTGTTCATTGTCTTTGCGATCTTCGCCTTCCGGGCCCAAGTTTTCACGCTGCATTTCGGCGGTGGTGCGGCTTCCGGGCTCGGCTCGATGCTGACCCAGGTGAAAAGCACGATGCTGGTCACGCTGTGGGTGTTTATCGGGATCGAGGGCGCAAGCGTCATCTCGGGTCGCGCCGCGCGGCGCGAGGACGTTGGTACCGCGACCATGCTCGGGTTCTTCACCTGCCTTGCGATCTACGCGCTCGTTTCGCTGCTCTCGCTGGGCATCCTGTCGCAGCCCGAACTCGCCGTGCTCAAGAACCCCTCGATGGCCGGGGTGCTGGAGCATGTCGTCGGGCGCTGGGGTGCGATCCTGATCAACGTGACGCTGGTCATCTCGGTGCTGGGTGCATTCCTTTCCTGGATGATCCTTGCCGCCGAAGTACCGCACGTGGCAGCGCGCGACGGCACGATGCCCACCTGGTGCGGCGGCGAAAACGCCAACGGCGCACCCGCCGCTTCGCTCTGGATCACCAGCGGGCTGGTGCAGGCGCTGCTGATCGTCACGCTGTTCGCCAGCGGCGACTATTCCGCACTTTTCCGCATCGCAGCGACGGCGATGCTGATCCCCTATATCTTCTCGTTTGCCTTCGCGGCGAAGCAGGCCTTTGCCGGCACCGGCTATGCGCCGGGCGAAAGTAGGGTCCGCGATGCGATAATCGCCAGCGTAGCCACAGCCTACTCGCTGTGGCTCGTCTATGCCGCGGGCGCGCCATACGTGCTGACCGCGGCGATCCTCTACGCCCCCGGCATCGTGGTCCACGTGATCGCCCGGCGCGAACGCCATGAGCGCCTCTTCTCGCCCATCGAAGCCTTGGTCGCGCTCGTCATCGTCGGCGCGGCGGTCCTTGCGATCGTCTCGCTGCTCAGCGGCGGCCTCACGCTCCACGCCTGACCCGATTTCCTCCCCACAAGGACAAGCCCATGCCCACCAATCTTCACGCCCGCAGTGTGCTCACCATCGACGATCTCAGCCCCGCAGAGCTGCGCTACCTTCTGAAGCTCTCGGTCGAACTCAAGGCCGCCAAGCAGGCCGGCACCGAGCGCCAGCGCCTGAAGGGCCGCAACATCGCGCTGATTTTCGAAAAAGATTCGACCCGCACCCGCACCGGCTTCGAAGTCGCTGCCTATGACCAAGGCGCGCACGTCACCTATCTCGGCTCGAGCGGCAACCATATCGGGCACAAGGAATCGATGAAGGACACCGCGCGCGTGCTCGGCCATGTTTATGACGCGATCGAGTATCGCGGCTTTGCGCAGGCCAATGTCGAAACGCTGGCCAAGTATGCTGGCGTGCCGGTCTACAATGGCCTGACCAACGAGACCCACCCCACCCAGACGCTCGCCGATTTCATGACGATGGGCGAATACACCCACAAGCACCTCTCCGACATGGTGCTGACCTTCCTCGGCGATGGGCGTGACAATGTCGGCCTCTCGCTCGCGATCGGCGCGGCCAAAGTTGGCATGGACATGCGCATCGCCGCGCCCAAGGCCTATTGGCCCGATGCCGCGTTCATGGCGCACATCAAGGACATCGCCGCGACGACCGGCGGCTCGCTGACCGTGACCGAAAGCGTTGCCGATGCCGTCAAGGGCGCCGATTTTCTCTATACCGATGTCTGGCTTTCTATGGGCCAGGACGACAGCGGCTGGGGCGAAAGGATCAAGGCGCTGATGCCCTACCGCGTCACCACCGACATGATGGCGCTGACCGGCAATCCCTACACCAAGTTCCTCCACTGCCTGCCCGCCTTCCACAACACCGAGACCGTGGTCGGCGCCGATATCGCCAAGCGCTTCGGGATCGATTGCATGGAAGTGACCGACGAGGTGTTTGAATCGCTGGCATCTGTGGTGTTCGATCAGGCCGAAAATCGCATGCACACGATCAAGGCGATCCTCGTCGCCACGATGGGGGGTTGAGCGCATGCGCATTCTGGCAGCGCTGGGCGGCAATGCGCTGCTGCGGCGGGGCGAACCCATGACTGCCGATACCCAGCGTGCCAATGTCGAGACGGCAGCAGCCTCGCTGGCGGCGATCATTGCTGCGGGCCACCAACTGGTGATCACGCATGGCAACGGGCCGCAGGTGGGGCTGATCGCGTTGCAGGCTGCCGCAGGCCCGCCAGACGGGGTCTATCCGCTCGATATCCTCGGCGCGGAAAGCGAGGGCATGATCGGCTATCTCATCGAACTGGCGCTGCGCAATCTGCTGCCGGAGGGCGCACCGGTCGCCTGTCTTCTGACCACGACGCGCGTCGACGCCCAAGATCCGGCGTTCCAGCACCCGACCAAGCCGATCGGGCCAGTCTATGCGGAGGCGGAGGCCAAGGGCTTTGAAAAGACGCTTGGCTGGAGCATCGCGCCTGATGGGCCGAAATGGCGTCGTGTAGTCCCCTCGCCCGAGCCGCTCGAGATCCTCGAGGCTCCGGTGATTGCCTTGCTGGCAGAGCGCGGGGTTACAGTCATTTGCGCGGGCGGCGGCGGCATTCCGGTCATTGCCCGCACCGAAGGTGGGCTCCTGGGCATCGAGGCGGTCATTGACAAGGACCGCGCGAGCGCCCTGTTGGCAGTCGCGCTCAAGGCCGACCGGTTGCTGCTGCTCACCGATGTCGATGCGGTCTACACCGGGTTCGGCAAGCCGAACGCCAAGCCGATTGCCAAGATCGACGCAGCAACCATTGATCCGATGGCCTATGCGGCAGGGTCGATGCGCCCCAAAGTTGAAGCAGCTGCGATGTTTGCCAAGGCAGGCGGTGGCACTGCCGCAATCGGCCGGCTGCAAGACGGAATTGCCATCCTGGATGGCACCGCCGGAACGATTGTGGCCTAGAACGGGAGCCCGCCATTGACCCAACGCATCGAAGAAATCGCCAGCGAGATCGTCCGACTGCAAGGCGAACTTGACCGCGAGATCGAGGCTCGCCGCAAGGTTCTGGGCGTGAAGCTGGCGGCCGGGCTGGTCGGGTTCGAAGAGGGCGTCGTCGCGCAGCAGCGCGTCCTGCGTCTCAAGGTGTCGCGTTTTCTGGCGCAGTCCAGCTTCACCACGGTGATCACTGCACCGGTGATCTACTCGATGATCGTGCCTCTGGTGCTGCTCGATCTCTGGGTGAGCCTGTATCAGTCCGTGTGCTTCCGCGCTTACGGCATCCCGCGCGTGCGGCGCGCCGACTACCTCCAATTTGACCGGCGGCATCTGGCCTATCTCAACTGGATCGAGGCGCTCAACTGCATGTTCTGCACGTATGGCAACGGCCTGATCGCCTATGTGCGTGAAGTGAGCAGCCTGACCGAGCAATACTGGTGCCCGATCAAACACGCGCTCAAAGTCCACGATCCGCACCAGCGCTACTACCAGTTTCTCGAATACGGCGATGCTGATGGCTACCGCACCCGCCTCGATGCATTGCGCAAGCAGCTTGCAGCGGCGCCGCCAAACTAGGTGCCTGGACCTGCGCAGCGCGCCAGCCCGGCCAAAGACAAGGTTCGAGGCTGGGTGTTCGGCCTCGCTGCGGTCGGCGCGATGGTCTTTGCCGCACTCCATTTCGGTGATCTGGAGAGCTTTGGTTCGATGCTCAGGCGGGCTCGGCCGCTCTGGCTACTGGCGGCTGCTGGACTGCAGATTTCCACTTACATTTTAGTTTCAATGGGTTGGAAGCTGGTTCTCGACAAGGCCGGTACTCCGCTTCCCCTCGCCCGGCTGATCCCGGTTGCCGTATCGAAGCTGTTCGCAGATGCGATGGTGCCTGCCGCCGGAATGGGCGGGAACATCTATCTGGTCCGCCGCCTTGTGAAACTGGGCATACCGCGCGGCACGGCGGTTGCAGCACTCCTGATTTCCATGATCGGTTACTATGCGGCCTTTGCCCTTTCGGCGCTGGTCATGCTGCTCATGCTGTGGCTGCACGGGAAGGCCACGCCATTGCTGGCCGGGATAGTCACCGCGTTTCTGCTGGTGGCACTCGCGATCCCCGGCCTCGCGCTGTGGCTGCGGCAGCGGGGCAGTCGCCCCTTGTCACCGCTGCTCGAACATATCCCGGTGGTGCGCTCGCTGCTCCATGTCGTTGGCGAAGCCCCCAAGGCGCTGGTGGCCGACAAGCGGTTGATCATGGGTGTCGCTACCTGCAACGGCGCGATCTTTCTGGTGGATGCGGCAACCTTGCAGATTTGCCTCGTCGCCCTCGGCAATCGGGGGGATTTCGGCACAGCGTTCATCGCGACGATCGGCGGTTCCGCTCTGGCTGCTCTGGCCCCAATACCCATGGGCCTTGGGAGCTTCGAGGCCGGATCGACCGCAATGCTCAGCCTGCTTGGCGTCCCGGTTGCAGCAGCGCTAGCGGCAACCTTGCTGCTGCGCGGCTTCACCTTGTGGCTGCCGCTCCTCCCCGGGCTGGCCATGATGCGGGGATCGCGTGGGCGCAGGCGACCAGCCCGATCCCGTCCTAGCGTTCCGGCTGAGTAAGATCCGAGGCTGGGCGGATGCGGCATCGGCGCGCACCCAACCTATTATTCGTGTCGGCCGGGACAGGAGACGCATGATGAACAACAAGATTTCCGGTTCATCTGGCACCGACATGCAAGCCATGGTCATGAACGCAATCGGCGGCCCGCTGGTCTGGACGTGCCTGCCGGAGCGCCACCCTGGCCCGGGCGAGATCAGGATCAAGGTATCGGCGTGCGGCGTGTGCCGCACTGACCTGCATGTGCTCGATGGCGAATTGCCGGGTCAGCCCCTCCCGATCATCCCTGGGCATGAGATCGTCGGGCGCATCGATGTGCTGGGCGCCGGGGTCACTGACCTGAAGCTGGGCGAACGGGTCGGCGTGCCCTGGCTTGGCCATACCTGCTGCGTCTGCCCCTATTGCCTAGCGCACCGCGAAAACCTCTGTGACCACCCCCTGTTCACGGGCCATACCCGCGACGGCGGCTTTGCCACCGCCGTCATCGCCGACGCCCGGTTCGCCTTCGCGCTCGGCGAGCATGGCGAGGATGCCGCCCTTGCTCCCTTGCTCTGCGCCGGGCTGATCGGCTGGCGCGCGCTGGGCATCGCTGGCGAGGCGAAACGGATCGGCCTCTACGGGTTCGGGGCCGCAGCCCACATCATCGCGCAAGTCGCCAGGTGGCAGGGTCGATCAGTCTATGCGTTCACCCGGCCAGGCGACCATGCGGCGCAGGACTTTGCCCGCAGCCTTGGCGCGGTATGGGCTGGCGGTTCGGACGAGCCTTCACCGGAACCGCTGGACGCTGCTATCATTTTTGCCCCGGTTGGCGCGCTCGTGCCGCTGGCTTTGCGCGCGGTGCACAAGGGCGGCACCGTGGTTTGCGCGGGGATCCACATGAGCGACATCCCTGCGTTCCCCTATGACCTCATCTGGGAGGAGCGACGTCTGCTGTCGGTTGCCAATCTGACCCGGCAGGACGGCCTTGATTTCCTCGCGCTGGCCCCGAAGATCGGCATTGTAACCCGCACCACCCTGTACCCGCTCCAAAATGCCAACGAGGCGCTCGCTGACCTGCGCGGCGGCAAATTCGTCGGTGCGGCGGTGCTGGTACCCTGAGACCCGCTGCTTCGCGGGCCTTGCGT
>CAILIO010000394.1 GCA_903834285.1 uncultured Sphingomonadales bacterium | reverse complement strand
GATCAGCATGAAGCTGTTTGATCGTGCGCTTCTGCTTGCGCGGGCGGCCCATCTCCCGCCTCAGCCAGGCCGACAGCCGCTCCACATACGGGTCAAGCTTGCTGGGCCGATCGGGCGCCTTGAACTGCGGCGCGACGGTGCCCGATCGCAGATACTTACGGATGGTGCGGATTCCGATGATCCCGGCCGCCTATTCCGATCTGATCCCGGCCACTATTCCGAAGTGATGCCGGTCGGGCGAAGCCAGATCGAGTGGTTGTAATGGCATGCAGGTTTTTGGCGGGTCAAGCGGCTTGTACGGTGGTGTATCGGCGCATGGAGTCACCGGCGAGCTCGAGGCGATGAGCGTTGTGAACGAGGCGGTCGAGGATCGCGTCGGCGTAAGTTGGGTCTCCGATCAGATCGAACCAGCGTGTTACGGGAAGCTGGCTGGTCACAAGCGTTGAACGGCGGCCGTAGCGGTCTTCCAGTATCTCGAGCAGGTGATGGCGGGCATTACCATCGAGCGTTTCAAGCCCCCAGTCGTCAAGGATCAGCAGGTCGACCCGGGCAAGGCTTTTCATGCGCGCAGCGATGCGGCCGTCGCCCTTGGCGAGCGACAAATCGTCGATCAACCGCGGCAGCCGCGTGTACAGAACCGAGCGATTGTCGCGGCAGGCCTGGTGGCCGATGGCGCAGGCAAGCCAACTTTTGCCAACGCCGGCCGGCCCGATAATCGCACAGTTCTCGTGGGCGGCGATCCAGTTGCCCTTGAGAAGCATATCGAACAGGCGGCGATCGAGCCCGCGCGCCGCTCGATAATTCACATCTTCGGGCACGGCATGGTGACGCAGCCGGGCGTGACGCAAGCGCAGCGCGAGGCGCCGGTCATTGCGCCAGGTTGCTTCGTGATCCAGCAGCAGAGCCAGCCATTCGGCGTGGCCAAGGCTGGCGGCATCGCCATTGTTGTCGAGTTCGGCGAAGGCATGGGCCATGCCGGTCAGGCCGAGCTGGTTCAGTTGATCAAGGGTTGGGTGTTTGAGCATTGTCGCTCCTTTCAATGGTAGTATTGGGAGCCCCGGATGTTGTCGTGCAGGATCGGCTCGCGCTCCGGAGCTTTGGACACGGGCACCTTGTCGAGCCCCTTTTCGAGGATCGATTTGACGGACGGATAACTGCGCGCCTGGATCTCCAGCGCGCGCACAGCGGCAGCTTCGAGCCGATCGGCGCCGAACCGTTTGGCGAGGCCGATGATGCCAAGACACGATCGATAGCCCTGCTCGGGATGCGGCCGGTCATTGATGATCCGCTCGACCAACAACGACAGCATCGGCCCGATCCGGACTGCTTCCTCGCGGATCTTTGCCGGCGTCCATTCGAGATACCGCCGGTGGCTGGACGGCATGTGCTCGGGAACCGTCGTGTGCCGGCCATTGCCGGATCCGCGCATGTGAACGGCAATGCGCTGCCCGCCGAGGAAGATCTCGACGGTGCGGGACGTGAAGCGGGCCTCTACCTCGCTGCGGGCGAAGCGATGCGGCACTGAGTAATGATGCTGCTCGAGTGCGATATGGTAGTCGAGCCCGACACGGCAGCGCTTCCACTGGGCATGGACCCAGGGTTCTGCGGGCAGCGGCTTGAGGTTGGGCGCATCGACCTCCTCGAACAGCTGGCGGCGGGTGCGACCGAACTGGCGGAGGATCCGCTTCTCGTTGAGATCGGCCAGGCACTCGGCGATCGCGGCATTCACTTCGGCCAGGCTGTAGAAGATGCGGTTGCGCAGTCGGCCCAGCACCCAGCGTTCGACGATACCAACGCAGGCTTCGACCTTTGCCTTGTCCCTCGGCTTCCGGCTTCGTGCTGGGAACACTGCCGTGCCGTAGTGACGCGCCATGTCGTGGTAACTGCGGTTGATCATCGGATCGAAGTGGCAGGCCTTGATCACCGCGACCTTGGCATTGTCGGGCACCAGCAACTGCGCAACGCCGCCAAAGAAGGTGAAGGCGGCATTGTGTGCCTCGATCCAGTCGGCGAACTGCTCGGTCCACGTCGCGCATGCGAACGACAGGCTCGAACCACCCAGCACCGCCACGAACAGATGCGCATCGCGGACCTCACCAGTCCGACGGTCGATCACCACCGGCACCGTGTCCCCGGCGTAGTCGAGGAACATCTTCTCGCCGCCGGAGTGTCTCTGGCGCATGACCAGCGACAACCGGCCTTCCCAGCGCCGGAACAGGTCGCACCAGCGGCTATAGCGATAGCCATCGGGATGAGCGGCAATGTACTCTTCCCACAGAACCTGAAGTGTAACGTGTTTGCGCTTCAGCTCGCGCGACACCAACGACCAGTCTGGCTCTGGCTGCTTGCGTCGCCCCGGCTTCACTCCGGCAGGTCCATAAAGCTGCGCTTCGAGCTCAGCATCGCCGATCTCTGCGGGAACCGGCCAGACAAGGCCCGAACGCTCGAAGCGGACCACCATGTCCCGCACCGTAGAACGGGCAACGCCCATCATCCGGGCGACCTCGCGCATCGGGACACAACCTTCCCGGTGCAGTCTCAAAACTTCGCGCACATCGCGCATCTTCGGCCTCCTCGTCGGCATCCATTCCTCCCGGCTCACAGCCGCAAGGATGGACCAACGATCAGGCTCCTCATCCCCCGGCAGGTGGCCGGGAATTAATCGGAATGCCGGCCGGGATCAGGTCGGAATGCCGGCCGGGATCAAATCGGAATGGTGGCCGGCAT
>CAILIO010000393.1 GCA_903834285.1 uncultured Sphingomonadales bacterium | reverse complement strand
CGCTGGTGGGCGCCAGATCCTGAGCCATTGATGCTGTTCACTCAGCTTCGGCTCCGGCCAGAGCACAGCCATACCTGTTTCGAATCAATAAGGTAATCCATCCAGGAAAGCTAAGCTTGCCGGTCTGCAAGCTTTTTAAGTACCGGTCACTCTCTTTTGGCTTGATTAGAGAGTGGTCACTCCATAAATAGAGAGCGAACGATATCCAAGGTGCCGCGCAGCTGGCGCCGGTAAGGAGACCAAAGATGCAGCACAGACCAGATGCGCCCTTCACCGGGGCTGCGCTTGCCTACACAATGATCCGCGTGCGCGACCTTGAAGCGTCGCTCGATTTCTACACCGGCGCGCTTGGGATGACGCTGGTGCATCGCCAGGACTATCCCGAAGGCCGCTTCACGCTGGCCTTCGTCGGCTACCCGGCACCGGACAATGAGAACCCGGTGACGATCGAGCTGACGCACAACTGGGATCGTGACGAGGCGTATAGCCACGGCTCGGGCTTCGGCCACATCGCCTTGCGCGTGCCCGATGTCTATGCAGCAACCGCCGCGGCGCAAGCCGCCGGGGCCAAGGTGGTTCGCCCCGCCGGACCGATGCAGGCCGGCACCGAAGTCATCGCCTTTGTCACCGACCCTGACGGCTACCGCATCGAGTTGGTCGCCGGTCACTGATCCCGTTTGCCCGCCCGGTGACACACGAGGACGCACCGGGACGCGCTTGTCGCACCTGTCCTCCTCCCCCCTCCCAGAAGGAACCAGACCATGAAGAAAGCCATCCTCCGCTCGACCAGCGCGCTCGCGCTCTATGCCCTGACCCTCGGGCTTCCCGTCCACGCTGAACCAGCGAGGCAGCTGCTGCTCGATGTCGATTTCGCCGCGCGTGATGTCGCCAAGGTCGATATCGGCGATTTCCACTTCCTCCCCGGCCAGCTCGCCCCGCTGCACACTCATGCGGCGCCTGCCATCGGTTATGTCTCGAAAGGCACGATCTACTACCAGGTCGAAGGCCAGCCCGCGCAGATCCTGAAGGCCGGTGATGCGTTCTATGAACCGGTCGGCCCCAAGATCCTGCACTTCGATAATGCGTCGGCCACCGAGGAAGCGGTGTTCACCGACTTCAACCTGCAGCAGACCGGCGAGCCGTTCATCGTGTTCGATCATCCGCCGACGGAGAAGATCGACCGCCGCACGTTCCCGACCGCACCGATCGTGGCAAAGGGCGTGACCAAGGCCGTCGCCGTCTCCGAGCGGATCGCCGCTGGTGCGCCGATCAACCGCACCGAGGCGGACCCGGTGGTCGGCTACGTGGCACAGGGCCGCGTCACCATCACCGTGGACGGCAAGGCCGAGCGCTATGCGCAGGGTCAGTCGTTCTTTGCTCCCGCCGGCAGCACCGCAAAATATGCCGCCGCTGGCCAGGGCGCGACGATCATCAGCTTTGCCCTGAAGCGCTGATCGCCGTCCCCTGCGCGCCGCGAGCCCAGACCCTCACTCCACCCGGGCTCGCGGCGCGCACCACTGAGCGACTTGCCAATGCCATCCATCCTGTCGAACGCGTCCCTCGCTCTATCGGAGCGGGCAAATCGCTATGCTACCGGCCGGGTCCAGCCGCCGCCCAGCGCGAGGAACAGCTGCACCCGCGCGGTGAGGGCGTCGGACCGCAGGCTGACGAGGGTCAGGTCCGCGGTCAGCAGGCCGCGCTGCGCGTCGAGCTGTTCGAGATAGCTGGAGTAGCCCGCACGGTAGCGATTGGTGGCAAGCCGCAAGGCTTCGGCCAAAGTATCGCGCTGGTGCCGGGCCAGAACGATTTGCGCGTCGAGCGCGGTGATGGCGGCAAGCGCGTCTTCCACCTCACGCAAGCTCTGCAGGACCACGCGCCGATAGGCAAACGCGGCCTGATCGCGCTGACCGGCCGCCGCTTCGACCCCGGCGCGCAGACGGCCGCCGGCAAAGAGCGGCGCCAGCGCGCTGCCGCCTGCCTGCCACAGCGAGATCGGGTCTGCTAGGAGGCTGGAAATCGCGAGGCCCCCGCTCGCGTTCAAGCGCAGCTGCGGGAGGAAGCGCTTGCGCACGGAACGCAGCGTGGCATCGCTGGCGGCGAGCTGATCTCCCGCTTGCGCAACGTCCGGCCGCCGCTCGAGCAGTGCGGAAGGAAGGCCGGCGGGAATCTGTGGTGCGGTCAGTGCATCCAGCGCGGGGCCGCGCTGGATGGAGTGCGGCGCCTCGCCCGTCAGCTGGCTCAGGCTGTCCTCGCTGCGACGGATCGAGCCTTCGAGCTGCGGGATGATCTGCGCCGTCGCATCGTATTCCGCACGCGCCTGTTGCAATTCGAGCTTGGGCGAATAGCCCTCGCGGTCCCGCGACTGCGCGATGCGCAGCGACTCCCCGCGCGCGGCAAGCGTGCCGCGCGCAACCGCGAGACGGGCATCGAGGCCGAGCAGCGCAATGTACTGGCTGGCTGCCGCCCCGGCGACGGCAAGGCGCACGCTGTCATGCGCCGCCTGACTGGCAAGGTAGGCCTGACGCGAGGCCTCGACGGAATCCGCGAGCCGGCCGAACAGATCGACCTCATAGCCCGCAGTCACTTGTGGCTGCAGAAAATCCTGATCGAGCGGCTTTCCAAAGGCGCTGACTGTGCGTGAGTGGCCGCCCGCGGCGCCGGCATCGAGCGTCGGCAGCAACTGCGCCCGCGCCAGTGCGACACTGGCCCGCGCCTCGCGCACGCGGCCAGCCGCAATTGCGACATCCGGATTGCTGGCGATCGCCTGTTCCACCAGCGCGGTCAGCACCGGATCGCCAAAGCCGTCCCACCACCGCGCATCGACAGGGGCGGCGCCCGGGTCGGCCTGACCTCGCCACGCCGCAGGCGGGCCAAGCGGCGGCACGGGCGTGGGCGCGATATGCGAGGTGCAGGCGCCCAGCATCAGCAGAGCCAGAGCGAGCGGCCATCCGCGCCAAGTCATTGTTTGCCCCCGTGCGTGTCGACGCTGACTTCGACCGACATGCCAGGCCGCAGCCGCTGTGCCGCCGCCTGTCCAGGATCGACCGCGATGCGCACCGCGATGCGCTGCGCCACTTTCACGAAATTGCCGGTCGCGTTGTCGGCCTTGATGACGGCAAATTCGGAGCCTGCGGCAGGCGCGATGTTCTGGACGCGGCCGGCAAGCTGCACCCCGCCCAGCGCGTCGACATGGAAACGCGCCGGCTGGCCCACCGCCATGCCGTGCGTCTGGGCTTCCTTGAAGTTCGCGACGACCCATACGTCGCGAGGCACTAGAAACACGAGCTGCGTTCCCGGGGCGACATAGGCGCCATTGCGCACGCCGATCTCCGAAAGCTGGCCATCGGCCGGCGCGCGGATCACGGTGTTGTCGAGATCGATCTGGGCGAGCCGCAACTGCGCCCGCGCCGCTTCGACCGCAGCGCGCAGCCCGTCGCGGCCAACCACCACGGTGCGCACATCCTGCGTCCCGATCGCACGGCCTGCCTCGGCCTGCCGGACGCCTGCTTCGGCTGCCATCAGCGCGGCGCGGGTCTGGTCGCGCTCGCGCTCGGAGATCGATCCGTCGGCGACCAGCGCATCGGCGCGCTTCATGTCAGCGCGGGCACGGGAAAGCTGCGCGGCGGCGTTGGCAATGGCGGCATCCTGGCTCTGCGTTGCCGTCTCGCGCGAGCGCTGGGCCTGCGCCGAATTGGCCAGCGCCGCTTCCTGTGCGGCGACATTGGCCTCCGCCTGCGCGACGCGGGCCTTGTAGATCCGGTCGTCGATCGTGGCGATGATCTGGCCCGCCCGGACTTCGGCGAAATCCTGCACCGGCACCGAGGTGACATAGCCGCTAACCTCGGGGCTGATGATGGTGACGCGCCCGCGCACATAGGCATTGTCGGTCGCTTCGGTTAGGCCGGCAAAGGGCGGCAGTTGCCAGGCATAGAGCAGCGCGAGCACGGCCAGCGCGGCAATCGTGATGATCGTGGCGACTGTCAGCCGGCTCTTTTCGGGCGGCCGCCAGCCCTGCGGGGGCGTGGCTGCCACTTGCGGATCGGCTGCGGGGGCCGGCTCGGGCGCCGGGCTTGATGGTTCGCTCATGCTCGTGCCCTCACGGAGTGGATTGAGCTGTGGCTGAGGCTGCCGCAGCTTGCGCCATGCGTTGCTGGAGCTGGATGACTGGCGAGGGTTCGCCGCGCCGCCAGATCGAGAACCGGATCGCCATGCCCCACAGTTCGGTCAGCACGGCGAGCACACCGACGAGCAGGAACACATCGTTGTACGCCAGAATATTGGCCTCGCGCGCAACCTGCTGCGCGACGAGCGCACCACCGGCTGCGCCGCGATAGGCGGCATCGCCCAGCGTCGGCGCGAGCACGCCCGCACTCGCGCGCATGCGTGCCGCAACCACAGGATCGGTCATGACGATCGACTGGACGAGTTCGTGCGAATGGAACTTTTCGCGCTCGGTCTGGAATGTGCCGAGGAGCGCGCTACCCGCGAGCCCGCCGATGCTCTGGCTCATCGCAAAGATGACGACGAAGCTGATAAAGTGCTTTGGCCCCGCCAGGAGTGTGCGCGAAATGCCGATGACCATCGCCTGCGCCAGAAAGAGCAGCGAGGCAAAGCCGATCAGCGCCTGGCTGAGATAGAAGTTTTCCGGCCGGGTTAAATTTGTCGCCGATGAGTCGATAAAGGCGCCGACCGCGATCAGCAGCACCGCGATGTTGATCGGCGTCGAAAGCTTGTCGGGTCGGAAAGTGAGGACCGCAGTCGCGAGCCCGGCCAGCGATGCGGCGACCACGATCAAGTTGAGCGTGACCATCTGGTCGTTGGTCATGCCCACCACCGTGAGCAGGCCGACCGAGCCAAAGGCCTGTTCCGAAAGGAGGATGCGGATCGCGGTCGCGACGAGAATCAGCCGCAGCAGTTCGCGCGTACCAAGCCAGCGCGTGTTGATCAGCGGGTTGGCCCGCAGGTGCTCGATCACGATGGCGGCCCCGATCAGCACCGCACTGGCCGCAAGCGCGATGCCGATCCACGGGCGTTCCGTCCACCATTCGATCCGCCCCTCAGACAGGACCGCGACAAGCAGCGCTGCGCCCGGTGCGAACAGGGCGAAGGTCAGCAGATCGAGCGGCTCGAACACCTTTTCCCGCTCGCTTGGCGGCAGGGGCAGGGCCATGACGGCGGCCAACGTCGCCAGCGAGAGCGCGAGTTCGAACCAATAGAGCATGTGCCAGTCGCCCGACACGAGCAAGTGCGGCGAGATCGCGCGCGCGAGCGGGCTGGCGAGTTGCGGCACGCAAATGCCGATCATCGCCCCCGCCAGCCGCTTGGGAGCGGTCATGCTTTGCATGCAATAGAGGATGGTGAGTGTCGAAAGGCCGCTCGCCGCCACGCCGCTGACGGCACGCACCGCCACCGCCGACCAGAAATCGTGGGCGAACAGATGGAGCAGCGCGGTAAGCGCGTAAGCGGCGAGCATGTACCGGATGAAAGGTTGCAGCCCGAACTGCTGGCGGTACTTGACCAGCACCAAGTTCACCGAAACATTGGTCATGAAATAGGCCGCGGTGAGCCAGGTCGCCTCGTCGCTGTAGAGGCCGAGCGAACCTTGCGCGAAGCCAAGGTTCACGACCGTCAGGGCGTTGCCAAGACCGCCGGTCACGCCCACCAGCACGCCCACCGCGAAGTAGCCGCGGCGGCGCGATACCGGATGATCGGGATTGGCCGGAGAACCCGGCAAGGTCGGCCGCTCGTGCGGCTTGAAGACATATTCGGGGGAAGGAGTCATCGGCTGTCCTGCGGCTTGCATGCCGATCCTGCCGCCGTCATGCGCGCCAATCGCCGTTGGCGATGGCCAGCGATGGAAAATGGATCGCTACGCCGCGCGACGACGCGAGCCGCACAGGGGCAAAACCGCCCTTCGGCATCGCGGTCATCCCTGTCTCGCGCCTGGCCTTCATGATCAATCCCGTTCGACGGATGCAAAAAAGAAGCGTTGCCGATGCCCGCCTGTCACGCAGGTGTTCTGCAGGAAGTTTACGCGATTCCTGCGTATCTTGCTTCCGGAAAATCGAAAAGTGTCGAAGCGACGTGGGCCTGGGCCTGGGCCTGGGCTGTCGTGGCGTCGCCCGGTACGGTCCATAGTGTCGCAGATATGTCTGCACCCGACCCGGAGAAGGCATTCGCCCGCGCCGTTCGCCTTTGCCGATCAATCAAAAAACAATTCATAATATCATAAGGTTGATTTTCGAATTGAAGACCCTCTGCCAAATATTTTTCTGGGCGGCTTCGCGGGATTTTTCGATTGCCAAACAAGGCAACCTGGTGAAACTACTTAGTGGGGATCGAATCGTGATTTTTGCGGGCGCTGAAAGCACTTAGCGGTATTCCCGCTGATCTTGCCTTTGCCCCGGGATGAGGGGCATCAGATGGCGCGCGGACCGAACCTTCATCCGAAGGTGCATCATCTTTACGCGCGGCTCATGGTCGGCGTTTCGATCACCGCGACTGCGGCGCTCGCCCCCGCGCTGGCTCGGGCCCAGTCGGTCGATATCACCGCGTCGGCGGGCGGACCCTCGACCGTCGCCCTGCAAAGTGGAGGGAGTGCGGCTGTCGTCACGACCTCCAAGGTCATCGACGGGACTGGCTTCAACCACTTCGACCATTTCAACGTGAACACCGGGCAAAGCGCCACGCTGGTGCTGCCCAAGGGTACGAACAATCTCGTCAACCTGATCCGCGATGCCTCGACGATCAACGGATCGGTGCGCTCGGTGCTCGGCGCGATAGACGGGCAGATCGGCGGCAATGTCTTCCTCGTCGTGCCAAGCGGTCTCATCATCGGTACGACCGGCAGCATCGATACCGGCCGCCTGATCGTGCGCGGCTCCCCGGGCCTGTTTGCGGGCGCCGAACCCACGACTGCGAATGTCTTCGATGGCGGCCGCGCCGCCAGTGTCGATATCAAGGGGCGGATCTCGGCACCCGGCGGCGTCGATATTCACGCGGCGACCCTCACCATGGGGGCCAGCGCGCGGGTCGAGACCGGCGCGGCGGCGCTGGCGCGCATCGGCGATACCCCGGACTTGCGCAACAGCCTCGTCTCGACAGTCGGCCTGCCAAGCGGTCAGGCAATCATCACCACGGCCAGCGGCGGCATCCTGATCGTCTCCGACAGCGTGACTCTGGCCGGCAAGATCGCTGACAACCCTGCGACTCCCGTCAACGAGGCGCAGCCCGGCGCGCTGCTCGATGCCCGCTCGGTCACATCGACGCCAGCGCTTGTTGGTGGGGTCACGCTGACAGCGCCCACACTCAGCCTCGGCGGGCAGATCATCGCCTGGGACGGGGGGAGCACCAGCGCTGCCGCCGATATCACGCTGACCGCGACGGACAACAAGATTTATGGCGGGGTGTTTGGCGCCCAACTGCCGTTTTTCGGTATGCCCAGCACCAATGCCGGCATCGCTATCGGTGGGACCATCCGGGGCGGCACGGTCACGATCAGCGCTACGGCCTCGAGCAGCACCGATGTCGCCGATGGGTCGAAAGCGGTGGCTGCGCTCGATACGCTCGCCGGCAAGCTCGGCTCGCTCGCACTGGGCAAGCTGACCGGCAAGGTTGGGCTCGGCCTCGGGGCCTTCGTCTCGCTCGCGAGCGCCAAGGCCGCGATCAGTGTCGATGCGGGCGCCAGCATCGCCGCGGCGCGCGATCTCAGCCTGATGGCCGGATCGGCGGCATCGAGCGTCTCAAAGGCTGCGGCCAAATCGGGCGGCACGAGCGCGGGCGGGCTCGCCATTGCCGTCGCGGTCGGGCAGACCACCTCGAATTCCGCGATCACGGTAGGCACGGCGGCGGGCGGCGCCACGCTTTCGGCGGGCGGCAACCTCACCATCGGGGCGAGCAGCGATCCCCGCGCCGACGTGCGGGTCAGGGTCGCCTCCTATGGCAGCGCGGTGGCGGCCGGTGTCGCCTATAACGAGGTTAATTCCGATGCCGGGGTCACTGTGGCCAAGGGCTCGGTGCTCGATGGCACTGCGATCGGCATTTCCGCCAAGACCATCCAGGGCGACAGCAGCGCCGGCATTCTGACCAGTGCGACCGGCTCGACCTATGACACGAGCCCAGGCGGCGGGATCGCCGCAGTGACCGAGGAGGCGATCCGCAGCCATGTAGACGTGGCGGGATCGGTTGGCAGCGCACGTACCACCACGGTCGGCATCACGGCCAATACCACGACCTTGTTCAACAAGACCACGGCGACGACGATCGCGCGGACCGGCACCGATACCAGCGCCGTGATCCCGACATCCACCGCCTCGTTTGGCGATCTCGTGAGCAGCCTGCTGCGGCTTTCGACCGATGATCCGATGAAACCCAAGGTCGGCACGATCGGCACATCGGCCAATCCGGCCAGTCGTCTGACGGCTTCGGTTGCCTTGCTGCAGGCCGATGAGTCCGCCACCGCCCGGATCACCGGCACGATCACGGCCACCGGCAAAGTCAGTGTCGGCGGGGTGGTCAGCGACAAGGACGTGCGCAACAACGCGCAGGCCAGCACCGCGGCTTCGCTGGCCGTGAACGGATCAGCCACCTCGGTTTCCGGCGCGGCGGCCTGGGGCACCTATGTCTACACCGGGACGGCCGACATCGGCGGCACCATCAAGGCTGGCTCGCTCAGCGTCACGTCGCTTGTTGATCGTCCGGTCGGGCTGGTCGACAACATCGGCACGCTGGTCGACCAGGCTGGCACGCTCAACACGCCTGACAATTTCAACTCGGTCCTTGCCGACCTCTCCTTTGCCAAGGACGTGGTCGCGACGCTGCCGCGGATCCTTGCCCCCAAATCGGGCCTGTTCGGGTCTTACGCCGGCGCGAGCGGAGACAGCGACAGCTCGGGCAAGGCCGCGATTGGCGGCTCGATTGCCTATGCCCGCATCGATGCGACCAGCCGCGCGTGGATCGATCCTGCCAGCCAGATCACCATCGCTGGTCCGCAGGCCGATGCCTCGACCATCGATGCCGAGACCAGCATCGTGCTCCTCAGCATTTCGGGCCCCAAGCTGTTCGGCACAAAGAGCGGCGGTGCGGCCGGCGGCGGTGCGATCACCTACAACACGATCAATCCCGTCACCGTCGCAGGGATCGGCAATGGCACGGTCTTCACCGCGCCCGACAAGTCGCTCTCAGTGATTGCCAATTCGGCCATTGATTCGCTGACGCTCGCCCCCGTGGCGGGGCGCGGCAAGAGCACCACGCTGAGCGGCGCTTTCGCGGTCAACCAGATCGAAGGCTCCACCCGCGCGGTGATTTCGAATACGGCCCGGCTGGCCCTCGGCGCGGGCGCGCTGCGCTTAGCTGCTGCGACCGATGAGCAGCTCTGGACCATCGCGGGCACGCTCGCATGGAACAAGGCCGATGGCAGCACGGGCTCGTCCGACACTTCGGTCGGGATCGCAGGCGCGCTCAACTATACCACACTGACGACACAGGCCACGGTCGGCCCGGCGCACGATCTGTTTGATTCCACGTCGCCTGTGGTGGCCGCGGCGGCCAATGCCGGGATCACTTCGGGCGATGTCAGCGTGACCGCGCAGACCACCGGCTCGATCAATGCCGTCTCGGTCGCCGGCGTGCGCGACAACACCAATGCGGAATCGACCCCCGATTTCCTCAGCAACACCAATGCGCGGTTCAACAGCCTCAAGGGCGCGATCGGGCAGGGCATCACCGATGTCATGAGCGACAACGTCAAGGGGGTGCTCGCCAGCTTCGGCGCGAGCACCTACGCGCAGCAGCTCAAGACCAATTACGCCGCGCGCAACGATGCCGGAACGGCCGATGCGGTGACTGCGGGCGATCAGGCCGCCAAGCCTCCGGCGCCGACCGACGGTTGGGGCGTGGCGGGCTCGGCAAGTGTCAATCTCACTACGCTCGTCACCAAGGTCGATATTGGCCTCGGCCGCTTCACCCGCTCAGCCAACGCCACCACGGCAAGCTTCCTTGCCAAGGCCAGCGAGCGCGCGGATACGCTGGCGATCACCGGCGGTGCGGCGCTCGCCAACGGGGTCAAGTACAGCGGCAGTTCGACTTTGGTCGCGGGGGCCTACGGGGCAACGTACAGCAGGAACGCGACAACACTCACCATCGATCACAGCGTGATCGCCGGGTTCGATGCCGTGTCGGCCAATGCCGCGACCAATGGTCTGCGCATCGGTGCGGGCCTCGCGCTCGCGGCGGACACGACCGAGACGCCTGACGGGCGGACTTTCGCGTCCTCCGCCTCGCTGCTCTTTGCCAACGACACGGTCGGCGCGAACCTGACCGACGACAATGTGACCGGTAGCGGCAAGGGCAATGCCTCGGTGCTCGCGTTCGACGGGCGCACATTGGGCGCAGGCGCAGGCGGGCTTTCATGGGGCACGCAAAACGGGTTCGGCGCGGCGCTGACGGTGCTGATCGACAAGGACGCCTCGGGCACGCCGACGAGCGCGCTGCTTGCGCGCACGCCGGTCTCTGGCTTCGTCAATCTCTCGGTCCAGGCGCTCGATGCAGCACGGCTCGTCGGCATTGCGGCGGCGGGCGCGGTCACCACCGGGGCGGGCGCGGGCGGCAAAGGCCTCGCCGCCAGCATCTCGTTCAACGATGTCACGCTCGGCACCAAGGCGCTCATCGACCTTGGCGATACCGGCGCGGGCTCGGTCAACGTGACCGGCGCGCTGACCGTGGCGGCGGGCGAATATGCCGCGAACGACCCGGCAGCGCAGTTCGCGCGCGTGAGCTGCACCATCAATTGCGATGCCGGCGAGAGCCTGCTCGGAAATTTCATCATCGCGCCGACCACGTTCGGTGCGGGCGATCCGGTCCAAGCGAGCGATCTTCCCTCCGGCGCGGCGATCGTCTCGGTGGCGATCCCGGTTGCGGCGGCGCGGGGCTCGGCGGGCGGGCTCGGCCTCTCGGTCAACCTCATCACCAACGACCGCACTGCTGCGATCACCGGCGGGGCTGCCGCTTCGGGCTCGACAATCAAAGCGGGCTCGCTCGCGCTGCGCACGGTGGACCGCGCGACGATCCTCTCGCTCGCGGCGGGCTTCGCCGGCAGCGAGAATGCG
>CAILIO010000392.1 GCA_903834285.1 uncultured Sphingomonadales bacterium | reverse complement strand
TCGTCAGTCCATCGCCGACGACGCTCGGGCCCCTGCATAACCGTAATCTGCCGCATCAACCGCTCCTGAGTGCGCTCTCAAGAGCGTCCTTAAGAGCGCTCGCTCATAGCCGGGCAAGGCGGGACCCGCCGGATGGATACCATAAAGAGTTTGCCGATCAGATTTGATGATTCGTAAGGCTAGGCGGAGTTTGATGCTAATCAGCATGAAGGCATGTGAGATTTAGATAGATTCAACTCCGGTTGCTTGGCCAAAATAATTCGACGACGGGATGATAGGGCATCTGAGGGGCATGCTCGAAGTGATCTATCATCAGATTGATAAAGACAGGTAACAAAGCGCCTATCTCAAGGCACTTTCTGCTGCTCATCACTGATCCTTCGGATCAGTGCGGGCAAGGCCTGGATATGGAAGCCCATCGGACTGTGCGCACTATCGCCGCGTGCTTCGACTTCTTCACGCAGCCATTTCAGCAGGGTCAACGGGTCCTGTTCGCCCAGCAATCGTGCACGGTGCGCCACCACGGCGAAATCTCCCGGCGTCTGTTCATCATGCACCGGCCGGTGCGGAGGCCAATCCTGCCCGAAATGAGTGCGGAACAGGTCGCGAGCCTGTTGCTGCGTCATTGGCTGGAAGGCCACACGCAGGGTGAAGCGGCGCTGAGTTGCCGGATCGAGTTTGGTGGCCAGGTTCGTCGTGGCCACAAAAGGCGCGCGCAGATGCTCCATCTGCACCAGCATCTCGTTGACTTGGCTGACCTCCCAACTGCGCTGCCCCGCCTCGCGGCAGTATAGGAAGCTGTCGGCTTCGTCGATCAGCAGCAAGGCATCGCGCTCGGCCGCGATGGCGAAGGCTTCGGCGATATTTTGCTCGGTCTCGCCGACATAGGGGCTCATCAGATCTGAGCATCGCCGCTCCTCCACCTCCAGCCCTATTTTCGCAGCCAGATGGCGGGCGAAGGCTGACTTCCCAGTACCAGAAGGACCGAAGAGCAGAAGACTCCAGCCCTTGTCAGGTGCCGCCGTAAGGCGCTCGGCAAGGCTTGTCAGATCGGTATCTGCCCGCGAGAGTCGCGGATCATATATGGCGAGTGAGGCTATCTCGGGCGCGCGCGATTGACCCAGCGCGCGCATCACGCTGTGGATCGTGGTCTTGGCGACAACGGCCCCGCCTTGCGAAATCTGCGCCGCGCGCAGGCCCGAGGCCACGACTGCCGGGCAGGTCTTGAGGCTGGCGATCTCCTGCGCTTCGGAAGCGCTCAGCGCCACGGACGTCGCCACCGCGGCGCGTTTCACGATGCGCTCGCGCACTGCAAGGCGTGGGCGATCAAAGCCGATCGCCAACGTCATTCGCCGTAGCACCGCCGGATCGAGCCGCGTGTGGCGGTTGACGATCCAGATCGTCGTCACCTTTGGGTCCTCGACCAGACGATTGATCCATTGCTTGGACGAGCCCTTACGCTCACTCAGCACCAGCACGTCGTCCGCCTCGTCGACGACAATGATATTATCATGCTGATTGCGGCAGATGGCTCGCAACACCATCAGGTGGTCAAGTCGTTCGTTGCGATGTGGTTCCATTCCCTGATCATCGGAAAGGCCGGCAAACAATGCCCCGCATCCGACACGGGACGCAAGAGCGCGGGCAAATTCGGTCTTGCCAGTGCCCGGCTCGCCGAACAGCAGGATGCTTATCGGCTCGCGGGCGACGATCACCTGCTCCGCCACGTCACGCAGGGGGCCAAGGTGATCGAAATCCTCCCATATCAGCGAGCTAGCCTCGGCATTGGGCAACAGCCAGTGCAGCAGTTCCTCGCGTGTATTGACATGAGCGCGGACGAGCCGCCGCAGAAGGTGGCTAAGGCTGTAGTCGCCGTTTCGATCATCATTGAGCAAGCGGCTCGCGAGCAAGGGCGCGCCCGGCATCAGCTTCTGATCGACCAGACTAATTGGAAGATTGGCCAGTCGCGCGATCTCTGAAGGCTTTAGGTCGCGTTCATATGACCGGCTGCCAATGAGGTCGCGCCAGCTTTCAAACTGGCCCCATCGCACGACGACAGCGATTATTTCCCGCTCGCTCTCGTCGAAGGAAAAAATGTCGCCAAGCCATCCCAGCACTCGATCAAGCGGAGTGGAATGCTTCCCCGTTCGGGCGAGTTGCTCCGCAACGGCACGCATCTCCTTCAGAGTGGGTCTCCTGCGATCAGCCACATCGTTCAAAGCTGCCACCGGAGCTTCGTGTTCAATAAGTTCAATCAGATCTTCGCCGCGCTCTTTGATCTGATGAGTTGTCAGTCTTTTCAGTACAGCCGACGCCGCAAGCGCAAAATGCGCGGCTTCACCAGCGGATTGGCCTTCGCCCGCTCCGTTGGGGTTGCGGAATTGAGTCCTGCACTTAGCGAGATATGATTCGATTTTTCTCATGACCCTAACCCAACACGCCTATATGACAAAAATGGTCGCACCTAAGTCGGGGCGCTGGAGCTTTCTGATTCGCGTCAGGCAATTTCTGGCGCTCGTCATGCTAATATTAGCAAGCGAAGAGTGCTTCTTGATTTCCACCGCACGATGATCGCTCTGGAGAAAATGGCGGATTTGATAAAGACAGTTCCAGTGATTTTCGACTTTGAAAGCAGTCTGGAGAAGAAACACGACAT
Source organism: uncultured Sphingomonadales bacterium (assembly GCA_903834285.1). Lineage (GTDB taxonomy): Bacteria > Pseudomonadota > Alphaproteobacteria > Sphingomonadales > Sphingomonadaceae > Novosphingobium. The sequence goes on along the minus strand of CAILIO010000392.1, from coordinate 15,664 downwards.
AATCGGACGCATATTATAGGGATAACTCAGAAAGAGACTTGCTCTTGGCTATCAGCGGCCTAGCCCTGATCCAACATGACCCAACGCATGAGCAATCTCGACCGCACGCTGAAGCTGGTGCACGCCCTGACCGAGAGTATTGAGGGACTGACACTTGACCAGATGGCTGAGCTGCTGGGCGTAAACCGGCGCACGGTGGAGCGGATGCGTAATATCATCCTCATCCACTTCGATCTTGATGAAATCAGCGATGGTCGCACCAAGCGTTTCCGCATCAAGGACAGTCCGGGGCGGGCCTACACTCGCCCGAGTTCAGCCGAGGTTGCCGCGTTACAAGCACTGGTGGAGGCTGGCCGCAAAGAAGGCACCGCCAACACCGAAACGCTGGAAAAGCTGCTCGCCAAGATCAAGACCGCCTTTGACAGCGCCGAGCGCCGCCGGCTCGACAATGACCTCGATCTGCTAACCCGTCTGCAACGATCGCGCGTGACGGCAGGGCCAGCAGTGATCGCTTCGCCAGAGGATCTTACCACCATCCAGTCAGCCATTCTTGGCAGCCATTGCGTGGATTTCGACTACCAGCCCGACTGGGCGAATGAGCCATCATGGCGACGTGTCGTTCCTTATGGGCTGATCCATGGCCCGATTACCTATTTGCTCGGCAAGATGCCCGATCGCGATGATTCCCCCTATACCTTCCGTCTCGACCGCATGCGCAACGTGCGCGAGAGCGGTGTCATTGGTTTTCCACCAGAGGACTGGGATCTCGATGCCTGGCTGGCCCAAAGCTTCGGCATCTGGCACGAGGTCGGGCATGACATTGTGCTGCGTGTGCCGTCTCATGCTGTCGAGCGCGCGCGGTCCTGGCGTTTCCACCCGCATCAGCAGTTTGAGGAAGACGGCACGGACTTGCTGGTCCGCTTCCATTCCGGCGGCCTGCTGGAACTGGCAAATCACCTTTTCCAGTGGGCCGGTGATGTGGTGATCGAGGGGCCGGATGAGCTCATCACGATCATGGAGGAGCGCTTAATCGCTGCGCAGTCCATGCTGCGACCAAATTTGTCGTAAGTCTGTTTCAAGAAGCCGCCATGCACCAGCCATCCTCCACCACGATCCGCTGCTATATCTGCCCGCAATGCCGCGCGCTTCGAGGCGTGGACATCAATTATGGCTACCCCACCCACGAGCTTTTCGAAAAGGCAGAACGCGGCGAAGCATTCCTTGGCGGGTGCTGCATCGAAGAAAATGCTCCTGAGCGCCATTGCCTTGCCTGCCACCACGAATGGCGCATCAAACGGCGGGAAAAGCCGGATTTCTGGAAGATAGCCGATGTTTGAAGACTGCTATGTAAGGCTGGGGCGCGGGCCTTTTGCAAGCGCGACGCAGTTGACGGCGCAATTGCTGGGCAGCCTCTATGCGCTGCCCGAGTGCGCCTACGTGCCTGTGCGCGAGGCGCTGGAGGCGGTTGGTGCTGGGCAGCCCTGGAGCGACAGCCTGGCCATCGCGCCCGAACAGACATCTGCCGCAGTGGGCTCCATGCTGCGCAATGTGATGTTGGCGACGCGCGATCTGGAACCGGCCTCGATCGACACCAGCACTCTGCCGCAAGACTCGCGGGTGTGGATTCATTTGCAAGCGCTGCTCGGCCTGTGGATCGCCCATCCGGCGGTTCTGCCGAGTGATCTGGCCAAGCTAAAGGATTTTATCGGCTGCGAAGCTGGTGACGCTTTGCAGCCGATGGCCGTGATCTGGGATCGTCACAATGCCCGCCTGTCGTCCCTGGAACGCGAGGTGCTGGAACGATTGGAACACCACCATGGCGCGTTGCGCGACGATGACGCTGACCTGCGCCGCCTGATTGTCGAGCGAAAGGCGGCTGCCGCGCCAGAGGTTTCGTTGGCAGGCCATGCCCAGCGCCAGATGCTCAATGCAAGTGCCAAGCCCATTGCTGCGGACGATACGCTGGCCGTTCTCTCCGTCCGCGACAGCCTGACCGAATGCGAAGCCGCGGCCGGGATAATCCAGCGCTGGTTGGCTGATGACGATAGCTTGAAAGCCAGCGATATAGGCGTGATGCTGCCCGCCAGCGGCAACTATGCGCTTTACCTTGCCGAAGCCTTTGCCCGCGCGGGGCTTGTTGGGAGCGGGCTGCCTGCTGTGGCCACCCGCCGCAACATCGGGGCCGAGACTGTGCTGCATTTCGTGCAATGCCGCCGCCGGCCTGCGCCAGCGATGGCACTGGCGTCGCTCTATTGCTCGCCGGTGCTGTGCTGGGAGCCAGAGACAGGCAACGCCCTTGCCAGCGCGGTGATGCAGGGCGATTTCGAGCCCCAATGTGCCAAAGCTTTGATTGGGAAGCCGGCGAGCCTGTTCGGCCTCATTCGCTCTGGCTCGCCCAGCACCAATGCCCAGCTCAAGGAGCAATTGCGCAGCCTGCATCGGCTGCTCATCGACGATGAGGTGCTGCGCCCCGATGTGATCGAAGCCAAGGTGCAGATCACGCGTCTGAGCGCGGCGCTGAATGCCGCTCCGGCTAATGCAGAGCCCGATTGGGATAAGATCATCCAGTTCGCCGCGGCCTATCAGGCCATTTCAGCCAAACGCGGGCCCTATCATCTGGGTGGCATTTCCGTAGTTCTGACGCATGAGGCCCCGACCCGCGCCTTTCGCAAATTGTTGGCTTTGGGCTTCAACGATCGGGCATATCCAGCATCGCCGTCGGGCAATCCTTTCTTCCTAGACAGCGAAGTGGCGCTGATCCGCTCGGAGACAGGGTTGGAACTGCCCTCGCAGGCCAGCCAACTCGACGCTTCGCTAGCGCTTTTCACCCGCCAACTTGGTGCGGCCAGCGAGCAGGTGATCCTGCTCCTCTCGGAACGCGACCGCGATGGTGATGCTCTATCGCCATCCTCAAGCCTGCCGCTGATCTCGCGTCTGGTCGAAGGCTGCGAGGATCCCGAAAAGCTGATCGTGCCGCTCGGCCGCAGCGAGGGCACCATCTGGGACCGCTTGATCGACTGGAAGCCCCGGCCGGAATTCAAATCGGCTGAAGCCCCCGAAATCCCCGTCCATTACGATTTCGGCATCAACCTGCTGACCCTGCGCCAAAAGGACGATGGCACCCCGCGCGCCCAAAGCCCCAGTCGCCTGGAAAAGCTGCTGGTCAGCCCGCTGGCATGGTTGCTGAGTGAATTGGGTGCTTCCCATGTCTCGTGGCAGCCCGAGGGCCTTGATGTGATGCTGCGCGGATCGCTGGCCCATGAGGTGTTTGAACTCCTGTTTGTACCGGGCTGTAACCATCCCGACGACGCCACAATCGAGGCACGCACGCCCGAATTCTTTATGGATCGGATCCGCGCGCTGGCGCCTTTTCTGCAAAACGCAGCTTGGGCAGTCGAGCGCATGGCGCTGGAGGCCGAGATCATCAAATCGGCCAAGCATTGGTCGATGGTACTGCAGTCGCTTGGTGCAGAGATCGTCGGCAACGAATTCTGGTTGATCGGCGAGCTTTTCGGCCATCCGGTGCATGGCAAGGCTGACTGCCTGCTGCGCTTGCCTAATGGGCAGCCAATCGTGATCGACTACAAGAAGAGCAGTTCCGGCACCCGCCGCCAGCGCTTGCAAAAGGGTTGGGACCTTCAAGTCGATCTCTACCGCAAGATGGATGTGCGCTTGACCGAGAAAGCCAGCGCAGAAGAGACCCGCATCGCGGAAACGCTTGCCGGTTGGAAGAAGCTGCCTGCAGTCGCCTACCATACCCTCAATGACGGTGCTGTGCTCATCAATGGTGCCGAGGCGATCGACGACGATCACATTGAGGCCATCGCCGGCGATATTGCCCAAAACGCGCTCTTGCTCATCAAGGCGCGCTTCGAAGCGTTGAAAACCGGCCGCCTCGACAGCAACACTACCGCTGATGACAAGTTCTTTCGAACGACTGCAGCCCTTGGCACCTATGCCCTGGAGGATAGCCCGCTCGTCTCCGCCTTCATGCGCGATCACATCGAACCCTCGGTAAGCCTGACGGAAAACGACCATGACTGAGCTCTCCATCGTTCCCGCTGGCGCAGGGGCGGGCAAGACCCACCATATCCAGACCACGCTGACCCAATGGGTGCGCGATGGGCTGGTGCGGCCCGAGCGTATTCTGGCAGTCACCTTCACTGAGGCGGCGGCCGGCGAACTGCGCCAGCGCATCCGCGCGGCACTGATCGCTGACGGCAATTTGCAGGCTGCGCTCAGCGTTGAGCGGGCCTATGTCTCGACCATCCACGGCCTTGGTCGTCGCCTGTTGGTTGAGCACGCCTTCGCGGGCGGCGCCTCGCCGCAGCAGCGCCTCATCGCCGAGGATGAGCAGGATTTGCTGATCCGCCGGGCGATTGAGGAAAATCCGGCGCTGAACCAGTTAGCCCGGAATTTGGGCGACTATGGCTATCGCGGCAGCTTTACCTCGGATGATACTGCCGAGGACAGCTTTCGGGGCGCATTGCTTGGCGTGATTAGCCTGCTGCGCACGCTCGGCCCCCGTGGCGGCGATCCCGGCATGGCTGATTGGGTCGAAGCGTCTATCCGCGAGGGCTATGGGCCGACTGCGCCCAAGGGCGAAACGCTGGACGCAGGATTGCTTGCAGCGGTCAATGCGTTGTTGGCGGCATTTCCGAAATCTCTAGCCACTGGCAACGGCAATAAGACCGCTGAGACAGCGTTCCGTGCCAATTTTTCCGATCTGCGGCGCGCCGAGCGTATTTTTGCCAAGGGCGAAAAGGATTGGAAGCTCTGGCAAAAGCTGCGCGCCCTGCGTGTCTCCATGCGCGGCAGCCCCACGCCGGACGGCTATGATGACCTTGCCACAGCCGTCATGGCCGCCGCTGACAAGCTACCGCTTCACCCCGGCCCCCTAGACGATGCCGTGGCCCATGCCAGCGCACTGGTGCAGGGCGCCCAAGCGGCAATGGCTGACTATGAGACGCGCAAGCGCCAGCTTGGCGTGATCGACTACAGCGATATGGTGACCAACGCCGCTCGCCTGCTGGCCGAAAATCCGGCTGTGCTTGGCTCCATCATGGAGGAGGTGGACTGCGTCATTGTCGACGAGTTTCAGGATACCAACCCGATCCAGTTCACCTTCCTTTGGACGCTGGCGAGACAAGCCAAGCGCGCCTTGATCGTCGGCGATACCAAGCAGGCGATCATGGGCTTTCAAGGTGCCGATCCTCGACTGACCGTGGCCTTGACGCAGCAGTTCGATAGCAGCCCGTTGACCCACAACTGGCGGTCTGATCCGCGCATCATGGCATTTGTGAACGCGTTGGGGCCATGCCTGTTTGGCGAGGGCTATACGCCGCTTACCCCCACGCAAGAGCAAGGCCTCGGCACCGCGCTCGACGTCATCAAGCTCGCGCAAAAACGCGGTGCAAGAGGTGGCGGCAAGCCTCAGCATTTTGTGGCCGATCACGTCTTGGCGCTGCTGGATGAAGACATCATCATCAAGGATCGCCACACGGGGCAGCTGCGGGGGCTCGAACCCAGAGATGTAGCGCTGCTTTGCCCCACTCATGTTCGCTGCACTGATTACGCCTCGGCGCTTCGTGAACTTGGCCTGCCGGTGCGTGTAGCCGAAGGGGGCTGGTGGCAGAGCAAGGTGGTGCAAGCAGCCGCTTTTGCCCTGCGCTATGCCGTTGACCCGCAGGATATCCATGCCGCACTTTGCGTTGCAACGCTTGGACCTTCCGCCCTACCTCTCGATGACGCGCTCAAAGCGCTGACACAGGGCGGCCAAGTTTCAGCACCTGAATTGGCGGCTTTAGCGGCGCTCTGGCCGGACTCACTGGCCATGCCGGTTGATCATCTGACGCATCAGGTCATCCGCGCGGCAGGCCTGCGCGATTGGTGCGATCTGCTTGACGATCCCGCCCAGATGCGCGCCGATCTCTTGCGCTTTGAGGCCGAAGCCGCCGCCTTTATCGAGGCCCACCGCGACATGCGCGAGGCCTCGGGCTTTTACGGCCAGAGTGCCCATGTCTATTTGGGTTGGCTTGAAAACAAGATTGGGTTGAAGGGTGAGGACACGCGTCCCAATCCTTCAGGCGCCGAGGCCGATGGTATCGAGATCGTCACATGGCATGCCTGCAAGGGACGCGAATGGCCAGTGGTGGTGGTCTGCGGGCTGGATCAGAAACTGGACCCGCGTCCAGGCACCTTCAGTACGATCTTTCCCGGCTTTAACGACCTCAACCGCGTTATTGAGGATGCTAGCCTCGCTTATGCCCCCAATCTGGCCGCGCCCGAGGCAACCGAGCGCTTCCTGTCCCGCCTACGGCCTGAGGCCGACGAAACCGCTCGCCGCTTGCTCTATGTGGCGCTGACCCGCGCGCGCAATCGTCTGGTGATCGAATGGCCACAGGACGATGGTGCGGATGAACCGCCATTACCCATTACCGCGCGTCGCCTGATGGCAGTGGTGAGCGGCCTGCAGCTTGACGTGAACCGCATTCAGATTGGGGATCAGACCTTTGACGCCAAGGTCCAGGATCTGGGCAAGGATCTACCACCATCATTTGACGAGGTGCATTTCGCATTGGGCGACGCCTCGGATCGTGCGCCACGCTTTGTCCTCATGTCACAAGCGCCTCATGAGGCGATCACTGTACTCAGCCCGTCACAGGCAATCAACACCACCCGGCCCCTGCCTCAAGTAATGGAAACGCGCGTCGTTGCGCCGGGGCTGCGGATCGACAGCGCGGAGCTCCTAGCGGCGACGGATAAAGGTACAGCTATACACGAGGCATTTCGCATTCTGTTGCAGCGGCCTGATCTGGCTCATCAGGTGGCCGCGCATTGTCGGTTGGATGAAGATGATGTCGCAGGACTGGCGGCCCAGGCCAACGGACTTGCCACCGCACTGGCCGATCTTGGATATGACGAACTTCATGTCGAGCAGCCGCTGGAAATCAAGCTGGCAGATGGTGGCACACAAATCGCCATCATCGATTTGATCGCCGAAGGACCAGATGGCTATCTGATTGTCGATCACAAAAGCGGGGCCGTCGCGGACCATGCCGAGCGTCTCGCAATTTACTGGCCTCAACTGGCGGCCTATGCGGATGCGGTGGCGGAAATCGGCAAAAAACCTATCAACGGCGTGGCAGTTTTCTGGACTGATACCGGCGAACTCACCATCGCGTCAGGGCTTCTAGCCACCTCGTCAGCCCTTCAAAATGCATGAAAGAGATTGCCATGGGCGCAATGCAGCGTGCGCGGCCATTGGTGATGGCGATCGATCTGGCGAGCAAGGGCAGGACGTCTGTGATGAAGGGTATCTTGCCGTCCTCGCCCTGCTCGGGTGACGATATGGCAGCGGACACACTCATTGGATTTGACTCGGCTTGGACTGACAACCAGAAAGCTCCTGGAGCCATCTGTGCGCTTATGATGGAAGGGGGACAGCCTAAGGCGTTTTACGCTCCGCGCCTCTCGAACTTTAACGATGCTTTGGCGTTCATCGATGCGGTTCGATCGCCGACGGGTGCCACGCTCGTAGCCCTCGATCAGCCCACCATCGTGCCAAACCTCACCAGCATGCGTCCAGTCGAGCGCGTTGCTGCCAGCTTGGTGAGCTGGATGGGCGGCGGTGTGCAGCCCTCGAACCGGGGTAAGGTCGGCATGTTTTGCGATTCGTCGCCGATTTGGGGCTTTCTCACTCGGTTGAATGCAACCGAGACGCCCGAAGAAGCTCGCACCGCCACGACAGGCCTTCATCTGATGGAGGTCTTTCCGGCACTGGCTCTCGCCTCGCTCGAGCCGCGGTTCTTTAAGCGGTTGGCCGCGCCGCGATACAATCCCGCCCGCAGCAAAACCTTTCGGATCGGAGATTGGCAGCTGGTTTCCGAGGTTGCAGCTCGCCATTTCCGGGATTTCGGTGCCGATGATGCGGCTGCTTGGTGTACGGCAGAGGCGGAACGCACAACACCAAAGAAGGCTGACCAGGACCGACTGGACGCGATGCTCTGTTTGCTCGTGGCCATGCGCTGGCGCCTTGCCCCGCGTGAACACTCGATGATGGCTGGCACGCTGGAGGCTGGTTACATGGTCTTTCCAGCCAGTATTGATGTTCGGGCGAGAATCGCGCCCGTTGCGGCCGCGCGCGGCATTCCAGCGCGATGATCGGAGTCTGACCATGCATCGAGCATTGGTCGATACCTTGAGTATTTCCACCTTCCAAGCGAGTGGCAGGCCGAGCGCATGTTTTGAAGGTAAATTCAGTGAGTTCACGGCCAGTAAGTATAAGCCCGCGCAATTTCTCCCGCGCCTTTGCCAGCGACCTGGGCATCAGCCCGGCCAAAGCGGTCGAACGGCTACGCCTTGAAGCCGTGCGTGAGAGGGTGGAGAGCATTGGCCTGCCGATCGAGCAGATCGCAGCCTCGCTCGGATTTCACGACCCCGAGCGCATGCGCCGCGCCTTTCTTAGCGCCTTTGGACAACCTCCGCAGGCTATGCGGCGCATGGCCCGTGAGGTTTAATATCTTATCGTAAGCGCACGCGAGCTGCCGCTTGCCGTTGCGACAGTAGCAAGCTGGACCGATCTTGCGGCCGGTCTCGTCCCGCCTGAGCGTGAACAATTTTACATGTCCACATGCTCACCTGTGAACAGGTGGAAGAGTGAGAGTGGGAGCGGAGCTTTCGAAGTTGACCTGACTCGAAAGGACCGCGACCATGACCACCCGAAGCCCAGATGCCTTGCCCTCTGCTGATCGCCTTGTCGCCGCAGCCGAGATGCTGGTTCCAGCATTGAAGGATGGCGAAAGGATCACACGGCGCGTGATGAATGCGGCCATGGTGGAAACCTATGGCACCACATCGTCCGAAGGGGTTTGGTCGCAGCGGGACAGTTTCCAGATGGTGGAAACGGCAGCGATGCTGGCGTTGCGACAGTTGGATTTGCCGCGAAATCCAGTTGAGGCGCTGGACACACTGGCGGCTCTGGAAGCCCGATTGCCAACCCAGACCGTCCGCAGCGAAGAGCAGATCAGCCATCAGCACTTCTCGACCCCGCTGGGGCTGGCATGGCTGGTGGCACAATTTGCTGATTTGCAGCCCGATGACTATGTTCTGGAACCCAGCGCCGGGACCGGCATGCTCGCGATCTGGGCCGGGCTGACCATTCGCCTCCACCTCAACGAAATCGATCCCTTGCGCCAGGCGATCCTGCGGCACCTATTCCCAGACGCCGCCGTGACCGGCTTCGACGCGGCCCGCATCGGCGCGCATCTGGAAGGGCGTCCGAGCGTAGTGCTGATGAACCCACCTTTCGCTCGCAATGCGGCCGGACAGGAGGACGCTGTCGCTGCTGCCCGCCATCTGGCTGCGGCGCTCGGTGCATTGCGGCCCAACGGCCGCCTCGTCGCAATCATGCCTGATGGCTTTCAGCCCCAAGGTCGCCAATCGGACGTGTTCAGGCGCGTCCTCCAGGGGGCAAGCGTCATGGTTCACGCCCGGTTGGAGAAGGCCTTCGCCCGCCACGGAACTTCGATCCCAATCCGGCTGCTCGTCATCGACAAGCGACCGGGCGCGATTTCCACCACCGTGATCAATCGTGCCAATGCGGCAGACTTGCTGCCGTTCCTTGCAAAAGTCCCGCCGCGCTTTGCTGTGGGGGAGGATCGCCAAACTGTTGCCACGTCGATGGTCAATGCGGTTCCAAAATCTGGTGTGCTGTTGGGCGGGTTCTCGGCAGCGCGTCCAATATCCACGAGGCCAGTGTCGCCAGCTTCAGGGGCGAATGACGCCGCGTCGCTGGAATACAGCCTGCGCGACACCATCGCCGATGCCGAACAGGCGGTCGGCGTTTATGTCGCCTACCGCCCGCAAAGGCTCATTTTCCCCGAGGCCGCCGATCATCCGACCCCGTTAGTGGAATCAGCGGCGATGGCCTCTGTCGCTTTGCCGCCGCCCAGTTACGTGCCCCAACTGCCTGCCAAGGTCATCCGCGACCGAGTGCTAAGCCGCGCCCAGTTGGAAACCTTGGTCCATGCGCTGGAGGCAACGTCTTCCGATCTGGCCGGTCGCTATCGCATTCCCGAGTCCGGCCTTGAACTGGTGCCAGACGCGGCCGGGGCTACCTATCGCTGCGGCTTCTTCCTTGGCGATGGCACCGGCGCCGGCAAGGGCCGCCAGCTTGCCTCGATCCTGATGGATCAGTGGCTGCGCGGCAGCCGCCGCCATCTTTGGATCAGTGAGAGCAACGCGCTGATCGAGGATGCCCGCCGTGACTGGCAGGCGCTGGGCGGTATGGCGCTCGACATCCAGCCCCTCTCGAAGATCAAGCCCGAGGCGAAGATCCGTCAGGCTGACGGTATCCTTTTCGCCTCCTATGCGACGCTGCGTAGCGGCACCGGCGAGAAGACCCGCCTCCAGCAATTGCTCGAATGGCTGACGCCGGAATTTGACGGCCTGATCCTGTTCGACGAGGCCCATGCCATGGGCGGCGTTGCCGGAGGTGAAGGCCGGTTCGGCGGCACCAAGGGCTCGCAGCAGGGGATCGTCGGCGTCGAATTGCAGAACCGTCTGCCGCGCGCCCGCGTGATTTACGCCTCGGCCACTGGCGCCTCCGACGTCAACAATCTGGCCTATGCCGTGCGGCTCGGTCTGTGGGGTGAGGGGACGGCCTTTCCGGACCGCAGTTCCTTTATCGCCCGCATCCGCGAGGGCGGCATCGCAGCCATGGAACTGGTCGCGCGCGAATTGAAGGCGATGGGCGTCTACACAGCCCGTGCGCTTTCCTACGCTGGCGTCGAATACGACATCCTCGAACACGCGCTCACCCCGCGCCAGATCGGCGACTTCGACGCCTATGCCGATGCCTGGGCGATCATCCATCGCAACCTTGAAGAGGCGCTGGGCGCGTCGGGCGTCACCGATCCGCTGGAGGGCAAGACGCTCAACGGGCAGGCCTTATCTGCGGCCCGCTCACGCTTCGAAAGCTCGAAACAGCGGTTCTTCGGCCAGCTTCTCCTGTCGATGAAACTGCCCTCTCTGCTCCCGGCGATCGAGGAAGGGCTCGCCACAGACCATAGCATCGTCATCCAACTCGTTTCGACCGCCGAGGCATTGCTTGACCGGCGCTTGGCCGACCTGTCTGCCGAAGATCGCGCAGAGATCCAGCTTGATCTTTCACCCCGCGAGATCGTTGCCGACTACCTCGACAACGCCTTCCCGACGCGTGCCATGGAAAGCTATTGGGACGAGGACGGCAATGAGCGTTCTCGCCCGATGGTTGATGAGGCGGGCAATCCTGTTCACTCGCAAGAAGCGCTTCGCATCAAGGCCGATACGCTGGAACTGCTCGGTGCCTTGCCGCCCATCGTCCCCGCGCTCGATGCCATCATTTCGCGCTTCGGCACGGATGCCGTCGCCGAGATTACAGGGCGCACCCGGCGCCTCGTAACCTTGCCGGATGGCAGCCAACGTCTGGAATCGCGCACGGCCAACCAGTCGCTGGCCGACGCCAATGCCTTCATGGGCGGGGCCAAGCGCATTCTCGTCTTCTCGGACGCCGGTGGCACGGGCCGATCCTATCACGCGAGCCTGGATGCCAAGAACCAGCAACGGCGGATGCACTTCCTGCTCGAGCCAGGTTGGCGGGCTGATCGCGCCATCCAGGGCCTTGGCCGGACCAACCGCACCCATCAGGCGTCGGCGCCGGTGTTCCGCCCGGTCACCACCGATTGCCGCGGCGAACGCCGCTTTATCTCGACCATCGCTCGCCGCCTTGACGCCCTTGGCGCGCTGACGCGCGGCCAGCGGCAGACCGGCGGGCAGAATCTGTTCGATCCGGCCGACAACCTCGAGAGCGAATACGCCCGCGAGGCGCTGACCCGTTGGTATCATCTGCTCCATCAGGGCAAGCTCACCAGCGTCGGCTTTGCCGACTTTAGCGAACGGACAGGGTTGAAGCTCGAACAGGACGGCGCGCTCACTGACAATTTGCCGCCGATCCCGCGCTGGCTGAACCGCATTCTCGCGCTACCGATAGCGCTGCAAAACGCGGTCTTCGATGAATTCCTGGGACTGGTTGAAGCCCGGATCGACGCCGCCCGCAAGGCGGGCACGTTCGACGCCGGCGTCGAAACGCTGGTCGCCGACAAACTGACCACCGTCGAGGAGCGCGTTCTGCGCGAGGACGCAAATGGTGCCTCGACCCAGCTGCTCACTGTCGAGGCGCAATGGGCGCCGAAGATCACGCCGCTGGAAGACATCGCCAAGCGCATTGGAGCCAAGACCCGCCTCTTACGCAACGGTCGATCCTCGCGCGTGGCCGCACTCATGCCTGACCGTACCCGCCTGATGGACGACGGCACGCCGGTCGCCAGTTTCACACTGCACCGGCCCGGCGGGCGAAGCTGGATCACGGCCGATGAATTGGCCGAGAGCCATTGGGACGATTGCGAGCGCAGCGCATTCGACGAGGCCTGGCAGGCCGAGGCTAATGACCTGGCGACGCGTCCCTATACCGAGCGGTTCTACCTCGCGACGGGTCGCCTGCTGCCCATTTGGAACCTGCTGGGCGACGAGGCGCAGGTCCGTCGCCTCGTGACGCAGGATGGGCGGTCGCTGCTGGGGCGCATTGTGCCCGCGGAAGCGGTCAACATGCTGCTGGACAAACTCGGGCTTGGTGATCGCATTTCGCTGTCGCCGGACCAACTGGTTGAGGCGGCGCTGGGCGGCAAGGTGGTGCCGATCGATGCGCTGTCAGGCGCCAGCATCAAGCGTTCGCGGGTCAATGGCGAGCAGCGCCTCGAAGTCTTGGGCTTCGATCCCCGCGCGCTGGCATCGTGGAAGGCCAAGGGCTGCTTTACGGAAATCATCCAGTATCAGACCCGGTTGTTTATGCCGGTGAGCAATGCGCGAGAGATCGTGGCGAAGCTGGCTGCGTAGCAGGGACGCGGCGTGCGACAGCCGGCCGCCTTTACGCAGCCGCGCTGCGCGCGCCACGTTTCATCCGCTTGCCGGCAGATATTCCGGTGCCCGCTGACTGTGTCTCCTGACCGAGAGCCTTTGGTGTAGCCATGCGAAATGACCGCAAAGTGGCAACCACTTCGGGATGGCGTGCCAGAATCTCGATGAGGCCCACTGCGGCATCGCTCGGCGGCGTGCGCCCGCTTTCATACTTCTGGAAGGCACGCTTGCCGCCACCGATGATGACGCCCGCCTCTTCCTGAGTTAGCCCAAGCTTCTTGCGCACGGCCTTGATGTGTGCGGCATATTCTTCGCGCAAAGCCTTGAACGCCTCGTTGTGGGCACGCAGATCCTCGCCGCTGTGAATGGCATCGCCATCACCTTCTGGATACCAGCCTGGCACATCGACGACGCGCGAGAGCGAGCCGACGCACACCGTCTGCGACCGCGTGTCGCGGCGCAGTTCCTGACTCGTTTCAGGGTGAATTCGCGTCTCGCTCATCTCAAACCTCCTTGAAGGACGTCAGAACGACGTCGATCAGCGTCTCGCCGGCAAACTTCAGATACAACCACATATCCTCGCAGGGGAAATTGTAGGTGTCGTGCCACAACCGATGGTTCGGCGGATTATGCGCTGTCTCGGACTTGATGAAATCACCCGGTTCCAGCGCTTGTACGACATCGACAATATCTTCCAGCGAGTAGCCAATCTTCTGGGCATCGCGGGTCGCCTTGCTCGTGATCTCGAGCGAATCCACACTGCCAAATTTGGCCTGGATCGCTGTCAGATCATGATGCGGGGTCCGCTTTTCCGTCATTCTCAATACACCTTAAAGGTCACATTTTCAAGAGGCGTTTATGCCGCCTCCCTTTTGGGGCGAGGCAAAGCCATCCTTCGAGATCGGAACCCGTATCGTGACCAGCTGCTCAAGGAAACACGGGGGCTAAAGAAAAGGGGAAGCATAGGGGGCGAGGCCCCCTGGAGGCGAAAGCGTCTTCATGATCCGGGCCTCGGAATTGGTCCGGAGACCCTTCATGCAGACCACCACGATTGCGCAGGCCAAACTGCGCCTGTCGACTAGCAATGTACGCAAGGCCAATGGCGATGCTGGCCTTGAGGCGCTGGCCGCGAGTATCGCCGAACATGGGCTGCTGCAGCCCCTTATCGTCAGCCCTTCGGCGAGCAAGAAAACGCTCTACGATGTCCATGCCGGCGGGCGCCGGTGGCGCGCCATCGGCCTGCTGATTGAGCGCGGTGTGCTACCCAAGGATTACGCGATCGATGTCCGCCTCTGCGAGAGCGAGGACGCCGCTGCCCGTGAGATTAGCCTCGCTGAAAACCTTATCCGCGAGGCGATGACGCCGGCGGACGAAGCGCGTGCTTACAAGGACATCATCGCGGAAGGCACCGATGCCGAGGCAGTCGCCCGGCGTTTCGGAGTGACCGTCCGCCATGTTCATGGCCGCCTTCGCCTGGCCGACCTTGCCGAGCCTATCTTCGCTGCGCTGGCCGCGGGCGAAATCACGCTCGACATCGCCATGGCTTATGGCTCGACCGGTGACCGCGAACGGCAGCAGGCGGCGTGGGAACGCCTGTCGACGAGCTGGCAGCGGGACAACGCGCAGGCAATCCGCCGTGCGATTGCCGAGGAAGCGCTGTCGGCTGACCATCCCATCGCCCGATTTCTCGGCGAGGCGGAATACACCGGCTGTGGCGGCCGTATCGAACGCGACCTCTTCGCCAACGAGGGTGAAGGTGTTTGGCTCGATGGCGACCTCGCCATGGATCTTGCCGCAAAGAAGCTCGCTCGTGAGGCAGATGTCGCTGAACTCGGCTGCAAGCTCGCCTGGGTTAAGCCGAGCCTTGCAACCCATGTCACCTACGACGACACCAAGGATCTCCATGCCTATTGGCCGCGGCGCGCTGAACCCAGCGCCGAAGCGGCGGCCCGCATGGAAGAAATCTCGTGCCGCATGACAGATATCTCGGAGATTCTCGAAGATCCCGAAGAGGCCGACGATATCCCCGCGCTCGAAGCCCAGTACGAGGCGCTCGATGCTGAACACGACCGACTTGCTGACACCGAACTGCTGATCCCGGACGAGGACAAGCCCAACGTCGGCACCTTCCTTGTGCTGGGCAAGGACGGCCGTCCGCGGCTTCTCGAAACCTACTACACCACCGCCAAACCGACCCGCCGGGGCAGCAGTGCCAGCGAGACGGCGGGCACCCTCGAACCCGATGAGGCAGAACCCGCCACTTCGGCCAGCCTGCCGCGCTCGCTTGGAGAGCAGATGGCCAAGGATCGCCGCGATGTGCTGGCACTCCATGTCGCTCACGATCCCGCGCTTGCGCTCGATCTCGCGATCTTCTCGCTGGCGCGCGATCATGCCGGACACTTCGGCAGCAGCGATGCGGGCTGCACAATCCGCATTACCGACAGGAACGAGCCTTCGGGCCTTTCCGGCATTCCGGCGAGCCCGGCCTTGACGGGCCTCGAAGGCTTGCGTGCGTCGCTGTCCGCTGACTGGGCAAGCGAGGAGGACAGCTTCGCGTCCTTCCTTGCCTTCCGCGCGCTGGCCGACGAGGTGAAGGCAGGATGGCTGGCCTATGCGGTCAGCCAGAGCCTCAAGGCGAGCCTTGCCTCTGGCACCCACGCCTCGGCCTTCCAGAGCCGCCTTGGCGCCCATATCGGTATCGACATCGCGC
>CAILIO010000391.1 GCA_903834285.1 uncultured Sphingomonadales bacterium | reverse complement strand
CGCGGCGCTAGAGAGCCTTTACATGGTTGGCGGCAAAGTCGTGGACGAGATTGTCACGCATTGGGACCGCTATGAAATGAGCCCGCCGAAGTGAGCGGCTGCTGACATGGCGCTTACGCTGATCCGCAATGCCGCGGTGGTCGCGGCGATGGACGACGCGGGAAGCGAGATTGCGGGCGGAGCCATTGCGCTGCGCGACGGCGTCATTCTGGCAGTGGGGACGACCGCTGAGCTCGCACCGCTGGCCGGGCATGCCGATGAGGTCGTCGAGGCTTCGGGCTGCGTGGTGACGCCGGGGCTGATCAACACGCACCATCACCTCTATCAGACGCTGACCCGCGCGGTGCCGGGGGCGACCGAGGCTTCGCTGTTCGGCTGGCTGAAGCGGCTTTATCCGATCTGGGCGCGCTATACGCCCGATGACGTGTTCGCGGCGACGCAGCTGGGGCTGGCGGAGCTCGCGCTATCGGGCTGTTCGCTGAGCAGCGACCACCTCTATCTTTTTCCGAACGGCGTGACGCTGGATGATACAATCCATGCCGCAGCCGGGATCGGCCTGCGCTTTCACGCCACGCGCGGTAGCATGAGCGTGGGGGAAAGCGCCGGGGGCCTGCCGCCGGACAGTCTGGTCGAGCGCGAGGACGCGATCCTGGCGGACTGCATTCGCGTGATCGACCGGTTCCACGACGGCGCGGACGGCGCGATGGTGCGCGTGGGCGTGGCGCCGTGCTCGCCGTTTTCGGTGAGCCGCGAGCTGATGCGCGATGCCGCGCTGCTGGCGCGCGACAAGGGTGTGATGCTGCACACGCATCTCGCCGAGGATGCCGACGACGTCGCCTTCAGCCTGGAGCGGTTTGGCTGCCGACCGGGGCAATATGCCGAAGAGCTTGGCTGGACCGGGCCCGATGTGTGGCATGCGCATTGCGTGCAGCTCGACGCACAAGAGATCGATCTGTTTGCGCGCACGAAGACCGGGGTGGCGCATTGTCCGGGCTCGAACTGCCGGCTGGGATCGGGCGTCGCGCCGGTGCGCGCGATGGTCAATGCCGGGGTGCCGGTGGGGCTGGGCGTCGATGGTTCGGCGTCCAACGATACGGCCAATCTTCTGGGTGAGGCGCGGCAGGCCATGCTGCTTCAGCGCGTAACCCATGGCGCGACCGCGTTTGCCGCGCGCGAGGCGCTAAAGCTGGCGACGCGCGGCGGTGCGGCTGTGCTGGGGCGGAGCGATCTGGGCCAGCTGAAGCCCGGCCTGCGTGCGGACGTTGCAGTATGGGACATGGCCGATGTGGCCTCGACCGGTGCGTGGGATCTGGTTGCCGGACTGGTGCTCGCGCCGCCTGCCGGGGTGCGCGACTTGTTCGTCGAAGGCCGACCGGTCGTGCGCGGAGGTGGCCTTGTCCAGACGCCGCGCGCGCTCATTCTGGGCGCGGCGCGCCGCTCGCTCGACCGCCTCATGTCCTAGTCCAAGGAGAACGCCTGCCGTGCCATTGCCCGCTTCGGTCAGCCGAGCTCAGGCCCGTGATCCGGACTTCTTTCCGGACATGGCCCTCGCGCTTCCTTTGGGCATCCAGCATGTGCTGGCGATGTTTGTTTCCAACCTGACGCCGCCGATCATCGTGGCGGGTGCGGCGGGTTTCGGGTTTGGGTCTGCCGATCCTTCGCAGCTGATCTATATGATCCAGATGGCGATGCTTTTCGCCGGGATCGCCACGCTGATGCAGACGGTGGGCCTCGGTCCCATCGGCGCGCGGCTTCCGCTGGTGCAGGGGACGAGCTTTGCGTTTATCCCGGTGATGATCCCGATTGTCGCGGGCCGGGGCGTGGGCGCGATGGCGGAGCTGACAACGGCGGCGCTGATCGGCGGGGTGGTCCACGGCGCGCTGAGTGTGTTCGTAGGACGCGTGCGCTTTGCCTTGCCGCCGATGATTACCGGGCTGGTCGTGCTGATGATCGGGCTCTCGCTCATGCGGATCGGGGTGCAATACGCGGCGGGCGGCGTGCCGGCGGTGGGTACGCCGGCATTTGGTGCCGGGAGCAGTTGGCTTCTGGCGGGGGTGGTGGTCTTCGCGACGCTCGGCCTTAAGTTCTTCGCGCGCGGGATCTGGTCGACCGCTTCGGTGCTGCTGGGGCTGCTTGCGGGCTATCTCGTGGCGCTGGCGATGGGGCGGATTTCGTTCGAAGCCGTGGGCGCGGCGCCGTTGCTCATAGTGCCGCAGCCGTTCCACTTCGGCTTCGCGCTTTCGGCGTCCGCGATCCTGGGTTTCTTGCTGACGGGGTTTGTCTCCTCCATTGAATCGATCGGCGATGTGGAGGCGATCTGCGAGGGGACGGCGGGACGGCCTGCGACCGATGCCGAGCTCAAGGGCGCGGTGGCGGCGGACGGAGCCGGGACGGCACTGGCGGCCATTTTCGGCGCTATGCCCAACACAACCTTCAGCCAGAACGTGGGCCTGATCGCGATCACCGGAATGATGAGCCGCCATGTCGTGACATTGGGCGCGCTGTTCCTCGTGGTCTGCGGGCTCGTGCCCAAGATCGGCGCGGTGATCACGACGATCCCGATCGAGGTGCTGGGCGGCGGGGTGATCGTGATGTTCGGCATGGTCGCTTCGGCCGCGCTTTCGATGCTTTCGGGGGTCGTTTGGAATCAGCGCAACATGCTGGTGTTCGGGGTGAGCCTCTCGCTCGCGCTGGGCTTGCAGCTGGAGCCGACTGCGCTCGCACACTTGCCCGAGACGGCGCGCATGTTGCTTTCTTCGGGCGTGCTGCCGGCGGCCGTGCTCGCAATCCTGCTCAATCTGCTGCTGCCGGAGGAGACCGCGGATGATGAGGAGCCGCAGGTCGCGGTTCCCGCCGGGGATGGAGGCTGAGCCGATGGTGACGAGCGCTCTCTTTTTTGCAACAAACCGTCCGGTTCATTGCGTTGGATCGGTAGGGGTCGGCGCGGCATAGGGGCGGGACCATGGCAGCACGCATCAAACTACCCACGGTCGATCCGTTCCTGATGTGGCTTGTGGGCTGCGTCGTGGCGGCGAGCGTGTTGCCGGCGCGAGGCTCGGTGCTGACGGGCTTCGACTTTGCCGCCAATGCCGCGATCGTGCTCCTGTTCTTCCTCCACGGCGCCAAGCTTTCGCGCGAGGCGGTGCTCGCGGGTGTCGGGCACTGGCGGCTGCATCTGATGACGCTGGGGTTTACGTATGTCCTGTTTCCGGTGCTGGGGCTTGTCGCGCAGGCGGTGACAGGGCGGCTGATCGACCCGACCTTGGCGATGGGGCTCTTGTTCCTCGCGCTGCTGCCCTCGACGGTGCAGAGCTCGATCGCGATGACAGCAATGGCAGGCGGCAATGTGGCCGCGGCGGTGTGCAGCGCCTCGCTCTCCAACCTGATCGGCGTCGTGCTGACGCCGCTGCTGGTGACGGTGTTCATCCATACGGGCGGCGGTGCTGGTGGCGGGATGGACGGGCTCGCTTCAGCCGAGAAGATCGCGACGCAGCTGCTGCTGCCCTTCGTGGTCGGGCATCTGCTGCGGCCGGTGATCGGCAAATGGGTCGATACGCACAAGAAGTTGCTGCAGCCGGTGGACCGCTCTTCGGTGCTGCTGGTGGTCTATTCGGCGTTCAGCGCGGCGGTGGTGAACGGGGTATGGCTGCGGGTTGGGCCGTTCGATCTGGCGGTGCTGCTCGCAGCGTCGGCCGCGATGCTGGCGGTGGTGATTGCGATCAACGGCGTGGCGGCGCGGGCGGCGGGCCTCGCGCGCGAGGATGCGATCGTCCTCCTGTTCTGCGGGTCCAAGAAGAGCCTCGTTTCGGGCGTGCCGATGGCAGGGGCGCTGTTTGCGCCGGCACAGGTGGGCATCGTGATCCTGCCGCTGATGATCTTCCACCAGCTGCAGCTGTTTGTGTGCGCGTGGCTTGCGGGGCGCTGGCGGCGCGAGGGGGAGGCTCTGGCGGCGGCTGCTGCGGCCGCAACGCTGCCGCCGCAGGATGAGGCGGCAATGCTGACGCGTGCGGGCGAGATCGGGTTGCCGGTGCCGGAGGAATGCCGACCGGGGGTCAGCGCCAACCTCGCGTTGCTCACGCGCCATGCGCGGATCGCGCTCGGCGAGGAAAGCGCATGAGAACGGCTACGGCGATAGCGGCTGCGGTACGCAAGGGCGACATTACCGCGACAAGGGTTGTTTCGCGCACGCTGGATGCCCTGGCTGCCGATCCGCATGTCGCGGTAACGCGCGTACTGGCCGAACGCGCCTTGGCCGAGGCCGCGGCGGTTGATGCCAAGCGGGCGCTGGGTGTTGATCCGGGGCCGCTCGCGGGTGTGCCCTATGCCGTCAAGGACCTCTTCGACGTGGTCGATCTGCCGACCACTGCCGGCTCTGCCGCGCGCGCCGCCGGTCCGCTCGCCGGTGCTGATGCTGAAGCGATCCGGCGCTTGCAGGCGGCAGGTGGGGTGCTTTGCGCAACGCTCAACATGGATGCCTTCGCGTATGGCTTTGCCACGGTGAACGCGGACTATGGGACGACGCGCAATCCGCATGATCCCATGCGGATTGCGGGTGGGTCTTCCGGCGGGTCGGCGGCTGCGGTGGCCGCGGGGCTCGTGCCGCTGACCCTGGGATCGGACACCAATGGTTCGGTGCGCGTGCCGGCAAGTCTGTGCGGGCTCTATGGCGTACGGCCTGCGCGGGGTGATCTGCCGCTGGCTGGGACCTTCCCGTTTGCCGAGAGCTTCGACGAGATCGGGCCATTTGCCGCGAGCCTGCAGGATCTGGCGCTGGTGTGGGCGGTGCTGCGCGGCGGCGAGATAGCGCCTGCCGCCACTTCGCCGAAGATCGCGCGACTGGGCGGGCGGTTTCGCGAGAATGCCGATCCGGCGCAGCTGGCCGCGATTGATGCGATTGCCCCCGATGCGCCGCTGATTGAACTGCCCGACGTGGCGCGCGCGCGCAGCGCGGCCTTTGTCATCACGGCTTATGAAGGTGGGCATTTGCACCGCGATGCGCTGGCCTCAGAGCCCTTCGGCTATGATCCGGCGGTGCGTGACCGGTTGATCGCGGGGGCCTTGCTGCCTGATGCGCTTTACCGGCAGGCGCTGGCCTTCCGGGCGGACTATATCGCGCGGATCGAGGCGATGGTGGCGGACTATGATATCCTGCTGGCACCCTCCACACCTTGCGCCGCGCCGCTGATCGATGATCCGGTGATTACGATCGACGGCGAGCCGAGCCCGGCGCGGGCGAACCTTGGCATCCATACACAGCCGATCACGTTTACCGCGCTGCCGGTGTTGGCAGTGCCGCTCAAGCGGCCGGGGCACTTGCCGCTGGGATTGCAGCTGATCGGCAAGTCGGGCGACGAAGGAGCGTTGTTGCGGCTGGCGGCAGAGCTTGAAGACAGGGGTATCACCGGCGTGACCATGCCGGCGGGCGCATTTGCGGGGGAAATGACATGACGGGCGGGGCGGCAAGTTCGGGGATGCTGGAGGCCCGGTTCCATTTGAGCGAACGCGGCACCGATGTGCGCACGGAAGTGCTGGCGGGGTTCACCACGTTCCTCACGATGGCCTATATCGTGCTGGTGAACCCGGCGATCCTGGGCCAGGCCGGGCTTCCGGTGGCCTCGGTCGCGGCGGCGACCTGCTTTGCCGCGGCCTTTGCCTCGATCCTGATGGGCATGGTAGCGAACACGCCTCTGGCGCTGGCGCCGGGCATGGGGCTCAACGCCTATTTCAGCTTTACCGTGGTGCAGCAGATGGGCGTGCCGTGGCCGGTGGCCTTGGGCTGCGTGTTCATTTCGGGCGTCGCGTTCCTGATCCTGACCTTGACGGGGGTGCGGCAGCTGATCGTCTCTGTCATCCCGCAGCACTTGTTTGCCGCGGTGGCCGGCGGCATCGGCTTGTTCATCGGGTTTATCGGGCTGAAGGATGCCGGGATTGTCGTGGCCAATCCGGCGACCTTCGTGGCGCTGGGGAGCGTGACGCAGCCGGGGCCAGCCTTGGCACTGTTCGGCCTCGTGATCATCGGCACGCTTTCGGTGTGGAACGTGCGCGCGGCGATGCTGATCGGGATCGTGCTGACGACGCTGGCCGGGTGGCTCATGGGGCAAGTCCATGCGCCGACCGAACCCTACAGCCTTGCTGCGCTGACGGGCACGGCGTTCAAGCTCGATATTCCCGGCGTGTTCGGCTTTTCGGGGAGGGCCGGGCTGGGGCTGCTCGAGATCCTGTTCGTGTTCCTGTTCGTCGATCTGTTCGATAATATCGGGACGCTTGTGGCGGTGACAAAGCGCGCCGGGCTGATGGACAAGCAGGGCAAGATTCCGGGCCTCAATCGTATCCTGATGACTGATGCGGTGGCGACGATGGTGGGCGCGATGGCGGGTACCTCGACCGTCACCAGCTATGTCGAAAGCGCGGCCGGCGTGCAGGCGGGCGGACGCACCGGGCTGACGGCGGTGGTCTGCGGGCTGCTGTTCCTTGCGACCATGTTCGTCGCACCTTACGCCAGCCTCGTGCCGCTGGCGGCGACGGCGCCGGCATTGGTCGTGGTGGGCGGTCTGATGCTGCTGCCGCTGACCGAGGTCGACTGGGAGGACCCGATGGCGGCGATCCCGGCCTTCCTGACGGTCGCGATGATCCCGCTGACCTTCTCGATCGCCAATGGGCTGGCCTTCGGCATCACCGCGCATGCCTTGCTCAAGCTGCTCAAGGGGCAGGCTACACCGAAAGACTGGTTCCTCTACACGCTGGCCGCGCTGTTCGTGGCGCGCTTTGTCTGGATGGCGGCCGCATGATGCGTTTGATTTTTCTCGCGTTCGCTGCGCTGGCGGCGGCTTTCGTTTCACCGGCGTGGGCGCAGAAGCTGGATGATACCCCGCGCACCGTGGTGATGACCGCGTTCTATCCCGAATGGCACTCGCTCGTGCCGACGATCAAGGATGCGAAGGAGCACACGATCAACGGCAGCACCTTCCTGACGGGTACGCTGGAAGGCAAGCCCGTGGTGTTGATGCAAAGTGGGGTCAGCGTGGTGAATGCCGCGATGAGCACGCAGATCGTGCTCGACCGGTTCAACGTGAAGCGGATCGTGTTTTCGGGGATTGCCGGCGGGGTCGACCCGGCGCTGTCGATCGGCGATGTCGTGGCGCCGGAGAACTGGGGGCAGTATCTGGAGGGCTCGTTTGCGCGGAAGACCAAGCGAGGGTGGATGCCGCCTGATCAGGGCCATCCGGAATCGCCTGCGAACTGGAACTTCATCTTCCCGCGCGGGACGCTGATCACCAGTTCGGCGGCGCAGATGAAGCGAGTTTACCGGATTCCGGTGGACGCCGATCTTCTGGCGCTGGCGAGGAAGGTTGTTCCCATGATCACGCTGGAACGCTGCGTGCCGCCCTCGGACAAGATGCGCCCCGGTTCGGCGCTGTGCCTGCCGCGCACGCCCAAGGTCGTGGTTGGCGGGACCGGCGTGACGGCGGGCATCTATGCCGACAACGCCGCATTCCGCGTCTATCTCCAGAAGGCTTGGCAGGCGCGCGTGCTCGATATGGAGAGTGCCGCAGTTATGCAGGTGGCGATGAGCAATGCGGTGCCGGCCATCGTGTTCCGCAGCCTTTCCGACCTTGCCGGCGGGGACCAGCACAAGAACATGGAATATACCTTCGAGCATCTCGCTTCGGCCAATTCGGCGCATGTGGTGCGGGCCTTTGTTGCAGCATTGCCCGATTGATGGCGCTGACAACCGTCTCGGGCCGCAACGGCATGGTCACCGCGCCGCATTGGTTGGCAGCGGAGGCGGGCCTGTCTGTTCTGCAGGACGGCGGCAACGCGGTAGAGGCGACCGTCGCGGTCGCGGCCTGCCTGGCGGTGGTCTATCCGCATATGACCGGGATCGGCGGGGATGGCTTCTGGGTGATCCACGAGCCGGACGGCGCGGTTTACGGCATTCACGGCTGCGGCGGGGCGGCGGGGGCAGTTTCGCTGGACATGTACGCCAGGCTGGAGGCGGTGCCGTTTCGCGGGCCGCTTGCCGCAAACACGGTGGCAGGGACGATTTCGGGCTGGGCGGCGGCGCTCGAGAGCGCGAGCGGATCGCTGCCGCTGAAGCGTTTGCTGCGGGATGCGATTACCCATGCCGAGGCGGGCGTGGCGGTGACGGCGGGGCACGCGGCAATCGCGGCGGCCAAGGGGCCGGAACTGCGGGTACAGCCAGGGGCTTATGCGGCAACGTTCGAGCCGGAAGGGCGGCCCTTGGCAGAGGGCGATGTGCTGCGTCAGCGAGTGCTGGCGGCGACCTTGCGGCGGCTTTGTGAGGAAGGGCTGGAGAGCTTCTATACAGGTGCGCTGGCGGCGGACATTGCGGCTGATCTGGAAACACTAGGTAGCCCGGTTTCGTCGGCGGATCTGGCGGCCCATGTCGCAACGCGGCCCGCGCCGCTGACGGTACCGATCAAGGGTGCGCAGCTGTGGAACTCTGCACCACCGACGCAGGGGTTTGCTTCACTGGTGATCCTTGCACTGTTCGACCGGCTGGCGGCGGATGCGGCGGACGGGTTTGACCATGTCCACGGGCTCGTCGAGGCGACCAAGCAGGCGTTCCTGCTGCGCGACCGGCATATGGGCGATCCGGCCTTTACCGGGTTCGATTTTCAGGCGTTGCTGGATAATGCGGCCGCGCTGGATGCACTGGCGGCGCGGATCGATCCTGCCACGGCT
The DNA here is from genome assembly GCA_903834285.1 of uncultured Sphingomonadales bacterium. Classification (GTDB taxonomy): domain Bacteria; phylum Pseudomonadota; class Alphaproteobacteria; order Sphingomonadales; family Sphingomonadaceae; genus Novosphingobium. The sequence goes on along the minus strand of CAILIO010000391.1, from coordinate 3,230 downwards.
CTGCCATGGCCACAGTCGCCGCAATGGGGCGATACCTGCTGGTTTGGCGCAGCGGACGGCGAAGGACGTGTCGTCAGCGCGATCCAGTCGACGTATTTCGAGTTCGGTTCGGGGCTGGTTCTGCCGGGCACGGGGATTACCTGGCAGAATCGGGGAAGCAGCTTCCGCCTCGCGGACAGCGGGTGGAATGCGTTGAAGCCGGGGCGGAAACCGTTCCACACGCTCAATCCGGCGCTGGCGCGCTTCGATGACGGGCGCGTGATGGCCTATGGCACGATGGGCGGTGAAGGGCAGCCGCAGACGCAGGCCGCGCTGTTTACCCGCTACGCGCGGTTTGGCACGGACTTGCAGGATGCGATCACCGGCCCTCGCTGGCTGCTGGGGCGGACCTGGGGCGATCAATCCACCACGCTCAAGCTGGAGGATGGTTTTGCCCCTGAGCTCTATGACGCGCTGGCGGCGGCGGGCCATGCAGTGGAGCGCGTCGGGCCGCTGACGGCCATGATGGGCCATGCCGGGGCGATTGTGCGCCATGCCGATGGGCGGCTCGATGGCGCGACCGATCCGCGCAGCGATGGCGGGGTGGCGGCATGGTAGCAGGAGGTGCCCGGGCCGTGGCGCGCTGCGATGCGCTCAAGCTGCCGCCTTTCAGTGATAGCGCTGAAGGGCTGACGCGGATCTATCTCTCGCCCGCTTACTATGCCGCGCAGGACAAGCTGGCCGAGTGGATGGCCGAAGCGGGCATGGCGGTGCGGCGCGATGCGGCGGCGAACCTGATCGGGCGCTACGAGGGCGCGGCGGCGGGGGCAGCGGCGCTGGTGATCGGGAGCCATATCGACAGCGTCAGGAATGCCGGGGCCTATGATGGGCCGCTGGGGATCTTGCTGGGAATTGAAGCGGTTGCGGCGCTTTTCTCCGCCGGTGTGCGTTTGCCGTTTGCAGTGGAAGTATATGCTTTTGGCGACGAGGAAGGCAGCCGCTTTCCCGCCGCGATGCTGACCAGCCGCGCGGTGGCCGGGACGCTCGATCCGGCAGCGCTGGAGGTGGCGGATCAGGGCGGGGTGCGGCTGGACGATCTGCTTGATCTGGCGGCCTATCCTTCTGCTGCGCGCGGGGCGGGCGAGGTTCTGGCCTATCTGGAAGCGCACATCGAGCAGGGGCCGGTACTGGAAGCAGAAGGACTGGCACTGGGCACGGTGACCGGGATTGCGGCGCAGCTGCGCTTCGAGATCGGGCTTTCAGGGACTGCGGGCCATGCCGGGACGACCGCGATGGGGCTGCGGCGCGATGCCGTGGCGGGGATGGCCGAGATGGTGCTTGCTGCCGAGGAAGTGGCGACGGCGGGGCCGCCCGATCTTGTCGCCACGGTGGGTGTGGTGGAGGTGCCTTCGGGTGCGGCCAACGTGATTGCCGGGCGCAGCCGGTTCACGCTCGATGTGCGGGCAGGCGATGCGGCGGTGCGGGACCGGGCGGCGGATGAGGTGCTGCGGCGCTTTCGCGCGATTGCGGGGCGGCGCGACCTCGGCCTGTCCGTCCGGCAGGTGCATGATCTGCCGGCAAGCCCCTGCGATGCGGCGCTGATGGACTTGCTTGATGCGGCGATCGTGGAGGCGGGGCAAAAGCCGTTCCGCCTTGTTTCGGGCGCGGGGCACGATGCCATGATCATGGCGGCGCTGTGCCCTATCGCCATGCTGTTTCTGCGCTGCCGCGGCGGCGTGAGCCACAACCCGGCCGAACACATCGAGCCTGCCGACGCCGAGGCGGCGCTGACGGTGATGTCCGGCTTTATTAAACGATTGGGAGCCAGCCTTGAACCCGCTTGATCCGACACTTTTCGGCGAGATCGATCCGCCGCAGCGCCTGCTGATGGGGCCGGGGCCGGTCAACGCGCATCCGCGCGTGCTGCGCGCGATGGCGGCGGACCTGCTCGGTCAGTTCGATCCGGAGATGACCGGGTTCATGAACCAGGTCATGGCGCTCTATCGCCCTGTGTTCGGGACTGCGAACCATTGGACCATGCTGATCGACGGCACCGCGCGCGCGGCGATCGAGGCTTCGCTGGTGAGCCTCGTCGAACCGGGCGACACCGTGCTGGTGGTCAATTTCGGGCGCTTCGGGCTGCTCCTGACCGAGATCCTGACCCGACTCGGCGCGAAGATCGAGACGGTGAGCGCGCCGTGGGGCGAGGTCGTGCCGATGGAGGCGATTGCCGAGGCGATTGAGAAGTATGGCCCCAAGGTGGTCGCGACGGTGCACGGGGATACTTCGACCACGATGGCCCAGCCGCTCGAGGGGCTGGGGGCACTGTGCAAGGCAGCGGGCGCCTATGCCTATGTCGATGCTTGCGCGACGCTGGGCGGCATGGAGATCGCGGCGGATCGCTGGGGTGTCGATGTGGTCACAGCGGGCTTGCAGAAGTGCCTCGGCGGGCCATCGGGCTCGGCGCCGATTACGATCTCGGACCGGGCGGCAGAGCGCATCTTCGCGCGGCGGCACGTGGAGCAGGGTATCCGCCGCGCGGACATCTCGGACGGCGTGGGGCCGCGCATTCCATCCAACTACTTCGATCTCGCGATGATCATGGATTACTGGTCGGAGAAGCGGCTCAATCACCACACCGAAGCGACCTCGATGCTCTATGCCGCGCGCGAATGTGCGCGGGTGGCGCTGGGCGAGGGTCTGGACGCGCGCTTTGCCCGGCACCGCAATGCGGGTGCTGCGATGACGGCGGGCGTGCGGGCGATGGGCCTCGCCGTGTTCGGCGATGATGCACACCGAATGACCAATGTAACGGGTGTTTACATCCCCGAAGGCGTGGACGGCGAGGCAATCCGCGCCGCGATGCGCGACCATTTCGAGATCGAGATCGGCACCGCCTTCGGGCCGCTGCAGGGCAAGATCTGGCGGCTCGGCGCGATGGGTTACAACGCCATGAAGCATAAGGTGCTGCTGACGCTCGGGGCGCTGGAAGCGTGCCTGACGGCGGCGGGCTATGCGGCTCCGCTGGGTGCGGCGGTGCCGGCGGCGCTCGCAGCGTGGGAGGCGGCATGACCCTCTCGCGCGATCTTGTCGGCTATGGCGCGACGCCGCCCGAGGCACGCTGGCCCGGCGGGGCGCGGGTCGCCGTGCAGTTCGTTATCAACTACGAGGAGGGGGCGGAGAATTCTGTCCTCAATGGCGACAAGGGCTCCGAGGCGTTCCTTTCGGACATGGTCGGGGCGGCGAGCCAT
>CAILIO010000390.1 GCA_903834285.1 uncultured Sphingomonadales bacterium | reverse complement strand
GCCGGGCTCTATGTCGAGAACGTCCGGCTGACGGGCACGGCCATCACCGCTGCCGGCAACAGCTTTGACAACGCGCTCTATGGCAACGCGAGCGCCAACACGCTGACCGGCCTTGGCGGCAATGATATTCTCGACGGCGGGGCAGGCGCGGACACGATGACCGGCGGCACCGGCGACGACACTTACTATGTCGACAACATCGGCGACCAGGTGATCGAGCTGTACGGCCAAGGCAACGACACCGTCTACAGCTCGATCGACTTCAATCTGACCGGGCTCTATGTCGAGAACGTCCGGCTGACAGGCGCGGCCATTGCGGCCACCGGCAACAGCCTGAACAACGCGCTTTACGGCAACGCGAGTGCGAACACGCTCACCGGGCTTGGCGGAAACGATATCCTCGACGGCGGTGCTGGCGCGGATACGATGACCGGTGGCACCGGCGACGATACCTACTATGTCGACAACGTCGGCGATCAGGTGATCGAGAAGCTCGGTGAAGGCAACGACATCGTCTACAGCTCGGTCAGCTTCAGCCTCACCGGGACTTATGTCGAGACGCTGCAGCTGACGGGCACGGCTGCCGCCGCCACCGGCAACAGCTTTGCCAACACGCTGATCGGCAACGATGCCGCCAACACGCTGACCGGCCTTGGCGGTGACGATGTCCTGAACGGCGGGCTGGGTGCCGACACGATGATCGGTGGCACCGGCAACGACATCTACTATGTCGACAACGTCGGCGATCAGGTGGTCGAGAACTTCGGCGAGGGCACCGACACCGTCTACAGTTCGGTGAGCTTCAGCCTCACCGGGACTTATGTTGAGACGCTGCAGCTGACAGGCACGGCGGCGGCGGCCACCGGCAACAGCCAGGCCAACACGCTGATCGGCAACGATGCCGCCAACACGCTGAGCGGCCTTGGCGGGAACGATATCCTCTACGGAGGCCTGGGCGCGGATACGCTGACGGGCGGGACCGGGGCGGACACATTTGTGTTCGGCTCCGCCATCGGCCCCGCCAATATCGACACGATCACCGATTTTGCGGTTGTGGATGACACCATCCAGCTGGCCAGTTCGGTATTTACCGGCCTTGCTGCGGGCGTGATCGATGCCGGTGCCTTCTTCATCGGCACGGCCGCGCACGATGCAACGGATCGCATTATCTACAACTCCGCGACCGGCGGGCTGTTCTTCGACGATGACGGTATTGGCGCGGATGCCGCGGTGCAGTTTGCGACGCTTGCGACCTCGCTTGCCTTGACCAACGCTGATTTCATCGTCGTGTGAAGGCAGGCTGACCGGGCTTCCCCGATTTCAGACTCTCAAGCGTTCACGTCGGCGTAGTGGGCGGGGGGCTGGATCACGTCCATGCGTTCGGTGAGGAGCGGACGGAAGCTGGGGCGGCTCTTGAACACCGAGTACCAGCTGGCGGCCTGCTCGTGGAGTGACCAGTCGATCCCGCCGAGATAATCGGCCACCGATATCTGCGCGGCCGCGGTCAAGTCGGCGAGGCTCATGGTGCTGCCCGCAAGCCAGGGGCGGTTATCGATGAGGTAGTCGATATAGTAGAGGTGATCGTTGGCGAGGCGCATGGCATCGCGCAGCACGCGGCTATCGGGCGACTGGCGGTAGACGAGGCGCTTCTTCATGCGCTCTTCCAGCAGGGGCTGGGTGACGGCGGCGAAGAAGTCTTCATCGAACATCGCGACAAGGCGGCGGATTTCGGCGCGGCCGGCGGCGGTGCCGTTGATCATCGGCGACTTGTCGACCGTTTCCTCGAAATATTCGCAGATCGCGCGGCTGTCGACGAGGGTGATCTGCTTCTCGGGATTGTGGAGCACCGGGGTGCGGCCGGCGGGATTGAGGTTCTGGAAGCCCTCACGCTGCTCCCAGGGGTTTTCGCGGATGAGTTCGTAGGCGACGCCCTTTTCGGCGAGGAGCAGGCGCACCTTGCGGCTGAACGGGCACAGCGGGAATTGGTAGATCTGCCACATGATCCGTTTCCATGGACGAGGGGGCGGGGCGAAGTCCAGTGCGGGCGGCCGCGCAGAGGTGGATTTCTTCGCGGATTGTTGGCGGGCTCCCTTCCGGGTTCCACAGGGGCCGCCTGCCTGCTAGGGGCGCGCTATGCTGACAATTCAGGGCCTCACCGTGCGGCTGGGCGGGCGCACCATTCTTGACCGCGCCAGTGCGACAATCCAGCCGGGCTCCAAGGTGGGGCTGATCGGCCGCAACGGCGCGGGCAAATCGACGCTGATGAAGGCGATCATCGGCGAACTCGAGCCCGATGAGGGCGGGATCGACATGCCCAAGCGCACGCGGCTGGGCTATATCGCGCAGTCCGCACCGGCGGGGGCGGCGACGCCGTTCGAGACGGTGCTGGCCGCCGATACCGAGCGCGCAAGCCTGATGGCGGAAGCGGAGACCTGCGAGGATCCGGACCGGCTGGGAGCGCTCTATGACCGGCTGATCGCGATCGATGCCTACACAGCAGAGGCGCGGGCGGCGCGGATCCTGATCGGGCTGGGCTTCGACGAGGCGATGCAGGCGATGCCGCTGGACAGCTTTTCGGGTGGATGGAAGATGCGCGTGGCGCTCGCCTCGTTGCTCTTTTCGGCGCCCGACCTGCTCCTGCTCGACGAGCCTTCGAACCACCTCGATCTGGAAGCGACGCTGTGGCTGGAGAGCTTTTTGCAGAGCTATCCCGGCACGATGGTGGTGATCAGCCACGAGCGCGATCTGCTCAACAATGTGGTCGACACAATCCTCCATCTGCAAGGCGGCAAAATCGCGCTTTATGCGGGCGGCTATGACGCGTTCGAGCGGCAGCGGGCCGAACGCGCGGCGCAGATCGCGGCCGCCAAGATGGCGCAGGATGCGCAGCGCAAGAAGCTGGCGGACTATGTGGCGCGCAATTCGGCGCGGGCCTCGACCGCCAAGCAGGCCCAATCGCGCGCCAAGATGCTGGCGAAGATGCAGCCGGTGACCGCGATGATGGAAGACCCGACGCTGAGCTTCGGGTTTCCCGATCCGGAAGAACTGCGCCCGCCGCTGATCACGCTCGATCTGGCAGCGACAGGCTACAGCGCGGAGAAGCCGATCCTGCGGCGGCTGAACTTGCGGATCGATCCCGATGACCGGATCGCGATGCTGGGGCGCAACGGCAACGGCAAGACCACGCTGGCAAGGCTGCTGGCCGGGCAGCTGGCGGCGAGCGAGGGCGGGATGACCGCTTCGGGCAAGCTCAAGATCGGCTATTTCACCCAGTACCAGGTGGAGGAACTGCCTTCGGATTCGACGCCGCTCGAGCTGATGACGCGGGCCATGCCGGGCAAGGCCCCGGCGGCGGTGCGCGCGCAATTGGGGCGCTTCGGCTTTTCCGGCCCGCGCGCGGAATCGAAGACCGCGACGCTTTCAGGCGGCGAGCGGGCGCGGCTGGCGCTCGCGCTGGTGACGCGCGATGCGCCGCATCTCCTCATCCTCGACGAGCCGACCAACCACCTCGATGTCGATGCGCGCGAGGCGCTGGTGCAGGCGCTCAACGATTATGCCGGCGCCGTGATCCTGATCAGCCACGACCGGCATATGGTGGAGCTGACCGCGGACCGGCTGGTGCTCGTCGATGGCGGGACGGCGAAGGACTATCCGGGCAGCATCGAGGACTACATCGATTTCGTACTGGGGCGGAACCAGCCCAAGGGCGATGGCGGCAAGAACGGTTCGGGCGGAAAGGCCAAGGGCGGGGCGAAGAACCGCGAGGACATGAAGGCGCTGCAAAAGGCAGTGAGCGAGGCCGAAAGCGCGGTTGGCAAGGCGGAAGCGCGGCTCGCGGCGATCGATGCGGCGCTGGCGGGCTCGGGCAAGCCGGCGGCAGAGCTTGCAGGGCTCACCATGACCGAGCTCGGGCGCAAGCGGCGCGAGGCGGCGGATCAGCTCGCGGCGGCTGAAGCGCGCTGGACCGAGGCGGGCGAGGCGCTGGAAGCCTTCATGCGTTAAGCGAGGCCTGCATCGCGAGCTTGGCCTCGATGCCATCCCACAGGCGCTGGAGGCGGGCGTTGACGTCGCTGGATGCAGCGAAGGTGCCCAGAGGCGCGCGGCGTGCGGCAGTCTGCTCGATCGCGCTCGCCATGGGAATCACCGGCCAGCCCGCGGCAAAGCCGGTGTGGACTTCGCGGTGCAGCTTGCGGCGGGGATCGTACATCGAGAGCACCGGCAGGATCGGCGGGTGGCGCGGGTGGTTGGCTAGGATCTCGGCCTGAATCATCGGCAGCGCGCGCGCCGAGAGCGGCGAAGGTGGCAGCGGCACGATCAGGAGATCGGCGGCGGCGAAGACTTGTTCGCTGATCTCGTTGAGCACCGGCGGGCAATCGATGATGATCCGGGCGTAATCGGCGGAGAGCGTCTCGGTCATGCGGGCCATGCGCTTGCGCTTGCCGATGCGCGCGAGCGTGGCGGGAAGGCTGCGCATGCTCTCGTCCGCCTGAAGCACAGCCAGGCCCGCATAGCGGCTCTGCACAATGAGATCCGTCGGTTTGCTATCCTTGCGGAACACTGCGGCGGCATTGCTTTCGCTGGCGTCGGCCAGGCCGAGCAGCCATCCGGCACCGCCCTGCGGATCGAGATCCCACAGCAAGGTGGAATGACCCGACCGGGCGGCCGAGCGCCATGCCATGTCGACAGCAAGTGTCGTTTTGCCGACCCCGCCCTTCACGCTGTAGACTGCGATGACCGCCATTGTGGCTTCTTTTCCCCTGCAACCACGCACATTGTGCGGATGCGCGCGGGAATCGCAAATGCAATCGTATCGTGCCGCTACGCTGTCTCGCGGCGGGACAACGGAAAATGGGGACCGTCCCAATTTTTGAGTCAGGGCTGGGGGGGGGCAGTCAGTACCCGGTCCCCCCAATCGTCATTGCGAGCGTAGCGAAGCAATCCAGAGCG
>CAILIO010000389.1 GCA_903834285.1 uncultured Sphingomonadales bacterium | reverse complement strand
GAGTTATTCACTCTGAGGGTTCGGACACCTAAATAGCCAGAATGAGACGGAGCCTTGAAGGAATTCGGCATTCAAAAACACTTCGATGCTGGGCAACAAAGATGGTACGTTTTAGAGGTTCTGCCAAATAAGTCTACTTATGCCATAAAGAATCTCAACCGGCAGGGATTTCACACCTTCTATCCGCACTTTCGGACCAGCAAAAAGTACGGCAAGGTTTTGCGAAGCGTGCTGGTCCCGCTTTTTCCCAGATACGTCTTCGTCAACACGGTGCTCGGCGGGAAAGAGGTTCGGACCCTCAATTCGACCTACGGGGTCAAGGGCCTGCTGAGCTGTGAGGCCCAGAATCCTTCATCCGTGTGCCCGGATGTCATGCGGGATCTGCTGAGCCGATGCGACAGCGACGAGATTTCAGGCAATACATTTTCGTGCGGGGATGAAGTCCGGTTCATTTCCGGGCCACTCTACGGTCGGCTCGCATCGATCGAAAGCCTCGACTCGCAGGGTCGGGTCATGGTTCTTTTTCAGCTTCTTGGTGCCGAGAATCGCCTGGTGGTGGAGCAATCGGCGATCGTTCCAGCCAATATGTGACCAGGACCGGGCGCTGCGGCGCACGGCAAGGAGGAGCCGTAAACGTTCCTTGCAAGGGCCCACGCATTGCAAACGAGCCCGTCAATCGGGCTGCCTGAGCTGATACGTAGGCTATCCGACTATATGATCGCCAGCGAACAAGGCTGTAAACAGAACCCGAGTTGGCGGATTTTCTCGCTGGGAATATAGCTTCCCAGAGAGTGCGGTAGCTTTGCGATGGACCGGTCAAGCAGATCGGTAAGTTGCGGCAACCAGCGTCCAGACCCCCCAGCTAAACGTCTCAAGATTATTTTAATCTTAGCGAGGATTGCGTCGTGAAGATTGTTGTGTTCGGCTTGGGTTATGTAGGTTTCACGCAAGCTTGCTGCCTTATCAGTCAGGGGCATCAGGTTGTTGGCGTGGATCTTAGCGGCGACAAAGTTGCCAAGATCATGGGCGGCGAACCGCCGATCGTCGAGCCCGGGCTCCAGGAAATGCTGCTTCACGGCCTGCGCGAAGGGCGCCTGCGTGCTGTCACGGATGTCGCGGACGAGCTTTCGGATTGCGACATCGCGGTCGTTTGCGTCGGTACGCCGAGCGCCGTGGATGGCTCGCATGACATGCGCTACATCGCGAACGTCACGCAGGATATCGCCGAAAACCTGGCACGGACCGCCGACACGCGCGAGCGCCCCCTGGCTGTCGTGTTCCGCTCGACCTTCCGCCCCGGCACGATCGAGGAACTGATCCAGCCCATCTTCGATACAGTGCTTGGCGCCGCCTGCGCAGAGCTGGTCGAGGTTCTCTACAATCCCGAATTTCTCCGTGAGGCGACGGCAGTTGCCGACTACTTCTCGCCGCCCAAGATCGTCGTTGGCTCGCGGGATGGCCAAGGCTCCGCGCTGATGGCAGCCATGTACACCGATATCGAGGCGCCCTTCTTCAACGTGCCATTCCGGGTGGCCGAAGCGACCAAGTTCATCGACAACACGTGGCATGCGGTGAAGGTCGCCTTCGCCAACGAGGTGGGCCGGATCTGCCTCGGCATGGATATCGATACCGACAAGGTCCACGAGATCTTCGTCTCGGATACCAAGCTGAATATTTCCGCGCACTACTTGCGGCCGGGCGGGCCGTTCGGCGGGTCCTGCCTGCCCAAGGACGTGCGGGCGCTGCAGCGGATCGCCGCCGACAAGGGGGTGAGCACCCAGCTGATCGATTCCCTGCTGCGATCGAACGATGCGCACAAGCATTGCATGTTCGAGCGTGCTTCGGCCGAATTGCAGCGAGGCGAATGCGTTCTGCTGGTCGGCCTCGCGTTCAAGGCGGAAACCGACGATCTGCGCGAAAGCCCCAACGTCGATCTGGCCCGCATGATGCTCGATCACGGCTTCGAAGTCTCGATCTACGATCCGGCCATCGAACCGGCGATGCTGCAGGGCGCCAACCTCGGCTATGTCTCGGCCCGGCTTGGCCAGCTGGACAAGTTGCTGCTCACCCGTGAAGCTGCCGAACAGGGCACTTTCTCGCGTACCATCGTTTGCAATGCGACGGCCAACTCGCTCGACCTGGCCGGCCACCGCGTCGTGACCCTGAGTTCGATTTGAGCACGATCGGTTGAGGCAGGATCGTGTCATGTCGCCGCTGACCGGCAAACGTGTTCTCATCATCGTCGAGAATCTGCCCGTCCCGTTCGATCGCCGGGTTTGGCAGGAAGCGCTTGCGTTGCGCGAAGCGGGCGCAACGGTCTCGATCATTTCACCCAAGACCAAGGGCTATACGCGCAGCTACGAGTGTCTTGAAGGCGTCCACATCCACCGGCACCCGCTGCCGGCCGATGCCAGTACAGGCCTCGGCTACCTGCTCGAATACGGTTCGGCGCTGTTCTGGCAGACCATCCTGGCATGGCGCATATTCTTCGGACGGGGTTTCGATGTCATCCACATATGCAATCCGCCGGATCTCGGGTTCCTGATCGCGCTGCCGTTTCGCTTGTTTGGCCGCGCGTACATCTTCGATCATCACGACATCAATCCGGAACTGTTCGAGGTGAAGTTCGGACGGCGCGGGTGGCTGTGGAAGCTTGTGGTGCTGCTCGAGAGGATCAATTTCCGCTGCGCGGATGTCGTGATTTCGACGAATGAGAGCTATCGTTTCATTGCCCGTACCCGCGGACTGAAGCTGCTTGACGATACGTTTGTGGTCCGTTCCGGGCCGGATGTCCGCCGGCTGAAACGCGTGCCGGCCGATCCCGCGCTCAAGCGTGGCCGACCTTATCTGGTAGGCTACGTCGGGGTAATGGGTGAGCAGGAGGGGCTCGATCTCCTGCTGCAGGCCGTCGCACACCTCGTCAACGTGCGCGGCCGTAAGGATATCGGGTTCTGCCTCGTCGGCAGCGGTTCCAGCCGCGCGGCAATGGAGCAACTGAGCCACGAAATGGGCATTGCGGACTACGTCCACTTCACGGGCCGTGTGTCCGATGAAGAATTGGCCCGGATCCTTTGCACGGCGGACGTCGGTGTGAATCCCGACCGGGTCAACGCGATGAACGACCTTTCGACCATGAACAAGGTTCTGGAATACATGGCCTTCGGCAAGGCGCAGGTGCAGTTCGCCGTGACCGAGGGACGCGTCTCGGCCGGCGACACTTCGCTCTACGCAGAACCGAACGACGTCGTGAGCTTTGCCGAGAAGATCCTCCACCTGATCGATCATCCGTCAGAGCGCGAGGCCATGGGGCTTGCCGCTGAGGAGCGCTTCCACCGCCACCTTTCGTGGGACCATCAGAAGCCGATCCTGATCGGCGCTTACAAGAGGGCCATGCGCCTGAGGTGAGCGGACTGTCGATGCGCGATCGACAGGACCAATCCCCGCAGCCTTTTCCAAGATGCGTTTAATGACGTCAGCAAGCGCCATTTACGGCCGGGCCACTCGCGAGCAGGCGAGTGTCATCGGGATCGTCATGCTCATGACGATCCTCGGTGGCGGTCCGGCCAGTGCGCCGGCGCCTCGCTTCGTTGCGGCCATTTTGGCGTGCGGTCTGGTGGGGCTTGTCCTGATTTCGAACCGCAACGTTCTGCCATCCCGCTTCACGTTCGCCGACAGTCTCGTGATCGCCGTTCCGCTCCTGATCCTGGCCCACCTCGTGCCGCTGCCCTCCGCGCTCTGGACCGCATTGCCCGGACGCACTCTGGGCTTGGATATCGACATGGCAGTCTTCGGCCGGGCCGGTTGGCGGCCACTTTCGGTCGATCCGTCGCTGACCGCAGAAGCGGCGGCCCAGCTGTTGCCGGCACTGGCCACCTATTTCGCCATTCGCACCGGGTCGCCGTCACGCCTCGTCGCCGTGCTCGATGGAGTGCTGATTGCGGGCTGCCTTGGCCTTGCCCTGGGTGTGTTCCAGATGCTGTTTCCGAACACCGCGGCATTCATGCCCTATGCGCGCGGCGACTACTTTGCGCCGACCGGCTTCTTCACGAACCACAACCATCAAGCGGTTTTCCTCGAATGCCTTTTTCCGCTGGCCGTGATTCGGGGCTCGCTGGCACCATGGACGAGGCGGCCCTTGCCGGCCGACCTGACGGTCTTCCTCGGGTTTGGCCTGACCGCCGTGCTGGTCTGTGTGGTGCTGGCGACCGCATCGCGCATGGGCGCCGTCCTCCTCTTGCCCTTGCTGGTCCTCTCGGCGCTGGCCCTTCGCGGAGAACGCACGATCAGCATCAGGCGGGTTCTCGTGCTTGGGGCCGGGCTCGCGCTGTTGACAGCCCTTGGCGGCGCGCGCCTCATCGCATCGCTGCAAAGGGGCGATCTCGATGCCGACCAGCGCTGGGATTTCTACCGCGATGTCTGGCAGGCGAATCTTGCCTATTGGCCGGCAGGATCAGGCATCGGCACGTTTCCGGTCGCATTCGCTCCTTACGAGCCGCTGGCGCATCTCGGGCCGCACTACCTCAATCACGCGCACAACGATTACCTTGAGATCGCGATAGAGGCAGGCGCTGCAGGTGTGGTGCTGGCAGGCGTCGCGCTGGTCTGGTTCCTGCTGCGCATGGCGAAGGCTTACCGTCAGGGAACGCCAAAACACGCGCCTGTTCAAATGGTGCAGCGGCTTGCCTGCATCCCGCTGTTCATTCTGCTGCTTCACTCGCTCTTCGACTATCCGCTCAGGACTTTGGCGATTGAAATCGCAATGGTCGCCTGCCTGGCACTCCTGTCTGAGGAAGCGTCTGCGGGCCGTTACAAGAAATCCCGCAAACTCTCTCCCCCATCCAATTGATACGGCACCCCAAAATGCACATGAAAGTCTCTCGTTCCTTCGCGGTAACGTTGTTGCTGGCGTCAATCATGCCGCTTTCAGCCTGCGTGTCGACGTCCAGGCCCATCAAAAACTTTCCGCGCATCGCGCCTCTTGCGCTCGCGCAGACCGACGAGAACGTGGCCAAGAACGACGCGCTGCAATCGCTTCTCCGCGTCGACGATACGATCTCGATCACCATCGCGCGCGAACCGACACTCTCGCTGGAGAACGTGCGCATCGGCCAGGATGGTACTATTGATGTGCCCTACATCGGGCAAATGACCGCAGCGGGGCGCACCCCTCGGGCGCTGGCGCAGCAAATCGAAGCGGATCTGCGCAAAAACTACCTGTCTGACCCGCACGTGTCGATCAACGTCAACCAGTATGCCTCGCATACGGTGGTCGTCGAAGGCGCCGTCGGCGCCCCGGGGCAGGTGACCTACACGAGCGGCACGACGCTGCTGACCGTGATCGCGAAGTCCGGCGGGCCGACGCGGATCGCGAAGCTGAACCAGATTGCCATCTTCCGCACCACGCGGGGCGAGCGCCAGGTCGCCTTGTTCGACTTGGGCAAGGTCCGTTCAGGCGAGCAGCCTGATCCGCTTCTTGAACCGGGCGACCAGGTCATCGTCGGCTTCTCGGGCATGAAGCAGGCTTGGCAGGATCTGCTTCAGGCTGCGCCGGTGTTTGCCATGTTCTACCGACTTTGATTGGAAATTCGATGAGTAACCAAACTGACGGCGCGGCTGCCGGGCTCCAGCCCGTGTCTGCTGGCGCTTCGGAAATGCCGCTGCGCACAATGGCCGAAAAAGGCGGGATCCGCCTGCCCGATGTCATCGCGCTCATTCGGCGTGAGCAATGGCTGATCGGTGGCTTCAGCCTTGCCGGCCCGTTGGCCGCGATTGCACTGACCGCACTGACTCCGCCCGTCTATCAGGCGGTGCTGATGCTCAAGATCGACAACGAGCGCGCCAAGATCGTCGAAGGGCAGGCGCTGGTAGATCCGATCGTGGAGCTCAGCGATACCGGGCGCTACCTTGCCACCCTGTCCAAGCTGACGACGACTCGTTCGCTGGCTATCTCCGTCATGGAAAGTCTCTCCCTCGACAAGGACGATAACTTCCTCAAGTCGATGGGCGCGAGCGTGCCCTCGACCAGCCTGCCGGCAGCGCAGCGGGAGAACGAACGCCGCGAGGCGGTGGTTTACCTTCTGTCCGAAAACGTCGGCATGCTCGCGCCGGGCGACAGCCGCATCGTGAACATCACGTTCAACTCGCGCAGCCCCGCGCTGGCGGCAGCGATTGCCAATGCCTATGGCGACCGTTTCCTGGCGCAGAACGTCCAGCAGCAGGCGAACGCCAATGCCTATGCCACCAAGATCCTGCGCTCGCAGGTCGAGGAGACCCGCGCACAGCTGAGCGAGGCCGAAACCAAGGCCATCACTTACGCGCAGGAGAATAACCTGATCGACGCCAGCGACGCGGCTTCGGGCGCGGACAACGGTAATGGCAATGGCAAGGAATCTGGCGGGGCGAAGTCGATCACGACCGCCAGTCTCGTCGCGATGAACAGCAACTACAACGGGGCGAAGGCTGCCCGCATTGCCGCCGAGGAACGCTGGCGCACGGCAGATGCGGCCGCGGGCGCCAATTTCCCCGAGGCCCGCGAGAACGGGACGCTGCAGAGCCTGACGCAGCAGCGCGGCGCCGCGGTGACCAACCTGGAGAAGCTGCGCACGCATTATGTGGCGACCCAGCCGGACGTGGTCGAAGCAGAAGCCAACATCCACGCGCTTGACCAGCAGATCAGCGATTGCATCCGCACGATCAAGCTTTCGATCAAGGCTGAATATACCACCGCCCTGCGAGCGGAGCAGGCCATCCACGAGCAGACGGATGCACTCGCCCACGATACCATCGAGGAGCAGCGCAAGCGGGTCGAACTGAACCTGCTCGCGCGCGACGCAGATACCTCGCGCCAGCAATTGCGCGACCTCTTGACGCGTCTCAACCAGGTGACCTCCGCCGCTGACGTCGACAACAACAACATGGTCATCGTCGACAAGGCGGAGCAGCCGGCCACGCCGGTCAGCCCGAACCTGCTCAAGAACCTGTTAGTCGGGATCCTGGCCGGTATCGGCCTCGGCGTTCTCGCTGCCTTTGTCCGCCAGGTCGTGGACGATACGCTGCACACACCGGAAGACGTCGAGGTCAAGCTCGGCCTGCCGCTTCTGGGCGTCACCCCTTGGGTGGGCGATGCGATCGACGAGGAGCTCAAGCGTCCGCTGTCTGGCTTGCGCGAGGCCTATCACTCGATCCGAACCGCGGTCGATTTTGCTTCGGGCGGGAACCACCAGAAGGTCATTCAGGTCACCTCGAGCGCTTCGGACGAAGGCAAGTCCACGGCTTCGCTGGCGATCGCGCAGGACTTCGCACGGATCGGACGCAAGGTGCTGCTGGTCGACTGCGACATGCGGCGCCCGAGCCTCTACAAGCACTTTGGCATCACCAAGGAAACGCAAGGTCTGTCGGACGTCATCCTCGGTCTGGTCGACTACAAGGATGCCTGCTTGACCGACGAGGAACTCGGCCTCGCCTTCCTGCCAATGGGGACGATCCCGAACAATCCGTCCCCGCTGCTTTCGTCGGATGCGCTGACCGAGTTCTTCGCGGCGCGGCGCACGGAATTCGACGTGATCGTGATCGACTCTCCGCCGGTCATCGGGCTTGCCGACTCTCCGCTGCTGGCGCGCCATAGCGATAGCGTCATCTTCGTCGTCGAAGCCTCGCGCGCGCATTACGGACAGGTCAAGTCCGCGATCCGGCGCATGCGCAACCACGGCGCCAACGTGCTGGGTGCGATCGTCTCTAAGTACGATGCCCAGACCTCGGGCTACGGCTACCAGTACGGCTACGGCTACGGCTACGGCTACGGTTACAACTACAGCTAGACCCTGATCGCGCGGGGCGGACGGACCAGGGAGGTCCGACCGCCCTGCCGGCATATCCTGATGACGAACACAACGCGCAGATCAGCCGCTCTTGCGATCACCGGGCTATTGGCCCTTGCAGTCTGCTGCCTGTCTGGCGCGCGCGCGCTGGTTGCGGTGAGCCGGCCGGCGCTCGCGCTGCATTTGCCATACGGTGCCGTCGCGGTCATGCGCGGCATAGCGCCGGTGGGTGAGCTGGCCCAAGCCGCCTTGCGGACCAGTCCGCTGGTCGAACCGGCGGTGGCAGCGCTGGCGAACAAACTTGACGCACGAGCGGGGGGCGCGCCTGCTCGGTTCCTCGCGCTGGCGGGCAGGCTGGGCTGGCGTGACGCGGCGGTCCAGCGCGCGCTCTATACGGCGGCGGTGCAGTCCGGCGACTATCCGGGCGCGATGGTGCATGCGGATGCCGCCCTGCGGGTGTGGGGTTCGCAGAAGGATCTCGAAGATAGCCTCGCTATCGCTGCAAACCTGCCGGCGTTCCGGACGGCGCTGCTGCCCTATTTGCAATCCCCGTGGGCGCAGCGCTGGCTGGTTCTGTCCGCGAACGTCCTCTCGGACGAGGCCGTGGTCGAACTCACCCAGACCGTCGCGGCGCGCAAGACCGACGATACGGACGACACCGCCGGTCAGGTCATGCGGGGTCTCGTCTCCGGCGGACGCGCGGCGCCGGCACTGGCAATTGATGCGGCGCTGGGACGGACCGGGCAGCGCTTCCCGATGGCGCTCGACTGGCCTGATCAGCCGGGTAACGTGGGCAGCCCGTTCGCCTGGGAATTGGGCAAGGGCTACACGGTCAAGCGCGGCGTGGCGAAACGCCTGATCTCCAACGAAGCGGACCGATCGACCGTGACCTACCGGGTGCTCGCCCTCACGCCCGGGGACTACGCCATGGATACGGGCAAAGGGCAGGAGACACCGGGCACATGGCAATGGGCCATGGGTTGCGGGGCCAAGCCGCAGACGGTCAGCTGGACTCTGGAAAGCGAGAACGAGTTCTCGGTCGATGACGATTGCCCGGTTCAGTGGATCGCGGTTCGCGGAGATCTGACCTCGTCCCCACTCGAGACCATGACGATCCAGCCGATGGCGTCCGACGAGCCATGAGCTTCCTTCCCCCCCATCGCGATGATCGGCACCTTTCGGTGTTGCACGTATCGGCCGATTTTCCGGATGCCTACGAAGCGAGCAAGACGCCGGCCGTTCGCAATCTGATCGAGCTTGTCGGCGACAGGTTCTGCCACAGCGTCATTTCGCTCAACCGCGTGTCGCCGGGCTGGGCCGAGAGCCTGGGCATGCTGACCGGCCGGCAGTCGGCCATTCTCGGATGCCGACCGAGCTCGGGGCTGTACAGTATGCGCTACGCGGGTTTTCCCAAGGGCATTCTCCACGCGTCCATGTTGCACCGGTTGGCCGATGCCCTGTCCGACAGGGTGGCGACCGGGCCCCTGCCTGATCTGCTGGTGGGCTACAAACTGACCGCCGAGGGGCTGGTCGTGGCCGAGATGGCCCGCAGGCTGGGCGTGCCCTACGCGCTGCTGCTCCAGGGCAACAGCGATGTCCGGGCGCTTGCCGCACGGCCCGATCTGCGCCGCCTGTTCGCAGCCACGCTGCGCGATGCCGCCGTGGTCTTTTCGCTTGCGCCGTGGGCCACCGCGCGCGTCGAGGCCATGCTGGGTGTGAAGGCCAAAGCCGTTGTCGATCTCCCGTGCCCCGTCACGCTCGACACGCCTGTCCCGCCCCGGATCACGGGCGGCGGTCTCGTGACGGCCTTTCACCTGCGCCACCACCGGCTGAAGAACTTCGCTGGGCTGGTGCGCGCCGTGAAGTCTGCGAGGCGGCACGATGGCAAGCTGGAGCTCGCGGTGATCGGTGGCGGCAGTGCGCGTCAAGCGGCCCAAGTCGAACGGATCGCGGGGCGCGCGCCGGGGATCATGCTGGCAGGGGCCTTGCCGAACTCGGCCATGCCGGCGGCGTACAACGGTTCTGCAGGCTTTGTACTGCCGAGCCTGCGCGAAAGCTTCGGTATGGTATTCATCGAGGCGCTGTTTTGCGGCGCGCCCGTTGTCTATCCCGCCGGACGAGCGATCAGCGGGTGCTTTGAGGACGAACCATTTGCCATCGCTGTCGATCCCCTGGACCCCGAGGCCATCGCCGAGGGGATGCTCCGCCTGAGACGGGACGAGGCTTCGCTCAAAGCAGACCTCGCCAGATGGCAGACGTCTGGCGCAGCGGATCGTTACACGCGGGACGAGATCGCCCGTTCCTTTGAGCACGGTCTGCGCAGCGCGGTGATCCCAAGCAACGAACGTGCGGCAGTACGAGTGGCCGCAGCATAGATTGCGCAGGCGCAGTAGCGTTTAAATTGGAAGAGAAATTTCCGCCGATGCCGCCGTGCAGTAAGCCATGAGTTTTAAAATAAAATGAATAATTTGTCAGCAATAGAAACGAAGAAAACTTCCGACTGGCCATTGGTCCTGTTAGCTTACTCGTTTTGCGTTCCAGAGCAAGTCTCATTCTTTTTTCTGGGTCTCAAATTTTTTGTCTTTCGTATCATCCTTCTGCTGCTCATTCCGTCGATCATCTCTGCCTACAAAAACCAGACCATCGTTTCGAAGCTTACCGATACCCTTGTTGTGGCGGCACTTGCCTGGCTGTTTGCGTCGCAGCTGGTCACCATCGGCATCGCCAAGGCGGCCGCCAACGGAGGCGCCTCGATCATCGATCTTGGCCTGACTTACTTCGTTGCGCGCAGCCGGCTTACATCGATCGCCCGGGCGCGCGAGTTGCTGGTAAAGCTCGGGCCGGCATTTTTGCTGGCAGGCTCCATGGTCGCGTTTGAGACGCTGTCGGGGCACTACATCGTGCAGCCGTTCGTATCCCGGCTGACCGGACAGCCCGTCAGCGCGATTACGGACATGAACAGTGGCCGGCTCGGTCTCCTGCGCGGGACAGGGCCATTTCCGCACCCCATCCTCGGAGGCCTGCAACTGGCGAGCCTTCTGCCGATTTTCCTGCTTTCCAATATCCCTATCCGGGCGCGCCTTATTGGCGTGGTTGGGGCATTCACGGCGATCTTCACGATCAGTTCTTCGGTTCTGATCGCAATCATCTTGTGTCTTTTTCTGGTGGCATTCGAAGTTGTCAGGGAGCGCGTACCGGTTATCTCATGGAACGGCTTTATGGGCGCTCTCATCGCCGGATTGACCGGCGTGCAATTGTTTACCCCGGGCGGCGTCGTCAAAATCATCGTCAATTACCTGACGCTCGACAAGTGGACTGCCTATTACCGCACGCTGATCTGGCAGTACGGGCTCGAGAACGTCTATCGTCACCCCTGGTTCGGTCTGGGGCTGGAGGATTGGTCGCGGCCGTACTGGATGACGGAATCGATCGACAATTACTGGCTCTATCTGGCGATCACTTACGGCGTTCCCGAGTCTTTGCTGCGCGTTTCGATCGCGGTCATCGCGGCGATCGTGGCAGGCCGAAACATGAACAGGTTCAATACGGGCGATCGCAGGATCATGCTTGGCTTCATCATCGGCATCTCGATGATGACCCTGATGGCCTTCACGGTGACGTTCTGGGGCGTGACGCAGGCCTGGTACTACTTCCTGATCGGCTGCACGGTCTCGCTGGGTGAAAGCGTGCACAATCTCCCTGATCCGGCACGGCGGACGGCGGCCCATCCATGATGGGCGAAGCCCCTGCCGGCGCAAGAGGCGATGGTCCGGAGGTCAGCGTTCTGATCGTCGCCTACAATTCGCTGGAGCACATTGGCCGCTGCATTGGTGCGATCCCGCATGCGGCACCGGGCATCGCGGTCGAAGTGCTGTTGATCGACAACGGTGACGGCAGCACGGCACGCTTTGTCGGCGCGACGTTTCCCGAGGTGAGGGTGGTGGCCACCCGCGGGAACATCGGCTTCGGCGCGGGGAACAACGAACTTGCGCGGCATGCAAGGGCGCCTTTGCTGCTCGTGCTGAATCCAGACATGGTGCTTTCGCCGGATGCAATTCTCCATCTGGTCGCACTGAGCCGTGAGAAGCCGGATGGTGCAGGCTGGGGCGGGATGACGCTCGACGAAAGCGGCGCCGCCGACGCATCCAATCACCTCGGTTTTCCGCGCTTGCGGACCTTGGCGAGGCGCCTGCTGTTCCTTGGCGAGCGGGGGGCCGATCCTGCGCGGACCATCGGTTCTGGCGTAAGCGAGGTGGAGGTCATCATGGGCGGTCTCGCCATGATCCCGCAGTCTTCCTGGCAGGAACTCGGAGGATTTGACGAGGGCTACTTTCTCTATTGCGAGGAAACCGACTTCTTCCTGCGGGCGCGTTATGCAGGGAAGCGGGCGTGGAGGACGCCCTTCGCCACCGCGACCCACTTCGCCGGAAGCGGCAACAGCCACTCCCCGTCGCGCATGCTCTATCAGGCGGCGGGCCTGTCCCATTTCATGCACAAGCATTGGGCATGGCCCAAGGCCTGGGCAGGTGTCTTGCTCTGGTGGCTGGTTGCAGTCGAGCGCTACGCGCTGGGATGCCTGACCGGCCGCGTCTGGGCCTCTGCCCGCAGGATTGGCGGGGCCTACAGCACGGTCGCCGTTCGTCCAGCCCAGTGGATGAACGGCTACGCTGGCGGATATTGGGCCAAGCGACTTGGGTGCGGCGCCGCTCACTAAAATCGATGGTTCAGCACTTCGTCATTACGCGTTTCGACCTGGCAGCCGATGGGCGACCGGTCCGGAAACGCACAGCGCCGGGCTGGCTCGATCGCAGGTTCGACCTGTTTGAAACGTTCTGCCTGCCGAGCATGGCCGGACAGACCATCACGCCATTTCATTGGCTAGTGTATTTCGATGAGGCGACCCCCGTGCCCTACTACGAACGCATCGGCCGGGCCAAACTCTGGGTCGATTTCGAGGCGCGGTTCGTGACTCCGTTCACCCCAGCACTGGTTGCGCGCGATGTGGCGAAACGCACTGATCCCGCAGCGGACATCGTGCTCACGACATGGATCGACATCGAGCACGCCGTGGCCCGCAACTTTATCGAACGGACGCAGAAGGAAGCAGCATGCACGCCGACGAACTCCGTCGTCAGTTTTCGCAATGGCCTCGCATTCAAGGATGGCAAGGTCTATCCAGCAAGCGCGACGAGCAAAGGCGTCTCGACAATCGTCGAAGACGGCAATCGCCCGTTCAAGGCTATCTGGGCGGCGGCACAGGACGCGCCCACGGGCCATCGGAGCGTGCGGCTAGTGCAGGGCGCGCCGGCCTGGCTGCAAGTTGTGCAATGCCTGTGTCCGCCGAACCGGGTCATGGGCCCGCGGGTGGGCGATCACGCGGCGCTCCGGGCGTTTTCGCTCGATCAGGGCGTGAGCATCAGGCCCGTCTCGCGCACCGCCCTCCTCTGCGACCGGTTGATCGGCGCGCCTTTCCGGTCGGTTTGCGGCGGCGCCATCGCGCTTGCCCAGCGGCTGGTTGGACGAAGCTGAGCCAGACCCGATGCTGATGATCGCAGGATGCATGGGCGATGTGTTCGCTTGCGTGGTCATGCTCTTTGCATGGAGGCAGGCGCCGAGGCATCGCAGAGCGCCAGGCCGGCGGCTGTGGCTGTTCCAGGCGCTGCTGTTTGCGGCGCTTGCGGTGGAGAAGGCGCTCCATCTTGATGAGCGGGTCGACAACGCGATGCGCGTAATCGCCAACATGAACGACAGCTACGGCGCGCGGAGGGAGCTACAGGTTGCGATCCTGGTGCTGGCGGTCTTTGGCCTCGTCTTGATCGTCCGCGGCTGGCAGAATCGCCGCCGCTTGCCGGCCGCCATGCGGCGAATTCGCTGGCTGGGCCTCATGCTACTGGGCCTCGACGCCATCCGCGCGGTCTCGCTGCATCAGATCGACGAGATCCTGTTCGCATCGGTGGGGCGATTGCACGTCAATCATCTGCTGGAGGGCGGGCTCACTGCGCTCATCCTCTTGAACACGGTGTCCTGTCTCAGAGCCTGGCGCGAGATGGCCCGGAATAGCATCCGCAGCACCTGAACCAGGCTTTCCGCAAACTGCTGCGCGCGCGATTACTTAATACGATAATCCACCCGATCAAAAAATCAATAGAAGGAACAAGCCATGAGAGTATTCATGTCCGCTGTGCTCATCGCCATGTCAGTGGTTACGGCGCCTGCCGAAATTGCATTTGCGCAAGATATGGTTGTTTCGAGCGGCGACTCAAGCGAGTGTACGCCGCAGTCCGCAGCGAAGCGCGCCGTGAAGGCGAGGCACAAGGCGCCTGGCCACAAGCGGATCGCTCGTCACGGCGTGAAGCGCAAAGTGGCAGCGCGGAGTTCTGCTGTGCATCACGCGGCGACTGGCCATGCGGCGACTGGCCATGCGGGGGCCGGTCATGCGGCTACCGGTCATGCGGCTGGGAAATCCATCATTCGCCACCACATCAAGCACCGTCTCATGCGGGCTGGCGCACATGCCGTAGTTTCGGGTCTTGCCGACGGCGCACGCTGTGTTGGCCACAAGACGCTGCCCAAGATCGGCCAGCAGCCGACATCGCCTGCCGCAATGACGCCTGAGGCAACAGGCGCTGTTGGATCGACCGGTGCAGCTGGTGCTGCCGGCGCGGCCGGCGTTGTCGGCGGTGCGGTCGGGGGCGCTGCAGCAACCGGTTCGTCCGGTTCAGCTGGCGCTGCGGGTGCTGCGGGTGCAGCGGGCGCTGGTGGTGCGGCGTCAGGCGCCGGAGCCGCCGCGGTGGGTGCCGCGGTGGGTGGAAGCGCCCCACTGTTGGGCGCGATCCCGGCCATCGCCGGTGCTGGCATTGCAGGTGGCTTCGCCATCGCGGTTCCGAAGAGCAACTGACCTCCAGATCGTGATGGCCACCTTCGGGTGGCCATCACTTTCTCTGTGGCTGCCATGACGTCCAAACTGGCAGCGGCGCGGCCCGGGGTGATCCGGACACCGCCGTCGCCTGACTGCTCTGATCGTCTGGCGCACTCGGCGAAGGACCTGGCGCTGCCAAGGTGCGCCAACTTTTCGACCCCCTGGAGGATGCAGGACAGAACATGCGCGTGATCGTTACCGGCGGTGCCGGCTTCATTGGCTCGGCGCTTGTCCGATATCTCGTTGCGGAGCGCGGCTATACTGTCCTGACCATCGACGCCCTGACTTATGCGGGCAACGAGCAGTCGCTTAAGGCAGTGGCGGGGCATGGGAGCCACAGTTTCCTGCATGCCGACATCTGCGACGCTGCAGCCATGGAGCGCGCTCTCGCGGACTTCAAGCCGCAGCGGGTCATGCACCTTGCAGCAGAAAGCCATGTCGACCGGTCGATCACCGGCGCGCGGGCCTTCATCGACACGAACATCATCGGGACGTTCACGCTGCTCGAGGCGTCGCGTCACTATCTTGCGTCTCTCGGGCCGGACGAGGCGGGGCGGTTCCGCTTCCTCCACGTCTCGACCGATGAGGTCTACGGTTCGCTTGGCGAGGAGGGCCTGTTTCGCGAGGACACGCCGTACGATCCGAGTTCGCCATACTCCGCATCCAAGGCCGCATCCGACCACCTCGCGAAGGCGTGGTCGGCAACATACGGCCTGCCTGTCGTCGTGTCGAATTGCTCGAACAACTACGGCCCCTACCAGTTCCCCGAGAAGTTGATCCCGCTGACGATCCTCAACGCGCTCGAAGGGCGGCCGCTGCCGATCTACGGCAAGGGCGAGAACGTGCGGGACTGGCTCCATGTCGATGACCACGTCCGCGCGCTCGATCTCATTGCGGAGCAGGGGCAGATCGGCGGGACCTACAACGTCGGCGGCCGCAACGAGCGACGGAACATCGATGTCGTGCACCGCATCTGCGACGTGCTTGATGCGCTGGTCCCAGCCAGCACTTCCTATGCGGATCTCATCGCTTTCGTGCGCGATCGCCCCGGCCATGACGCCCGCTATGCCATCGACGCCAGCCGGCTGGAAACGGAGCTGGGGTGGCGTGCGAGGCACGATTTTGACAGCGGCATCGAGCAGACGGTGCGCTGGTACCTCGAGAACCAGTGGTGGTGGGAGCCGCTGCGGGGAACCTACAGCGGCCAGCGCCTTGGTCTGATGCCGGAAGCCCCGGCCGCCTGAATAGCTACGCTGAATGTTTGAGTAGGTGCTTGGGCATCATCGAAATTTAATAAAAAATCTCCCGATAAATTTCAAATATCACAAGAAAGAGGTGAATATGTACAAAAAAGTATTGTGTGTTTTCGCGGCGGCAAATCTCGCTGGATGTGTGACTGCGCCGCATCCCGGCGGCGTCGAAGGTGCGATGGCCCCCCGGATTGTCAAGGACAAGCACGATATTCCAACGTGGACCAACGTGGGCAGTTTCGGTCCGATCAAGGCCGGCGATGAGGTTCATGCCGAAGCGACATGCGCGACCCTTGACAACGACAAGCAAACGTTCCGCGCAGAAGGCTACCATTCCGCGGCCATCGCCTTGAATGGCGAGAAGTTCGTGGGGGGCGGCTACTACTGCGTCGCCAAGAAGCGGCATTGAGCGGAAACGCGGGGTAAACGATGGCGTCAAGAAACAGGCGTCGTCGACGCGGCTACTCGCTTCGCGATCGTGGCGGAGCCCTGTGGAAGCGGATCCTTTCTTTGATCTGCCTCGTCCTGGGGCACAAGGCGAGCCGGTCCGTGGTCTATGCCAGTGGCGAGAAGTGGCCGCGTTGCGGCCGATGCGGCGTCAAGATGGCCAAGCGAAGGCGGCGCCGTCGCAGCCGGGGGGCCGGCTCCGAATCCGAGGGGGAGCCTGCGGACGAAATCACCTCGACGCCTGATCTGCCCGATGGCGATCGCACACGTGACGGCTCGTAGCCCGTACACCGGAGTGAATGATTGATGCGCAATGTCCGGCTCTTGATCGCCGTGTTCGCTATGTTTGCGATGGCAGCGCCTGCGGTTGCCGTTGCAGGAGACGTGGTCGCCACCGTCGATGGCGTTGATATCAGGAAGGGTGATATCGACTGGCGCATGCGCAACGATGATACGCTGCGCTTCCAGCCGATCGATTCCGCGCAGGCACGTCTGGAAGCGCTGCGCCAGCTTACCGTCGAAATCGCGGCCGAGCACGTCATGCGCGGTTCGCTGACGGCTGGCAGCGAGCTGGCGACGGTCGTCGACCAGGAACGGCGCAAGCGGTTGCTGGGCATTTTCGAGGAGTCCAGCACTGCGGCGATCTCGCTGGCGCCGGGCGAGGTCGATCGGTTCATCGCTGCAAACCCGCAGTTCTTCAGCAAACGGCAGGCCTGGCATTATCACGAAGTGGTTGTGACTGCGGATAGGCCGGACCTGCTTTCAATTCTGCAGTCCAAGGCTGCCGCGATTGGCGGGATGAGCGAAATTGGCACCGCCGCGATGGCCGATGCCTTTGACTGGGCGCGGGTCAACAGCTTCTCGACGGTGATGCTCAACCGGTGGAACGGAACCGAGCAGATCGATCCGGAGCTGATGAAAGTGCTGGAGCAGATGGCGGCCACCCGGCGGCGCGTGCATGTCGAATGCCGGACCAATTTATGCTCGTTCGTGGTCCTGCACGAGGTGGTGGCCGATCCTGTCGATCCCCGCTTCGGCCGGTCCTCGATCGAGGAGACGCTGCTGGCCCAGAAGCGGGCCCGTGTCGCATCCGCACTGCACGGCGGCTTATTGAAGCGCGCGGCGATCGAATTTCGTGATCCTGCGGTCGCCAAATCCGCGGCCAAGGCCTGGGCGCTGCCCCCTTTTCTGAAGGCGGGCGGGATCAATCGGGCGATCTGGATCCTGCAGATCTCGCTCTTGCTGCTGTCGGCGGCATGGACTGTCTGGTACCTGTTCAAGCCGCAGGCGGACCCGGTTGAGGGTAACATTCGGCGCAAGGGCTTCGCGCAGCTGAACGAGCGGCTTGAGACATGGCGCTTCCTCCGCATCACGCAGCGCGCCACGGCCGTAGCGGTGATCGTGGTGATCGGCGCTCAAGTCGGGTGGGCGCTGGCCTACACGTCTTTCTTGGAATTCGACCACGATTTCGCGGCGGTCGCAGGCGGCAGCTTCCTTGTGCTGGCTGTCTGCTATGCCCTTTGGCGCTTCGCGCCGCCGATGCGCCAGCTTGCCGCGCAGTTGCGGTTCGCCGCGACGGGATTGCTGCTGGCCTGCGGGTTGAACGCGTTCATCACGTTGGCGCTGGGCTAATGTTTTCGCGAAGGCAGAGAAGACGCCCGTCTCAGGACAAGGCCCTGCCGGTGGGCGACGCGGTGCAGGTCGTCACGCCCAAGAAGCTGGGCCGCGCCAGCATGTTCGCCAGCGGCGATGCTGCAGTCAAAGTGCCGCGCAAGAAGGCAGGCGCCGGACCGGTTCCGCTTTCCGCGGCAGATGCTGTGTCGATGCCACGGAAGAAGGCGGCGCTGCGCAAAGAGGGCCAAGACGCCGAGGCCTTGCTGCCAGCGGACGTCGATGTGAAAGCGCGCGGTACGATCGTTTCGGCGCGCCTTCTCACGACCATCATGCAGCTGCTGATCCTGGGTCTGAGCGGGTTTGTCGCCAGCCAGCAGTTCCAGGGTGCCGACCAGTCGAAGCTGGTGCTTATTGCGTTTGCTGCATGGTTGCCGGTTGCCGTGCGCGGCGTGCTTTTGGCGGGCGTCGCGGTTCTGGCGCACTGCTTTGCGCTCCACCGGCAGGACTTGTGGGAAGCGTGGGCGAGGGGGCCATCGGCTCGCGTCATCGCGGCGCATTTCGCGCTGGCCGTGGTCAATTTCGTGGCCGTGGCCGCCGCGCCGCAACTTGTGGTGGTGGCGGCGCGGGGGCCTGACGCCTGGCTGCTCTATTACGCTGCCGCGCCCCTGCTGTGGGCGGGTTATCTGGCAACGGGCTTTGCCTTGCTCCTGCCCGGCTGGAACGCATTGGCGCGCCCCGTCCGGCGCCGGACCGGCGCGCTCGGGGCGCTCGTTCTGCTGTGTTACGTCGGTTGGCGCGTGTTCGAACACTCCGACTACCCGAGCTCAAGCGTGTTCACGCAGGCGACAATGGCCCTCACGTCGTTGATCAGCGCGGGGCTGGGGCATCCCATCCATTTCGTCAAAATCGCCGGCGATGGCATTCCGGTGTACCGCGCCGGCACCTTCAATGCGTTCATATTTCCCGGGTGCTCGGGCCTCGAAGGAATGATGTTGACAGCGGGCCTGCTGCTGGCTGCGGTCGCCATGGAGCGCCAGCGGCTGCGGATCGGGTTGGCCCTGCTGCTGGTCGGGCTCGCCGTATGCTGCGCGTTTCTTGCCAACGCGGTGCGGCTGGCCGTGCTGTTCTACATTGGCGATTTCTGGTCACCCGAAGTCGCTGAAAACGGCTTCCATGCGAACTTCGGCGTCGTCTCGTTCGTGTGCATTTCGAGTGTGTTCTTCCTTGCGATGCGCCGGTACGGCGCCCGGGCTGATGGCACTGCGATGGCCGCAATTTCGCCGCGTATCGATCTGCCGGTGGTCCCACCGATGCGGCTCGCCTACCCGCTAAGCGCGATGGTCGCGGCTACGCTGCTGTGCGGTCTGTTCAGCGGTTCGTTCAACTGGCTCTATCCCGTTCCGGCGCTGATCGGCGCGGTGCTGCTGATCCGGTTGCGCTTGCCGGACAGCGAGCCGGACTGGGCGATCTCGCTGATTCCGATCGGCGCGGGGGTGCTGGTGTACTGGCTATGGATCATGCTGGTCCCGGCGAACGTCGATGCTTCGGATCAATTTGCCGAGACGCTGTTCGGCGCGCCGCCGCTGGTGGCGACGATCTGGTTGCTGGCCCGCTTTGCCGGGTCGATCCTGGTGGTCCCGATCGCCGAGGAACTGACATTCCGCGCCCTTCTCGTGCCCTTGACCATGCGTGCGCTCGACAAGCACGTTGCGCGGGGGCTGCTGGCGCCGATGGCGCTGCTGCTCGGTGCCATTGCGTTCGGCGCTTTGCACAGCGGTGTGCTCGCAGGCATGGTAGCCGGGATGATCTTCGGGCTGGTTTTTTGGCGACGGCGATCCTGCCGCGATGCGGTTCTGGCGCATGCGTGCAGCAATTTGCTGCTCTGCCTGCACGCCTTGAGTTTGAGCCAGTGGTCTTATCTTTAGGGTGTCCGTTCATGCCCGGAGCCTTGCGGTCGTTCGCGTAGTACGAACGTACTACTCTAATACATATTCGGTTTAAGCCGGTGGCTATGCCCTGCGCACGTGGTAAAGAGGTTCAAATTCACATGAGAGTCCATGTCATGAGCAAAATGAAATCCGCGATTCTCGCGCTTGCAGCCAGCACAGGTTTTCTGTTGTCGGCTTCGCCGGCTGCAGCCGTTGGCTGCATTTCGAGCTCGGCAACGAATTTCTGCCACGCTACGTTCGATATTAACAAATTTACCTCCTCGACATTTACAACGGCAAACATCACGACCAATGTCAAAGCGCAGACATCTGGGAGCACGTCAGTCAAAAATGCTGCGGCGGCGACGGCCTCGGCGCAGGCTGTGACTGATGGCTTCAACGCCACCACTGGTGCCAATACGAATGCCCCTTCGGGCTATACCGTCGGCGGTAGCAACTACAACATCGACGGTTCGGGCTACGGTGCCCTAAGCTTGAAGGCGCTCAAGACCGTCACAACGCAGATAACTTGGACTGCGACGCAGGCTGGTCCCTTCGCGTTCGATTGGCTTGTTAGTGGTCAGTCATCGTCAGGCGCAGAGGCGTACGTCGTGATCGATGGCACTCAGACACTGCTGACGCAGAGCGCCACTTCGCTTGCGCCGGTGGCCGGCCACACGACGGTGAACGTCGGTTTGGGTCAGACACTGTCGTTCCTGCTGATCGGTACCACCAACAATGCGCTGTTGAACTCCGCGCAGCTTGAAGTTTCTTCGTTCAAGGGCGTGCCGGAAATCAATGGCGGCGTCTTGCCGCTTGGCTTGCTCCTGCTGGGCCTCGCCTTCATCGCGGTGAAGCGCAAGGACGCAGAGGGCGGCCTGGACGAACCGGCTGGTCTGTAACGGCTCCGGCCTGATCGGTCGGCCGAAGGAAGGATACTGGCGTGGGTGTGGGCTTCCCAACAAGCCCCTCGCGCTTTGCTCCGCTGAGAGATGCGAGGATCACGCGGCGTTGGTGCGTTGCCGCCTTGGTGATGGGCTGGCTTCCCGCAGACGTTGTCCGTGCTGCTCGACCAGAAGACGCTGGGGGCGCGATCGAACAGCTCTCTTTGGAGGGACTCTCCACGGCGGGAGCGGTAGAGTGGGGCCCGCAGGACGAGCCGCCCGTGGCGATCTTCACCGATTATCGGTGCCCCTATAGCCGCGCGATGGTGGCCCAGCTGACCGAGCTCGGGGTCCATGTGATCGAGTATCCCATATCGCTCCTGGGCTCACGCGAGCTTGCGAACGCCGTGATCTGCGCGCCCGACCGGGTCAAAGCCATGCGTGATGTCTACACACGGGTACCCATACCAGCAGGCAAGTGTGATACGTCCGGTCTGGACCGTAATGAGGCCTTCGCGGCAAGCCACGGCCTTACCGAAGTCCCGGTCCTTGTCCGCACTGATGGCGCCGTGGCGCGCGGCTACCTCGGCAACGATCAGATGGTGGACTGGCTGAACGCCGCGCAGCCTTAGGGCGCTTCAGACCCACCACCGGCCTCGCCCAGACACGCAACACGTGCTCGCTGCGGCCCGATCATTCGGCCCGCCGCCTTGATTGCGCGATGCCAACCAGGCCCCAAATGTCACATCCGATACCTTCCTTGTCGCCGTCCGAGGCGCGATCTTTGGATGCGCTCCGCTTCCGGTTCTATCTGGGCCTGATGGCGCTGGATGCCATCGCGTTGTTCGCCGCGAACTCGGTTGCCAATTTCGTGTTCAGGAACCCGGCTGGCGAAGCGCAATATCTGAACCGCTTTGCCATCTGCCTGACGATCTATCTGGGCTTCGCGGTCCATAACAGGCTCTACAATTATCTTCACATCGAGAGTTTGGGTGCGCGATCATGGTCGGCGATCCGCATTCTGCTCTCGACCGAGTTGATCATCATCTTGATGAACTATCTGGCGAAGTCCTCCGCCTATAGCTCGCGCGGACATGCCCTGTTGATGCTGGTCTATGGGTCGGCATTCCTCATGGGCGTCCGCATTCTTGCCGATGCTGTGCTGCGCCGGCGGGGGCTCTTGCCCCTGGCGAACGTGCTCTATGTCCGCGACGGCGCAGAATTGCCCGAGATCCGCCATCGCCATTTCAGCATCGACATGGAGCGCAGCGCGGCGCTGTTGCACTCCAACGATCCGGAAGCGATGCACGTGATCGGTGGCTCTCTGATGAACATGGACCGGGTCGTGGTGGCCTGTCCGCCCGATCGGCGCCCGTTCTGGTCGCTCATCATGCGGAGTCTCAACATCCAGGGCGAGTTCATCGACGATCAGGCCTATCGGCTCGGCGCGGCGGGAATCTACAAGGCGCGTTCCTATTCCTCGCTGATTGTCTCGCTTCCGCCGCTTGCCATGCAGCAGCGGATGATGAAGCGCGCGTTCGATCTGGCATTTGCCATGGCCGCGCTGGTGCCGCTGGCGCCCGTCCTTGCGATGACCGCGCTGCTGATCAAGCTTGAGGACGGCGGCCCTGTCCTGTTCGTCCAGCAGCGGACAGGGCGGAACAACCGCTTCTTCCGCATGTACAAGTTCCGGTCGATGAAGGTGGACCGGCTCGATGCAGCGGGGACGCGACCGACGGGCATCAACGATGACCGGCTGACCCGGATCGGGCGCGTGATCCGCCGGACCAGCATCGACGAGTTGCCGCAGCTGTTCAACGTGCTGCTGGGCGACATGAGCTTGGTCGGCCCCCGCCCCCATGCCGTGGGATCACGCGCAGGCGGGCAGCTGTTCTGGGAAGTGGACCAGCGGTACTGGCAGCGCCATGCGCTCAAGCCTGGACTGACCGGACTGGCGCAAGTGCGGGGACTGCGCGGCGCGACCGACACCGAAGAGGATCTGTTGCTCCGCCTCCAATGCGATCTCGATTACGTCCGCAACTGGAGCCTCTGGGGCGACATCGCGATCATCGCCGCCACCGTGCGCGTGGTGGTCCACCAGAAGGCCTATTGAAGGCGCATCGCCGGCAAGGTCAGCCCGGTGGAAATTCTGCGATAAGTTCCGCGGCCAGATCGCTCAGGAAAGGGTAGGTCTGCGTACGCACATAGCCCGGGTCGGCATAAGTATCTGGCGCTGCGCCCCACATACTGCAAGCCTGAGTCAGCGCCGCGCTCAGTCCGCCCGCCGTGATCGAGCGGACACTGATGAGGTTCGGGTGAAATCCGGTGAGATCCTTGGAAGTGTACGCGTTGGTGATGGTGCGGACGCCCATGTGTGCCATTTCCAGCGGCGGATAGCTGGGGTGCGGCGATGCCTGCAGGCTCACGCCAACGGAACTCGACAGCAGCATCCGGGCATAGTCATCAAGCGAAAGCTTGCCGACGGACACCACCTTCTGGCCCTTGCCGAGCGGAATCGGCCTGTGGGCCATCCCGGCCGAAACAATTTCCCAGTCGGCCGCGCAGGGATCCGTCTCGACCCAATGCCGCAATCCCCGAATGAGCGCCGGAAAGCAGTTGCGCGGAATAGCAGGCCGACCATAGACGAGGATGCGCTTTGTCCGCTGGCTGGTGGCGACCTGATCCAGATAGGAGCGCAGCCGCTCGTTGATCACGGGTTCGAACACAAAGGCGCGCTCGGTGCCGTGGCCGAGCAATCTGAAGTAGTCGTGCAGGTTCGAACTGTTGAACACTCCCCACAGCCGCGGCGGGGTGTCATAAGCCTCACGCGCAAGCATGTGTGCCGAGGAGAACGGCATCATATGCGGTTCGTACTCCTGGATCAGGTAGACAAGCGGTGCAACCGGCTGGCCATAATGGCGCGCCTGCGCATCGAGCAGGGCCTGAGTATTGAGCGTGGTCCACCAGTTATACGTGACGAAGAGATCCCGTTGCCGTACCGGGATCGTCTGGTTGCTGCGAGTGACCGAAAGAAACGACAACCGGGCTTTGCCGAGGCCAGCCTTTTCCGCCGCCTTGAGAAAGATGGAGCTGTCCGTCTCGCGATCGGGATCGGAGTAGATCACCCGGATGGCCAGCGGCACCGTCTCTCGCAATTGCTTCGCCAGTTGCAGAAAGATGTCGAGCCCGGTCACGACCCCGCCAAAAGCCGAACTGGCGGCTAGGTTCGGAATGACGAGATTGAGCCGACGCCCGACACAGGGATCCGTCGCAAACTGCCAATCGGCCACCACGACCTCATCGATCGGTGGGTTCCCGGCCACGGCACGCAGACCGAACAAAAATTGCTTGGCGCGGATCGGAACGACACGCTTGACGAAGGCACGCACAGGACCACTCATTTATGAAATCTCTCTCGTCTAAGATTGCTGCCGTAGCCGGTCCTGAGCCGCGCAGAATGCGTCCGACCCGTATGCCCGTCGGCCGGACATCGGGGAGCCGTGCCACTTCGCGCGCGCACCCGCATGCATAACCAATCTGGCAAGCAGCCACTATCGTCCGTCTGGACAATTGCCACAGGAATTTTCCCTTTGAACACACGCAGGATATTGGATCCGCGAACGCCGGGTCGCCACCGCATCGACGCACGGCGCAGGACTGCAGGCACAGCTTTGGATGCCGGCCTGTGAAGCTCGTTCGGAACAGCCTCTACAGCCTGCTCGGCGTGGCGCTGCCCATCGTTGTCAGCGTGGGCACGGTGCCCCTGTACATCGGCAAGATCGGCGAGGAGCGCTATGGGGCACTGGCCATCGCCTGGTTGCTGCTGGGCTATTTCGGGCAGGCCGACTTTGGAATCGGCCGCGCGATCACGCAGCGCATTTCGTCGATGACGAACGCATCGCGCGCGGACATGGCCGACGTGGTCTGGTCCGCGATCGCCAGCATCGCGGTTTTCGGCGTGATCGGCGGCGGCCTTGTCTATCTCAGCGCCAACTACTTTTTTGCAGGCCCCTTCAAGGTCGAGCCCGGCCTGCGTGCCGAACTGATGAATTCGGTCTGGGCGCTGGCGCTGTGCAATCCGCTGGTCGCGCTGATCGGGGTCACATCGGGCGCGCTGATCGGCCTCGAGCGATTCAAGCTGGTTTCCGCTGCCAACTTGGTGAGCAACACCAGCTTGCAGTTGTTCCCGCTGGCCGCCGCCTATCTCTTTGGCACCAACCTCGAATACCTCATCGTCGCGGCGCTGATCGGACGGTTTTCCGGCCTTCTCATGTTGAGCTGGGGCGTCTGGCGCACCTTCCTCAGCGGTGAGCGCGCGCTGCCTTCCTTCGCGGAAGTGAAGCGTTTGTCCAATTTCGGGGTCTGGATCATGGTCTCCGCGCTGATCAGCCCGCTGATGATCTTTGCCGACCGCTTTATCATCGGTTCGGTCGAGGGCGCGGCGGCGGTGGCGATCTACAGCATCCCGTTCTCCGTCGCCAGCCGGACGCAAATCCTGCCGATTGCGGTGATTCAGGCCTTGTTTCCCCGCTTTGCCGCCGAAGACAGTGAAGTCTCGCGCGGGACCTGCCAGCAGTTCTCGATCTTCCTCGGCCAGATGTTCGCGCCAATCACGATCGGCATCATCTGTCTGTCCGACCCGTTGATGCGGCTGTGGCTCGGCCACCGGCTCAATCCCGCGTCGATCACCATCGCACAGGTCATCCTGGCGGGCTTCTGGATCAATGCGCTGGCGAACGTGCCCTTTGCGTTCATTCAGGCGCGGGGCAATCCCCGCTTCACAGCCTTGCTCCATTGCTGCGAGCTGCCGGTCTATCTGGCCCTGCTGTACGGACTTGGCAGCAAGTTCGGTCTGCCAGGCATCGCTGCTGCATTTTCGCTGCGCTGTGCGATCGACTGTATCGCGCTGATGCGCAAGGCAGGGATCGGAAACTGGCGCACGCTGACGAATCTGGCTGGTCCGGTGGGATTGATCATCGTGGCTATCTTTATAGCCAATATGGTTCATGGTTGGGCTGCTTCGATGGCGGCAGCCATGGTCCTTGGCGTCACTGCCACGGGCGTCGGGCTGCTCCAGATGCCCCCGCCGATCCGCGCGCGGCTTGCTGCCATGCCCTTCGCGCGGTTCGTGCCCGGGCTGCGCTCCGCCAAGCCCGTCTGACCGGCGCAACCGGCGCATTTCAGCCCCGGCCCGGCAGCAGCGTCCGCCGGGGAGCCGCGCGTTCATGGCCGACGATGACGCCGGCGCAGCCGGGTGCGCCGGCCTTCGGCTCAGGCCTCGTCTGCATGCCGGGTAATGTTGGCCACACTCGCGGCCGAATTGACTTTGAGCTTCGTGAAGATGCGGTGGCGGTGGATCTTGACGGTGTTTTCGCTCCGGCCCATTTCCGCGGCGATCATCTTTGTCGGATAACCTTTTGAAATCATGCGGGAAACATGCAGTTCGGTCGGCGTCAGCGATGCGATCATCGACTGGGCCAGTTCCTCGCTCTGACGCCGGCAGTGATTTCGCCGGGAAGTGCCAACGGCGGCATTGATGACGCTGCGCAGTGCGATTGCGCCAATGGGTTTCTGCAGGAAATCAAACGCCCCCGCCTTCATGCAGTGGACGACCGTCACGACATCCTGAGTCCCTGAGACGAATATGATCGGGAGCGCGGCGCTGGAACGGTTGATCCGCTCCTGCACGGCCACCCCGTCCTGACCGGGCAGGCGGATGTCGAGCAGTATGCACCCGGTCGTGTATTGCGGGAGCACCGCCAGAATTTTGTCTGCGTTCGCGAAGGCGGTTACGGGAAAGCCCAGATTCTGAACCGTCTCGGCAATGCTTTCGCGCTGGGCTGCGTCGTCTTCCACCACAAAGACCATTTCGTGATCGGACCGACAAACGCTGGCGAGCGGATGAGAGCCTTCGCCAAAGGTGCTGCTCTCCTCGCTCTGGCACGGGCGCATGTACACGCGCTGCCCGCAAGGCGCCTCATCTCCAAGTGACCACCGGGTTGAATTGGGGCGATCCGAGAAAATATCTTCGTTATCTTTACTAATTATCTTATTGCAGTTCATCAAACGATCCATTCTCGAACTGAATGGTCTGGTACATGCTACAATATGCAGTGCGCCATAGTCTAAATGTCTATATAGGGGCATAATAAGAAGATTATCGGAATTTGGGTCGGCGAACCGTGGGCGTTTCGGCCGGTGAAACAGTCGGGACCGCTGGCGTTGCAGTCCCGAATTCTTGTAGGGGACCCAATAAATATAGGTAAATACCAGTATCGTCTCGGCTGCTTTCTTGACCACGAGATCCTGGACGTTGTACCTCAG
>CAILIO010000388.1 GCA_903834285.1 uncultured Sphingomonadales bacterium | reverse complement strand
TCGGGATCGACCACCCCTGCAACGTCGCGTTCGGTGCAGACGAGGATTCGCTTCTCTCCCCAGAGGTGGGCCTCGAAGGCGTATCCCTCGATTTCACTGCCGCCGAGCTCGACAATATCGCCGACCTTGACTTCCGTCGGGAGGAACCGCTTGGAATCCCAGGTCTTGGTGCGCTTGTGCTTCTCCGCATGGTCATATCGCTTGGGGTAGTGCCCCGGTCCGACTGCGAGCACGCGGCCACGCAGCGGCTTGTGCGTGTTGCGGACGATCAGGTAGCGCGAGTAAATGACATCGAGCGGCTCGACAATCAGCGTATCGCGCAGCGGGCGTAGGGTCTCGTGGTCGCCGATGACGGTGCAGGTCTCGCCGCCGAATCGCTGGCCGCGGGAGCCGCGCATGGCCTCCGCTGCGGTACCGCGCATGCGGGGGGTCTGCTGCTGGATCATCGCGCGCCTCGAGCGGCTTGCCGAGCCTCTGAGTAGCCCACAGCTAGGCGCTGCTTGAGCTTGGGAAACTCGCGCTTCTCGCGCTTCGAACCAACGAAGCGGGCGATGAACTTGCTGAGGGCTTCGCCTTTCTCGCGGACCGGCATGCGCTCTCCGGAAAAAGCCCCGCGTGACCGGGGCTAACGACTGGCGCATAGGGGGAGGAAGGGCGCTAGCCAGCCTCGACTATATCGCTCACCACACGCTTATTTCGGCCCGACTTCGCCGAAATTACACCGCGCACCAATGGCACGCCGAGGCGCTTGGCGTATGCTTTGAGCGCGCTTTCGCTGATGCCGAATTCCTGCGCGAGATTCTTTTGCGCGAAAGCGGTGAAGTCACGAACCTTGGCAATGCGCTCACGCAGGGCATCGCGCAGTTCAGCCTGGCGATAGGGGCTGAGAGCCAGCGGGCGACCTCGGGGCATGGCTAGCGCATCCACACGCCGATGAGGATCGCCAGCAGGATGAGGACGATCACTGTGTCCGCGCTGCTCCAGCGATGCGCCTCAGTTCTGCGTCGGTAATGCCGGTCGATCGACCGGAAATCGTCGTCTCGCATGGGGAACTCCTAGGGCCGCGGGCGCCTTGATAGCCGGGGGAAAGATTGATTCCGCTCAGTTTTGCGTAACGGATCAAGGTCGCGCGGGAAATGCCGAACCGCTGCTCGAGCTTCTTGAGGTGCACGGTATACAGTTGGCGCAGGAGGTCCTCCCGCTCGCGTAGCACATGCGCCAAGAGCGCGACTTGGCGGTCATCGAGGGAGCGCCGGCGCGTCATGACATCGCCCCTACGGCCCGTAGGGCGTCCTCAGCGGTCTTGACGATGGGGACAGCCCATGACTGGCAGAACGCACGTTGAGCGGCTTGGCGGGCGTCTCCGGAGCTTCCCGCGTGGTTTCCGGGGGTCTTGACCTCCAACAGCCAGATGCGGGGCTGGCCGTCTGCGTGGAGCCCGTAGCGCACCAGCAGGTCTACGGGCCGGTCCATGCGCTCGACCAGTGCGCCGCAACGCAGCAAAGCCTTGACGATTTCCGGCTCGGCCTCGTCGCGCTTGTAGGCGTGCCTCACGCTGCCACCCACAGCGGCTTAGGGCTGGCATTCACCCTGCCGATGGAAAACTTCCGCGCGCCGTCCGGGTGGGTAGCGTAGCCGATCCGACCATCACGTTTGGCGCGGAGCGCAGCCGCCCCCCACGCTTTCGGGTTCTCTGGCCGCAGCGAATGCGGGCAGGCGGCGATTGCATCCTCCACCAGAAATTCGCAGCCCTGCGCCACCGTGCGGGCGAAATTGCCCAGGTAGAACGCGGCGTCCTCGAGCCAGCCGTCGCCGGCCTTGTCTGCTGCGTTGCGGATGCCGCGCTGACGTTCCACGGGGAACATCGTCGCGGGATTCAGAAAGTCGGATTGCATCACCATGCACCCCCTTGGTCGAATGCGAGTCGGTAACTGTCGTCACATCGGTATTCGAGCGCGTCGCAGCGGTCTTTGCCCAGTGTCCCAATCGTCAGTTGCAGGCGGCTTTCTGCGCTCAGGCCGCGCGGGAACGTCTGCCGCAGGACCTGCACCCTAGCGGCCCACCATTCGTCGCTGTAGATCTGGA
Source organism: uncultured Sphingomonadales bacterium (assembly GCA_903834285.1). GTDB lineage: Bacteria > Pseudomonadota > Alphaproteobacteria > Sphingomonadales > Sphingomonadaceae > Novosphingobium. Next base: position 938 of record CAILIO010000388.1, on the reverse strand, counting down.
TCTTGTCAGCCATCGAGCTTCGGCAGCGCGTTGCGAACCGGCAGGAGGGTCGGCCCTGCGATGTTCGGCAGCGCCGCACGCACCTGTTCCGAGTCCTGCATCCCCTCGTATGCCTCTGCAAACCGGCGCTCAAGAAAAAACAGGGTGTCCTCGTCGTGCATGGCGATGGCGACGTATCCGCCGATGGCGGCGACGGCCTTGTCGAGCAACGCATCGCCGGTCGGTCCTCTGCGGTAGGCGCTCGATGCGGCGTGGTTCACGGCCTTGACCCATGCTTCGGCAGGGGTCGGACGCCCAGCCTTGCGAAGATCCTCGAAATTCTTGGGCGTCGGCATGAATTCGCACGTTGACACCAAATGCGAGGCCGCAGCGGTGAAATCCTCAATCGACCAGTGCTGCATCGCGGCCCAATACAGGTCGAGCGCGGCCGCGCTGAGTGCTTTGCCTTTCAGCTCGGCAAACCCGGTCACGATGGCGGCGAATTTCTGACGGTCATTGGGTCTCATTGGGTCTCGTGGTTTGCCCAGTCGCGGGCGACTTGAGCGTTGGCGTTGAATCGAATTTCAGCCTTCGTTGCTGGCGCTTCCCAATCCTCAAGAAACGGCTTCGATGGCCCGAGGAATGTCGCGGCCTGCTGCACGAATTCGGTGCGCTCTTTGCCGGTGGCTCTCACGAAAGCCGCGTACCGCTTCGCGCCCTCGATGAATTCGGTGGGCGTATGGCCTTCCCCGATTCTGGCGTTCGCGGCCTTTTTCGCCCGAACCCAAGGTTGCTGACCGGCGCGCAGCGGGTAGATGGCTTTGAATTCTGCCAACCATGCGAACGTGTCGGGCGGGGGAGCATCGGGGGGAATCAAGTCAAGCGGAGGGTCGATCGGTGTGGGCGCGACCGAAGGGCGTGCCGAAGTATCTTTCTCCCGCTCTGCTTCTGCTTCTGCT
>CAILIO010000387.1 GCA_903834285.1 uncultured Sphingomonadales bacterium | reverse complement strand
TGCGTACAACTGTCTCCACCACCAACATCCCGATCTCGCCACCTGAAAATCCAGGCCGCTGTCTAAACCATCGGAATGGTGGTTCCCTTTTGGACGCCGATCACCCCGCTAACCGGGTTCCTTTTGCACGCCGATCCACACCACCGGACATGATGCGGCAGACCGATCCCCCCCGAACGTCCTAGCTGACAACCGGAAGAGGCGGCTCATCGGGGCGGTACGCGCATTGTTGCCATCAGTGCGGGGCTTGGCCTCTCGTGAAAGGCGTCAAATCAAGAGATAACCAAATAGGTGTTTTTTGTTGACTTGTTGGAACACATAGGGAACATATGGCGCTGACGGCGGGAATGCAGGCCCACGTTTCTGCTCGACCTACGACCGACGACACCGCGAACGTTGATCACTTCGCGACCGTCGCCTCCACACTCGCGAGGAGCAACCAATGACCGATGGCACCTACATTTCTGTTGGCAATCGTCTGAAACGACTGGTCGATATCGGCGACGATACCTTTGCCGAAGTAACCTCACTGCCCATTGTGATGCCGGTTGCATGGGTTCCGGCGACTCCGTTCAACGCACGGGTCTACCCGGACGTCGAAATTCAGGTCATCGGCACGCCCACCACGCCCTATGTCTTTCAGGACAGCTTCGACGGCGTTGCGTACAACGATTGCACGCTCTGGGACCGAACCGGCATTCCACTGACCACCATCACAACCGTTGGCCGCTTCCGCCTTCCGGGTGGTTGCTATCTGAGGGCGCGCCAGGGCGCCGGCTCCACCTTCATGATCCGTGCTGGGAGCTGAGCGATGCCGACAGATACTTTTGCACGGTTGGTGGCCACGCAGGCCATGGCATCTAGCAGCAAGGCCTCCGGTTTGGCCTTGGCAGAAGCGATCGCGCGGATCAACGATCCCTCTGGCAACGTCTCCCAGATCTTCATCACCGGGCGGGGCACCTACCTGAAAAGCACGGGTGCGCCGACCAGCGATGAAGCCAGCTACGGCTGGGCCTTCAGCGATGGGGGCGGGACGATCTGGCGCAAGCCGATCACGCGGAGGGTCAACGCCGCAGAGTGGGGCGTCACCGCACACACGGCCTTCGACGGGTCCGGCAATCCAATCGGCCCGCCGGTCGATCAGGCACCCATTCTGAACGCACTGACAGCCTACATGGCGGTCAATGCGAACGGCGGCGTCCTTTCCTTTGAAGGCCTGCGCGGAGTCGCTTACCTCGCCGGCTCGGTTTATGTCCCGCTCAACATCGATCTGGACGGCGTTTCGACTAGGTTCGGCGTCGCGACCGGGTTCCGCTTTCGCCCTCGTGCGGATGGGGTGTTCCGCACCGCCACCGGGTCCACTGTTTCTCTGGCGGGCAATGGGCACTGCCGCGACGGCGTCCTCTTCTGGCTGAACATCCAGTGGACCGATCCGGCCAACTGGGTGGTGGCGTTTCCGGGCCTTTGCGGCACAATCCGGAATATCTACATCGACGGCACACCTACCAGCGGCATCAAGGGCTTTCGCTTTGGCGGGTCTTATCACTTCCGGTCGCTGAAGCACTTTCAGGTCTCGACCCTGATCGAGAAGCCGTTCCTCTATTCGGACGCGACCGTGATCGCGGACATCGATGGGGGGTATCGCGCAGACGATCCCAGCTACTATCTGATCAACCTGCCGGGGCTAGGCGATGGTGTGCGCATCGAAACCGTGGCGACCGGCTATACCCTGACCGGTTCGAACACCTGCAGCGGACTTTACCTCGGCAGCTGTGCCGGCGGCAAAGTTTCCGGCCTGATCAATGGCATCCACACCTTCTATACAAGCCGCGCGATTACCGTGGACACCTTCCATCTGGAGGATGGCCAGATCATCGTTGATAGCGCGGACGTATCGATCCGCGATGGCTTCGCCGTCAATGGCAGCCTCGGGATACCGCCCCTCGTCATCAAGAACTCCGTTGCGGGAACAAATCTCAACAAGCGCCGGGTATTCGTCGACAATGTGAACTTCATCCATCCGATAAACCGGCTCGGGCTGACGACCCAGTGGGCCAACACCCCCGTCATGGATATCGACTTGCAATCCGGTGCCATGACCCTTGTCATGGGGGCGGGGAACCGCCGCACGATCTACGTCACCGGGCAAACCGACTGGACGCAGGCGCATGCACCGCTGATCGGCCGGAGCACCGATACCACGCATGTGTGGACCGATAACGACTACCTTCTCGCCGATTGGAAGGCTTACGCGCACATGCTGGCGTCTGCATCTGCGACGATTGCCAACATGAAAGTGCAGGTCTCGGGCGTTATGCAGAACCGGGCCATTTCGTGGAACGGGATCACGCTGCAAGCCTTCTCGGGCGTGGCTGGCACGACCGGGATCAGCTACAAGGGGCCGACCGCGCCTGCTGGCAACCGCTATGCCATCCGCCAGCTTTCGGATCCGGTGCGGTTGATCGGGCGCGCGCCCCTGTCCAACCCCACGGTGACCACGCCAGCGCTGGTCAACGGGCAGACGTCCGGACTCCCGGGGTTCAAGCTCAACGACACCAGCGCTGCCTGCAAGAACTGGGTGATGTTCGAGGTCTACCGCGATACCGGCAATACCGGCAACTATGACAAGCGCGTGCTGGTGCCGTGCGACAATGCTGACTGGTTCGTGGATGATGGCAATGCCCTGAACAGCTTTGCCTGGGAAACCTACGGCCCTTCGGCCTCGATGCTGACAGCGAACAGCAGCGGGATGACCGTTCGGACGCAGTATCTTGATGGGGTCATCCGCCTGCTGGATAGCACGGTGGGCCCGCCGACCGTGGGCACGTGGCAGGCTGGGGATCTGATCGAACTGCCGGCCAATGCCCCCGATGCCTATGGCATGAAGAAGGATGGCACCCGCTGCCGAACGGGCGGAACGCCGGGGACGTGGGATGATCGCTCCGTATCGACGCTGACAGCAGCGGGCGGAAGCAAGACCTGGGATCCGCCGAGCGTGGCTGCGCAGGCTGCCGGTGTGCCGGGCACCACGTCAACAACGGTTACGCTGACGGGCGCCGTGTTGGGCGACATTGTCGTGGCTGCATTCTCGCTCGCGCTGGGCGGCTTGCGCATGGTTGCCGAAGTGACGGCTGCGGACACCGTGACCGTGACCCTGATCAACACCACGGCTGCTGCCATCGATCTGGCGAGTGGTACGTTGAAGGTGCGAAAGTTGGTGTAACGCCGGATCGGGCCCGCAGAGGTCATGAAGTGGGGCGGCTGATCACAATAACCTGACGAAGGTCGGAATGCTTGCGTTCCGTCCTTCGTCACGCAAGTGAAGTCTCGATTCCACTTCCTTTGTTCCAAGTGCGGCAACAATTCGCAGGTCCATTTCGGGCGGTCCAACGGCTGCGGTATCAAGGCTCGAAACTCACGCAAAAGCCTGCAAAGCAGCTTCACGCAAATCGTTGAAACGAAAGCTGCTGCGCATCACCTTTGTCCGTTGATTTGGGCATTGGCGCCGCGCGGTTCGCACGCTAGCCTCGCGGCTTGACCTTATCGCGCGAGGCACGGCCAATGGGTGAAGAACCGACAGAAGCCGACAACGCCGCAGTAATGAGCCGGCGCCAATTCGGCGTGCTGGGCGCAAGCGCGGCCTGGATGGCGGCAGCGCCGATGAACTCGGTCTACCGGTCGCCCAGCGCTGCACTGACCGGCGCCGTCATGGGACGCAACGACCCGACCGGCACCGTCTCCGAGATTGCGGTTGCCGGGCGGGGCACATACCTCAAGAGCACGGTCGCGCCGACGACCGACGAAGCGACCTATGGCTGGGCCTTCACCGATGCCGGCGGAGCGATCTGGCGCAAGCCGATCACGCGCCGCGTAAACGCTGCCGAGTGGGGCGTCACCGCGCACACGGCGTTCGACGCAGCGAATGGCGCTATCGGTACACCTGACGACCAAGCGCCGATCCTTAACGCATTGCTGGCTCATATGGCGGCCAACGCGAATGGCGGCGTTCTTTCTTTCGAAGGATTGCGCGGCGCAGTCTACCTTGCAAGCTCCGTCTACGTTCCGCAAAACGTTGGTCTCGACGGCACGGCCACGAGCCTTGGGCTATCCAACGGGCTGCGCTTTCGGCCCCGGGCGGACGGCGTGTTCCGCGCGTCCGACGGGACCACTGTCTCGCTTGCGGCCAATGGGCACTGTCGCGACGGCATTCTGTTCTGGCTCAATATTGCATGGAGCAGCCCGAACAACTGGGTGCTGGCCTACCCCGGATTGTGCGGCACTATCAGCAACATGCATATCGACGGTCTGCCGACCCGCGGCATCAAGGGCTTCCGGTTTGCGGGAACTTTCCACTTCCGGTCGATCAAGCACATCTGCGTTTCGACCTTGATCGAGAAGCCGTTCCTCTACTCGGACGCCACCGTGATCGAAGATGTCGATGGCGGCTACCGCGCGGATGATCCCGCCTATTACCTGATCAATTTGCCGGGCCTTGGTGACGGCGTGCGGATCGCGACGGTTGCAAGCGGATACACCCTCACCAAGAATCTCGTCTCAAGGGGCCTGTTTCTAGGGTGCTGTTCCGGCGGCAAAGTTTCCGGGCTGATCAATGGCATCCATACATTTTTCACGAGCCGCGCCGTGACGGTCGATACAATGCACCTCGAAGATGGCCAGATCATCGTCGACAGTGCCGACGTTTCCATCAGCAATGGTTTCGTCACGAATGGGAACCTCGGAATCCCGCCGATCATCATCAAGAACTCGGTCGCGAACGGCAATCTCAACCATCGGCGCGTGAGCGTGACCGATATGAACTTCGTTCACCCGATGAACCGGCTCGGACGAACCACCGGCTGGGCCAAGGTGCCGGTCATGGACATCGACCTGCAGTCACCCAACATGACCCTGGTGATGAATGGCGGCAATCGCCGCACGATCTTCATTTCCGGTCAGATCGAATGGACCCAGGCCCACGCACCGCTGATCGGCTCGAGCACCGACGCCGCGCATGCCTTTACCGACCGCAACTTCCTCTTCGCCGACTGGACCAATTACGCACACATGCTGGCCAGAACGCCATCAACGATCTCGCATTGCAAGGTCGAGGTTTCGGGCATTATGCCCGGCCGCGCGGCACCGTGGCATGGCGTTCTCGCGCAGAGCTTTACGCCGGGTGCCGGTGTCCCCGGGGTAACCTACAAAGGCCCAAGCGTCGTCTCGGGTAACACTTACCATGTGCGCCAACTCGCCGATCCGGTCCGGCTGATCGGGCTAGCGGCGGTCTCGGGTGAAACCGCCCAAAGTGGCCCGTTGCTTAGCGGGCAGTCGACCCTCCCCGGCTTCAAGCTCAATGCCCAGTCGGTCGCGGCGCGCGGCTGGGCCATGCTGGAGGTCTACCGCGATACAGGCTCCAAGGGAGCCTTCGACAAGCGAGTGCTCATCCCCTCCGACGACAGCGACTGGTTTGTCGACGATGGCAATGCGCTCAATGGCTTTGCCTGGGACGATTACGGGCCCGGGGCGGTCCTGCCCATCAACGCAACCGGTATGGCTGCACGGGCACAATATGTCGACGGGCTGGTGCGCTTGCTGGACAGCACGGTTGGTCCACCAACCGTCGGTACTTGGCAAGCCGGGGACCTGATCGAGTTGCCGTCTGCCGTGCCCGATGCATCCGGTTTGAAAAAGGACAGCACCCGCTGCCGGCAAAGTGGCGCGCCGGGAACATGGGATGATCGCTATTCGTCGTCGCTCGCGCCTCGGGGCCGATAATCAGCCGAGCGGCAACTTGAGAGTGCCCTAGCACTTACTTGGTCTGCCACGAGCCGAAAGTGGCGGGTTCAACTTTTGCGGAAGATGGTGACATGGTCATCGACGACCTTGTCCCATGAAAACTGTGCCACGATGGTCTCACGTTGCGCTGAGGCCCGCGCTTTGAGCTGCTCGGGATCGGCCATCGCGGCCTCCAGTACGCGCTGAAGATCGGCGTCATCGCCCTTATTGAAGTAGATACCGGTATCGCCGAGAATATACTGGTTCTGCTCGATATCGCTGCAGATCACCGGAGCGCCGAGGAACGAGCTTTCCAGAATCACCGGCGAAAGCCCCTCGACGTCGGAGGGCTGGATATACGCGAAACAATTGTGCATCAGCGCATGCGTTTCGGCACCATAGATATAGCCCGGAAAGACAATCCGCGGATCGCGCGTCTGGCGCAGACCCGCTTCGAAGGCCGAGGGATTGGGGCTCCCACCGACCAGCACCAGCTTCTTGTCGAGCGCGCTCCGCTCGAAAGCGGGTATAAGGTATTGCAGGCCCTTGTCCGGGATGAAGCGGCCAACAAACAGGAGGTATTCACCCGGCGTCAGGCCCAGCCTGCCGAGAACGGCTTCGCCTTCGCCCGTATATTCAACGTCTGCGCCGAAGGGCACGAACTCGTACTGACGCTTGAAGCGGTCCTCAAAATACTTTCGCGCAAAGACGTTGTCGAAAATGACCTGGTTGTGGACGCGCGCGGTGAACAGCGACATCAGGCGTAGATAGAGCTTGGCGTACCAGCTCCACTTGTCTCGCTCCCAATCGAGACCATCCTGGCTGACATAAGTCCGTTTGCCGAACAGACGCAGCAGAGGTGCAACAAGGCTGTTCCCGCCGTTCTGAATATGCACGACATCGGCGGTATTGTTCCAGACGATGTCGAGCGCGACCTTGAACGAGTGCAGCAGCGTGTCGAAACCAGATTTGGCAACGGTGCGGAACGAACGCACCTTTACCCCATTAAATTCAACATCGCCGGCGGGCTTGGGCTTGCCAGGGTAAACGCGGTTGTAGGCGATCACGCTGTGCCCTCGCGCCGCCAGGCGTGGCAGCAATTCAAGGGCAAACTTGTCCGCACCGGCGCCGCCTTCAGACGGCGGCAGACTGCGAAAACCGAATGCGGCGATCCGCAGCGGTGCGGGTATCGATGCCATGATGCTGATTACTCAGCGGCGAGGCTGGCGCCGTCGATCGTCGCGATCACCTCAGCATAGTAGTCGCGCATGTATTCCCTCAGCGAGACTTTCCAATCGCGCATGTGATCCAAGCCAAGCAGCTGCAGCTTGTAGTTCACCAGGCGTTCGCATGGGGGGCGCGGCGCAAAGAATTCTTTCGCAAAGAAATCCGATGCGACCGGCTTTACCTCGATCCTGGAGGAGAGCCCCAAGACGTCGACCAGTTCCTGCGCAACTTCAAAGCGCCCGGTTTCACCGCCGCAGACCTGATTGTACAGGCCGTAATACTCGGTGTGCAGCATGCGCTCGATGTTGCGGGCAAAGTCGACCGTGTAGGTCGGCGTGCCAAGCTTGTCGTCGACGACATTGAGCACGGTTGCGCCAGCTTCGATCTGCTTCATCATCTTGGAGATGAACTTCTTGTCCTTGGCAGGACCGCCGCCCATCATCCACCCGGCGCGGAAAATGAAATGCTTCTGGACAGCCCGCTGGACATAGAGCTCGCCCATGTACTTGCTGCGGGCATAGACGCCGAGCGGGTTGGGCTGATCCCAATCATCGTAGAGCAGCTTTTCACCGTCGAAGATGCCGGCGGTCGAGATATAGACCAGCGGAATCCCGAGCTTGTTGGCAATGGTGCAGGCATATTCCACGGCAAGCGTATTCGTCCGATACGCGTCGTCCTGATTTTCCTCGCAATACTCGAGGCTGGTATGGGCGCCCAGATGGATCAGAACGTCCGGCGCAAACGCCTCGACAGCTGCCTTGTATTGGTGAAAATCCCGAAAGTCGCAGAACGAGAGCCAGTCCGCGTTCAAGTCGATATCGCTGCACTCGACATCATGCGATTCTGCAAAAACCTTGTGCACGGCCTCGCCGAGCATCCCGCCGCATCCTGCAACATAAACCCGCATATTAGCTCCGTACGCTGAAAGCGAAGGTGTCTTACAACCCTTAGGGTAATCTTCGCAACCGATTGTTGCGATGCAAAATAATCAAGCCAGTGCCAAACCGCGCTGCCGGCTGGCTTCGAGGAGTGCTCTTGCAGGCCGCGTGCGGCGCGCTTCCCGGTCAGACACAGCAGATTCCGCCCTAAACTTTCGTTAGGTTTTGTGTGCGTCGCAGCAAACGCAGGCCGGCCCGAGGGATCGGCGCGCCAAAGCCTAGCTGACCGACCGGATACGAATAACCGCGATAGGCCATCACCACATCTGAATCGCGTCAGCGACTGTCTACGAGTTCTGCCAGATCGAGGTACTGTTTGCCGATAACCGGCCAGGCCCGGGCTTCGATCGTGTGGGCCCGATAGGCCATGGCGCGCACATTCCACTCGGCTGCGGACACTGCCGCGAACGCGCGGACCGCCGCGGCGACCGCCGCTTCATCGACCGGTGCCTCTATCGGCACTGCGGCCATCCCGTCAGCGATCAGATCACCGATCCCGCCGGCCCGCGACGCGATGACGGTACGGGCGTTCGAAGAGGCCAGCATCGCCACCCCGCTTTGCGAATTGAAGTCCCGATAGGGCAGAAGAAACGCGTCGCACACGGCAATCAGGTCGTGGAGACGGCTGTCCTCGACATAGCCGATTTCCAACGTGATCGCTTCTGGATGGGCGCGGGCGAGCACCTCGCATTGCGCCCAGTAGTCGGCCTCGACCGGATCGGGCGCGCCCGCGATGACCAGCCGGACTTGTGCGCCTTCGGCGCGCGCGGCGACCACACCCGCGATTGCCTCACGGATTCCCTTGTTGCGGCGCAGGGTGCCAAACAGGAGCAGCACCCCGTTGCCCGGAGCGGGCGTGGGGTGCCCCAGCACGAACACACCATGTTCGATCACACAAACTGGCCGCGAACCCAGCCGATACGCGCCGCTGAGCACCGCGCCCCCGGCCGCGCTCAGGACGACCAGCGCACGCGACAGCGAATACATCGCCTGGAAGGAGCCGTCCTCGATCCGCCGATAGCGCATAGGCAGCTTCCAAGCGTGCGGCAGTGGATCGTGAACAACGTAGATGATCCGCGCGCCGCTCAACCGCAGGAGCACAAGCATCGGCAACGAGAACACGAAAGGATCGGGGATCGTCACAACAAAGATACGCGTGCGCAGGCGGGCGCGCGCCAGACCCAAGTAGCTTCCACCCACCCGCAAAATCGAAGCCACGATGCGGTGCAGACGCGAGCCATGGCGCAATTCGCGCCGCGGCCTGATGCGCGCCAGCCCGGCGCGCGGCACTTCGAATGCATCGTTCTCGGCCTGCGGCGCGATAAAGATGACTTGCCCGCCCGCATCGAGCATGCCCGTCACCAGTTCCTGCGCAAACAGCCCTGCACCGCCCGAAAGCCAAGCCTTGGTGTAAACCGTGATTGGCCGTGTCATTCTGGTGACCTGCTTTGCCTTCCCCATCGCATCACCCTTTGCACATATTCGATTGATTCGATATCGCACATGCGTAAGCGCCGCGAGCCTTGCCCTTTCCCAGCCGAGAGAATCGGACTCAGGCAGAATGTTGCTTTGTTTCAACCCGATCGCTCACGGAGGCCGCCGCGGGATCGCAATAAGGGCATATCCGGTCCATGGCGCGCCACCTGAATGGGTCGGCCGCGCGGCCGGATATTGTGCAATGCACGATCCAGAGTGGAGGACGGCTTCCTTGTCGCGCCGCCCGAATTCCGAATCGGAACGGAGCCCTCGGCTTCCCGATGCTGCGCAAACGCGCACCGACGGGCATGAGGCGGCGCAACTCTGATGCGCCTGCCCGGCCTCAACCGCATCGGCAACGTCGGCTTCGGCGCCTTCTCGCGGCTCTTCGCGCTGGGCTCGCAATTCGTTGTCCTGATTCTGCTGGGCAAGCTGCTCGCCAAATCGGATTTCGGCGATTTCATGATCGTGTTTGCCTTGACTCGTGTCCTGTCGACGGGATTGGGAACGGGGTTGGCGACGCTGCTCGTCTATCACATCGCCCGCCACGCAACCGAAGACCGTGAGGTTAGCCTGCACCGCACGGTGGTTTGCGTCGGCATGCTGTTTGCCTCGGCAATCGCGGTCGCCATGGCGATCTTCTCGGCGCAGATCGCCGGCTGGTTCGACAAGCCCACCTTGGCATCCTGGATCACCTGGATGGCGCCCTTCATGGTGTTTTCGACCCTGCTGACGATCAGCGCCGGCGCGCTCGACGGGCGGGGCCGCATCACGCGCTCCATCCTCGCTGTTGAATTTCTCCCCAACCTCATCCGGCTGCTGGTCTTGCCGCCGCTGCTTCTGTTGCAATCGGGCCACTTCGCGATCGCCGCCGTCATGGTGGTATCGGTGGCCTTGCCGTGGTTCGGGATCGCCAGCAAACTGGTCACACGGCCGAGCGCCGGCTTCGCGCCGTTAACCGCCTGGGATCTGCAATACGTTGGCAAGCTTACTCTCCATAGCTTCGGGGCCATGCAGATGCAGGGCATCGACATGCTCGTGGTGGGCTGGCTGTTCACGTCCGACGCGGCGGCCGATTATGCGATCGCGTCGCGCGTCGCAGCGCTCATTCCCTTTTTCCAGACGATCGTGGTCAAGACCTTCATGACCAGGGCGGGCTCTGCCATCCATCGCGGCGACCACGCGGCGCTGCAGCTCGAGATTGACCGCAGCCGGTCCGTTTCAACGATCCTGGTGACAATGACGGCGGTCGTCGCGCTCGGCGCTTATCCTGCGTTTCTGCTGATGATGGGCAAGTTCGACGGGTCGTTGCCGCTCATGGCCGCGCTCGCCATCAGTTCCATCGTCAGGAGCTACTACGCCGGCGCGGATGCCCTGTTGCGGATTGCAGGACTGGTCAATGCCAGCCTGACGATCATGATGGGGTCCCTCGCTCTGCTGGTGCTCGTCCCGATCCTGTCCGGTCATTGGATTGGGGTCTATTCGCTGCCGCTCGGCATGTTTGTGGCAGCGACCACGCTCAATCCGGTCACATCCCGCTATGTCCTGCAGCGCTTGCATGTCCGTATGGCGCCGTCCCTCATCTGGGTTTCGATCCTGGTGGCGGTGGTCGGATTGGCGGTCTCGGTATCGAGTGGCCAGAACCTGATCCTGTGGTTTGCGGGTATCGGCATCCTCGCAAGCAGCCTCGTCCCCACACTCCTGCAATATCGCAAGCTGCGGCAGAGCGCTTAAGGACCGCCTAGAATTCCCGGGCGACCTCGGCTCCAAGAGACTTGCCTCTCACGCCGCAGTGCAGCATTAAGGGATGCGAATTCGGCTTCGGGCCATGCTGGCTCAGCCCTGCAACGCCTCCATCCGGAGCGCAGAAGGTGGGACCTCGTGTTCAGGTTGAGACTCCGTTCGCGCATCGTCGAGGCCCTGCGCGGACATTTCGAGCGCAGTCCCTTTCCGTTTCCTCACGTCGAGCTCTATTTCTGGCGTCCCGATGATGGCCGATTGAATTTCGGCGACTATCTCTCGCAGGTCGTCGTCGATGCTGCGGCCGCGTCGAATGGCTTGCGGCTTTGCCAGGAAGCGCCCCGGCACCAGCGCATGGTCGCGGTCGGATCGATCCTGCATCTGACCAAGCCGGGGGATGTTGTCTGGGGTTCGGGGATCAACGGACGCAAGGGCCAGGAATTGCCGGGCAGCAACGCGCTCGATGTCCGGGCCGTGCGCGGGCCTTATACGCGCGAAGTGCTGATGGGCCAGGGCCTCGCCGTGCCGGAAGTGTTCGGCGACCCCGCCATTCTGCTGCCCACCCTGCTGAAGGGCGCCTTGCGACCCGGCAAGAGCATCGAAGTCGGCTTCGTGCCCAACCTTCACGATCTGAGCCTGGGGACCGACCATGCCGGCGCCGAGCTGATCAATCCCTACATGTCGTGGAATCGCTGCATCGAGGCGATCATGGGGGCCAAGCTGATCGTCGCGAGCTCATTGCATGGGCTGATCATGGCGGAAGCGTTCGGGATCCCCGCACGCTATGTGCGCCTCAGCGAGGGCGAGAACCTGTTCAAGTACCGCGACTACTATGCCGGCAGCGGACGCGGCGAATTCACCTTTGCGACCTCGGTCGCCGAGGCGATCGAGATGGGCGGCGAGCGCCCGGCGGTTCATGACATCGATCGCTTGCTCGGAGCATTTCCCGTCGATCTCTGGGGATTGCCCAGGACCTGACGGCGCTTTGCCTGCGCTGAATTGGCCTAGGCGTGCCTTCACCCGACATGCGCTGCACTTATGCCGCGCAGCAAAAGAGCCTGACCCGCCGCGGCGGATCAGGCTCTCAAGCCATGCCGGGGTTGGCCAGACTTACACGACGATGAAGTCGGCTTCGGTCATCGCCAGCCCGGTCGAAAGGGTCGCGAACTGGATGGCCGAATTCGCACCGGTACCATCGCTGTCGAAGTAGAGCGCGCCGGTCACATCGTTGTAGATGATGCGATCATCACCATCATGCGCGGCAGTGCCGATATAGAAGCTGGCGGCGGACAGCGCGCCGACCGCAAGACCGGTGAATACCGAGCTGGCAAGCCGGATGGTGTCGTCCACCACCGTGAAGTCGGCGATGTTATCGATATTGGTCGTGCCGAGCGCCGTGGTGAAGGCAAAGGTATCGGCCCCTGCCCCACCCGTCAGCGTATCGGAACCGGTACCGCCGTTGAGCACGTCGTCACCGCCGCCGCCATTGAGCGTGTCGATACCGTCGTTGCCCAGCAGCGTGTTGTTGCCGGTGTTGCCGGTCAGGGTATTGGCCAGCGTGTTACCGGTCGCGTCGATGTTGGCGCTGCCGATCAGTTGCAGCGTTTCGACATAGCGGCCTGCGAGGCCATACGAGACCGACGCGTAGATGATATCGGCGTTGCCGCCGGCCCCACCCTCGACCACGTTGTCGCCCACGTTATCAACGTAGTAAGTGTCATTGCCGTCACCGCCGGACATGATATCGGCGCCCAGGCCGCCATCGATCACGTTGCTGGCGCCGTTACCGGTCAACGTGTCACCGAAGCTCGAACCAATCAGGTTCTCGATGGAAGTCAGGGTATCCGTGCCGGCGCCGCCAGTGGCTTGCGCGCCAGCAATCCCGAGGCTGACCGTGACGCTGCTGGTTGCCCCGGCATAACTCGCGGTGTCGGTGCCGTTGCCGCCATTGAGCACGTCATCGCCGGCCCCGCCATTGAGCACATCATTCCCGTCGTTGCCCAGCAGCGTGTTGTTGCCGCTGTTGCCGATCAGGGTATTGGCCTGGCTATTGCCGGTGGCATCGATGTTGGCCGAACCGACCAGTTGCAGCGTTTCGACATAGCGGCCAGCCAGTCCGTAGGAGACCGTTGCGTAAATCAGGTCCGTACCGCCGGTCGCACCTTCGACAACATCGTCGCCCGCGCTATCGACGTAGAAGGTGTCGTTGCCGTCACCGCCTGCCATGATGTCGTTGCCGGTACCGCCATCAATCGTGTCATTGCCGGCACCGCCGCTGATCGTGTCATTGCCTCCCAGGCCATTGATGACGTCGTCGCCGCCATTGCCCCAGAGCTTGTTCCATTCGCCCGAGCCGGTGATGTTGTCAGTCGCATCACTGCCAATGTAGTTTTCGACGCTGCTCAGTACGACGAAACCACCATCGAACGGTGTGTATTCAAAAGTACCGTCGGTCAGGTTTACAGTCGTCGATGTGAAGCCGACCACGCCCGAAACGTCGAATGTGTCGTTGCCCGCACCGCCTGCAAAGAATTCGCCATAACCGCCCCACCAGCCATTGACGATCCTGAAGGTATCATCACCCGCTTCGCCATACATCGCATCGATGCCGCTGCCGCCATCGAACACATCGTTGCCCGCGCCGCCGACGAGCAGGTCGTTGCCAGTCCCGCCATAGATCGTATCGTTGCCGGCACCGCCGAAGATTTTGTCGTCACCGCCGTTGCCACTGAGGACATTGTTGCCCGCATTGCCCGTGATAGCATCGGCCAGCTGCGTGCCGCTGACGTTTTCGACACTGTCGACCACCCAAGGCCCGCCATAAAGCGGATTGTACTGCCAGGTCCCGGCGTTCAGATCGACGATCGCACCATAGGTGGCCGTAATCTGGCTCAGGTCGAGCGAATCGGTGCCATTACCGCCGTAGGTGTTGTCACCGTATTCGGTTCCAGCACTGGACTGGCGGACGATGAAAGTATCATTGCCGTCATCGCCATAGGCAGTATCCGTAGTGAAACCGCCAAAGATGGTGTCGTTGTCAGCGCCGCCATAAATGATGTCGACGCCATAGCTGCCATCAAGAACGTCGTTGCCAGCCCCGCCATAAAGCGTGTCGTTACCGTCACCGCCGTTGATCGTATCGTTGCCGGCGTTGCCCGTCAGCACGTTGTCGGCGCTGTTGCCGATGATGGTATCATTGCCCGATCCGCCGATGGCATTTTCGATCAGCGAGGCATTGCTCCCGCCGAACGTCAGGGCATTGAAGATGTTGCCACGCGCATAGTTGCCGTTGCCAAGATAGGCTTGCTGCGCTGAACTGAACAGCGAATAGCCGCCCGGGTTCAGGTCGAGCGAAAGATTGGTCGAATAGGCCGACAGGTCATAGGTATCGTTGCCGCCGCCATCCCAGATGGTCGCAAAGATGCGATTGCCGCCCGGCGCAATTGCGAGCTGGCCATCGATCAGCGTGTTGCCTGAGGACGGATCCCACTTGTAGACGGTATCGCCCGAGTTCACGGTATAATCCGCGCCATACAGGTACTGCAGCGCCTGGATATCGAGCATCATGTAAGTCTGCGGCGCGCCCCACTGTTCGTAGGTATAGCCGGAAAGCGGAGCGCCGATGTAGCTGCGATAGCTCATCACCGTGAATTCGATGTCGTCGTATGCCGTCGGCACGGCAACGTTGCCGGGACCGCCCGTTTCCTGGCTGTGCTTGAGGCCAAGCGAGTGGCCCAGCTCGTGGAACATCGTATGCCAGGCATAACCGCCCGCCTGGGGGGTCTTCAGCGAATAGATCGAACTGTCGTAAGCATTGCCGAAGAAGGTGTCTCCGCCATAGATGCTGTTCGCCGGATAATAGGCATAAGCGGTGCCCGGATCACCTGAGTTTGCCGCGCGGATCGTCGCGCTGCTCTGGCCGGTACCGGCATAGGTGATATCCAGATTGGTGAAGCCTTCGACCGATAGGTTACCTGCGCCTGCGTCCTGCGTATAAGTGAACTGGTTCAGCGCTGAGTGGAACGCCTTCATCTGCATCGCGGTCAATTGCGAGAAGCCCTCGTTCTGCGCGCTGATGCCGTTGCCATTGCCGTCCGAATTGTAGCCAGCCTGATAGTCGGAAGCCGAATCGGTATCGGCATAGTTGATGGAGCCATTCCACTCGGTGCCAGCCAGCACACCATCGATCAGGGCATTGCCGGTTGCGGCCACGCTGACCGCCACGCTTACATTGCCATTTTCATGCGGAACATCGGCAGCGGCGGCCTTCGCGCCGTCGACCGTGGCCGAGACAGACTTTCCGCCGCCGCCGGCAGAATGCAGCGGCGCCACGTCATCGACGGCCCCGAGATGGGCTTCACCGGAATGCGGAGCAAAGGCGGACGGGTTTGCTACACTGGCCGCGATGGCCGCGCTTCCGACGGTCGAGCTGCCAATCGTGGAGCTCCCGATCGTGGTGCTGTCCGCCAACGCAAACGAGTTCGACCACGAACCCGAGGCGCTTGCGCTCGCCATGGGGATAGCGGCATCGCTGCCGAATGCGGACTGAATCTTCTTCGCTGATGATTTCTTCACGACACGGTCCTGTCTGAGTTGGAGCGAAAGTAAATTTCGCGAGTCCGCTTTGCGGACTCACTCGCGACCCGTGAGTTGTTAAGGGAAACTACATACATCATGCCGACTTCGGCAAGATAAAAATGAACACTACTTCCGATTATCGTCAATTTGCGAAACAAGCACGGTTTTCGGCCATTTTGGAGCAATCCGGGATTGCCGTTGCCAAGGGCGCAGGGTTCCGAATCGTGTCGATAAGGGACGCTGGCACGGAAAGGCCTTCTGCAGCCTGGCGCGGCCATGCACGGCTCGGAATTTGCCGCTGAGGCGTCGTCTCAGTCCTTCTTCTGCGCTTTCAAAGCCGCTGCGCGCCGCGCCGCTTCCTGCGCCAACGAATGCCCCGGATGCCGCTCCGCGAACAGGGTATAAGCTGCTGCGGTGCCCTGGGCTTCGATATGCGCAAATTCGGAACGGATGGCCTCCTCGGCATCGCCGGGTGGGGCCATGACGCCCGCAAAACCAGCCGGCATTTCCTTCTTGGCCGCGCCGCGGGCCGGTTGACCGCTTGCCGCAACCGGCGCTTCGTTCGCGCAGGCCGCCGCCAGCAAGCCAAGCACCACAGGACTCTTTCGATGAGGCATGGAAACGCTCCACATAAAGGGGGTATTACTGCCACACGCCCGACAAACCACCCGATCAGGGCGCGCCGACTCATTTCATGCTTGCCGTTCGAGAATGCCTGACCACGCTGGCCGCAGCAAGCGTGTAACAGGCAAGCGCCCTATGGGCGGGGTACCGCCACAGGGGCCGCCCCGGCCCGCTTGCCGCCACCGGTAAGTTGCTTGCCGAGGCGGATGAACGGCTTTTCAACGCCAAAGTAGAGACCAACGCTCACGAGCAGCGCCAGGGCGACAGCGATCATCTGGATGATCAACATGCCCTGCTGCGTGCTGCCGATTGTCGTCACCGTGGCAATCGCCAGCACCACCTGAATCGGGCGATGGATCAGATACAGGGAGTAAGACGCCTCACCGAACAGAAGCATCGGCTTGGCTGTCGTCAGGATGCGGAACAGCTGGGAAAGCGGATCATCACGTTGCCAGATCAGATAGCAGTAGAACACCGTCCAGACCAGCATCGGCAGGATTTCCTTCCCGAGCATCAGCACCAGCGCAGAGCCGACAGTAGCCGCCGTCAACGGATGGAATTCAAGCTTGGACGCCCAGCCGATAGCCAATCTGCTGCAGATACCAACCGCAAAGAATGGGATGGCCGATCCGATAAAGGAGCGAAAATCATGCTGGCCTAGATAGCCTTTGTGCGAAGCAAAGAAGAACAGCGCGCTCAGAAGTGTGGTCCAGAACACGCCCGTACGCGTCCGCAAGCCCAGCAGGACCAGAGGTGCAACAAGATAGAATTGCCATTCGAGCGAAATACTCCACGCCGCCGGCAGGATCGTGCGGGCAGCCAAGGGAAGCATCTGATTGGGAACGACGCCATGCATCATCGTGGCATGGGCGAGGATATGCCCGACCGGATTGACATGCAGTTGCTGCGCCGAATCCACGACATTCTGAGCATACTCGCCCCAACCCTGGACGTGCGACCAGGGAGATGTCGCCGCGAGATGCGACCAGCTGTCTGCAATCAAAAACCCGAAGATACACGAAATGATATAGACCGGATAAAGTCGGAACCCGCGCCGAACGATGTACTTTCCATAAGGCTCACGCGCAGTCTCAATCAGATGCGTGATCACAAAGCCGCTGATAATGATAAACACATCAACCGACGCACCACCAGCCAGCAACAACCGCAGCAGCGGGTTGGTGGGATAGACATATCCCGCAGTCTGCAGTCCGTGACCGATCGCAACCCAGGCGGCCAGATAAATGCGCAGCCCGACGATTTCATCAAATCTGCTTTTCATGCGGCTCGGCCCCCGCTTCCGACAGTGGTTCCAGGATAGGGAATCATCGGATATCCTCCGTCAGTCGCCACGGTCAAAGCTCGATCAGGATGCGTTCAAGGGTTGAGGCAAGACAACACAAGGCGCGAAGGGAAAGCGCAACGAAAGGTCGATATCTCGCGCTTTGCCGCCGCAGCACTGGGCCGTTTTTTCCAATCCCTACTGGGTATCCTACTACCTTCCATATCGGACCTATGTGACCTTGGAAAGGTAACCCGCCTTACCCGCGGCCGGTTTGGTCCGACCTGTGCGCCAACCGGACACTCCGAATTCGCCTCGAGAGAGTTCCGTCCGCGGCGGCGAATTGGCCCACATCTCCGCGGTCGACCGGATTTGCCGATCCGCGCTCAGGCCGTCTTTTTCGCCGTGATCAGCGCGCTCAGGGCATAGGCCGAAAACGCCCCCAGCACTACTCCAAGGAAGTCGTCGGAAAAGGGTGACGATGCTGTCGAAGTCATCAATGCGAGCAGCACAACGGCACAGGCCGGCAATGCCGAGGAGTTGCGCAGCTCACGATTCAGTTTAAATACAATCCCGAAGGCTGAATAGAGCAGCATCATATAGACGACTGTTCCCGAAAATCCGGATTGACCTAAAATCTTGCCCCAGTAAGCGTCTTGAAGAAAGCTGGGATGGTCGCGGGTAGCTCCGTAGATATTGTTCATGCCGTAGTAGTAATAAAGATCGCTATAGCCGAGCTGGTACGATGGCGCACTTCCGAACGTTCCCCCGCCCGACCCGAACGGGAAGTGATCTGTGGCGATTTCGAACCCTCTGACGAGGAGCAGCGTGCGCGCGGTCTCCAACCCGGATTCATTCGCAAAAAACGCAATACGGCCGATAATGAGCGTCCCGACAGGCGTGGCCAGAATGATGAAGGACAGCCCGAAAAGCGCAAACACCCAGATGATGATACTGGAGCCTTGCTTGCCTCTGTTCGCCAGAAAGAACGGCAGGATGAGAAGAAACGTCGCAAGTTCCTTCACCGACTGATGCGCAAACACAAGTGCCGCGAGATAAACCGCGATCATCTGGGCAATAGTCGAACGCCGCGAAATGGCAAAATAGATCGCGAAGGTTGCTCCCAGCATGGTCAGAGCCGCACTGCGCACCTGATAAGCCTGGAAACCCACGGGCTGATACAGGCCGTTACGGAACTGGAGCGAATGGCCCAGCAGATTGTCGCCGTTGGACGTCAGGTCATAGAGCACGAGCGCGGAATTTGCCAAAGCCAGGACGATGATGGCGATGCACATCGACTCCATTTCGGCTTTAGGGTTCCGGGATTTCAGGAACAGAAACAGGAAGCCCGCCTCGATCAGGAAGGGTTTCAAGTCGAGCACCATGTCCAGCAGCGCTGCCCATGGTTGCAGAACCCCTCCATAACGAAATATCAAATTTCCGACGAGGGTCAGTCCGGCATAGATGGCGAACAGCAAAAATATATACTGAAGCCTGAGTGAAACCAAATAGGCCCGCAACGCGTAAAAAACCAGGATGCCTGCGAGAGATTCATCGAGCAGGGAACTGGATGCCGTCGGGATGGAGATATAGTATATCTGCAGGCTGATCAGATATACAACAAGCACCGAAAGAGCCGAAATGGACCTCAACCGGCCACGCGTCCCAATGGCACCGCGCGCCTGCACGCTTTCGGTCAGAACATCGACATTCCGGAATTGGCGGCGACGAGCGCGCACGGTGCGCGAAGAAACCTCAGGTCGGCGGGAGGCCTCCGGTGGGACAGTGCTGGCACCACCTCTAACGCGCATTCGCATCGATCCGAAACTCCATGTCGGTGCCCCAACGCGTTAGCAAGAAGCGCCAGGCATTGCTTTGCCGCCGGCCACTTCGGGGTGCCAGGCAGCGATCCGCGCGCACTCGACCAGGCCCGAGCGTATCACCCAGCATGGCATGCTGCGCAAGCCGAAATGGCTGGAGAGGCAGAAGCGAGCGCCGCTCCCGGGGTGGCGACATGGAGCACTTGCTCAGGACCGAGCCTTCAGCGCCCGGTATACCTCGGTCATCTTTGCAAAATAGGCATCTTCTGTGTGAACGCGGCGTGCGTGTTTGCGCCCGGCCATGCCCCTTTCCTGAAGGGCAGCGGCGCCAAGGCCGTCCACATGCGCGAGCAGTTCGACAAGAGCAGAGACGTTGCCGCTCTCGTACAGCCAACCACCGCCAGATTGCTTCAGCATCTCCGGGATGCCTCCGATATCCGCACCGATGACAGGACGCGCCAGCTCGAAGCTTTCCAGCACCGAGATGGGGCCGTTCTCATACCATTCGGATGGTATAACCGTGGCCTTGCTGCGCCCCAGTGCGCGCCACAGGGCATCACCGTCCAGCCGGCCGACCAATGTGACAGGCGCGCCAAGCGCATCGATCAGCTGCTGCAAGGCATCCGCCATGGGGCCGGATCCGACAATGTTGACCGGAACCTCGGCCAAGGCCGCGGCCCGCACCAGCGTTTCGAGGCCCTTCTCGGGCGAAAGCCGGCCGAAGTATAGGATCGGATCGGCGTATGCGCCTTCGTGTGCTGCCGAAACGCTGGTTGTATAGTTCGGTATGTGAACGATCTTTTCGGCGGGCCATCCCCATTCCAGAAATTTTGCCCGATAGAATTCGCTCGGCGCGACGACCATCGCAACGTGCTTCCGATAAGACTGCAGCCATCCATGCAGTGCCGCTTCAAAGCCAACGACAAGGCTCGCGGCGCGGCTGCCCTTGATGCACCGGTTGCGCACGACATTCCATGTCTCGCCGCCCTTGCAAGCCTCGCAGACCGCGCCCTGCTGATACATCGTGTAGGCCGGACACAGAATCTTGAAATCGTGTGCTGTCAGTATGACCGGGATGCCGCGGGATGATAGCCGGGGAAAGATCGCAGGGGTCAGATGATGATAAGCCCCATGAACATGGGCGATATCAGGTATGTAATCCTTTAGCAGGTGATCGATCTTGCGCGCGGCTTCGAGGTTGTAGATCGATTTGAGCGCTGCCGCCGCCTTGGCCGTGCCAGATGTCGCGAACTCATAGTCGACCATGCCTGTGAGGGTCACCGGATCCGCGCTGGTAATGTTGCGCGGGTGCTCCATCGAAAAGAAGCGGTTCTCCCAGCCACGCGCGGCAAAAAGCCGGGCGTGATCGAGGTAAACTGCGTCCGCACCACCGCGGCGATAGTGATACGAGTTGATGGAAAGCAGTCGTTGCATCGTCACAAGCCTCGTTCCCGATCGACCCGGTCCCCTTTGTTGGCCGGGCGCGGCACGTGTCATCGTATCAAGCGATGGAATCGCGTTTGAACGTCATCCGGCCGCATGAGCCGGCGGGTTGTGGCAGGCCTTGCCGCCTGCCCAGCCGCCTCTCGAGCACCCGTCTGACCGATTTCATGTGCGGTGCAGCATCCCACGTCAAGCGTTTGTCCATCCTGTCATTTCAGCTTGCACAGCCGATTTGGGTGGTCAATAAGTCCGCCCAATTCGGAGTCAGCGGGCCCCCGGCTTTGCAGTTGCAATATGCGGCGCGCTGGCCTCTCCAACGGCACCACGCGGGCCTGCAGACAGTGACAGGGGTATTGCGATGCGGGTTCTCGTAACGGGCGGCGCCGGCTTCATCGGCTCGGCGGTGTGCCGCCATCTGGTGCAGGATCTCGGCCACGAAGTCGTCAATGTCGATGCACTGACGTACGCTGCCAGCCTCGCCTCGCTCGATCCGATTGCGGGATCCAACCTCTACAGCTTCGAAAAGGCCGACATCCGTGATCGCGCGGCGATGGACGCAGTGCTTGCCAAGCACCGGCCCGACACCATCATGCATCTGGCCGCCGAAAGCCACGTCGACCGGTCGATCGCAGGCTCGGCGGTGTTCCTGGAAACCAATATCATGGGCACGGCGACGCTGCTCGAAGCCGTACGCGCCTATCGCGACGGCCTGCCGTCGGAGCAGGCCGGGGCGTTGCGGATGCTGCATATCTCGACCGACGAGGTCTATGGTTCGTTGGGGCCCGAAGGTTTCTTCACCGAAGAGACGCCTTACGACCCGTCCTCACCTTATTCCGCTTCCAAGGCCGCGTCCGACCATCTCGTGCGCGCCTGGGTACGCACCTATGGCCTGCCCTGCGTCATTTCGAACTGCTCGAACAACTACGGGCCTTACCACTTTCCCGAGAAGCTGATCCCGCTCGTCATTCTCAAGGCGCTCGAGGGATCGCCGCTGCCGGTTTATGGTGACGGGTCAAACATTCGCGACTGGCTCTATGTCGAGGATCACGCCCGCGCGCTGGTCATGGTACTGCTGCAAGGGCGCTTCGGCGAGAAGTACAACATCGGCGGCCGCAACGAGCGCACCAACCTTCAGGTCGTGGAGCGGATCTGCGATCTCATGGACCGCATGGCGCCCAAATCGCATCCGCACCGCGAGCTTATCACTTTCGTCACCGATCGCCCCGGTCACGATCACCGCTACGCGATCGATGCGACCAAGACCGAGACCGAAATCGGCTGGCATGCGCGCGAAGATTTCGACAGCGGTATCGAGAAGACGGTTCGTTGGTATCTCGACAACGAGACCTGGTGGGCGCCGCTGCGCCAAACCTACAAGGGCGAGCGCCTGGGTACGCTCGACAAGAAGGCCGGCTGACGAGCGGCCTTGGGGGCAAAAGAGGATTACCGCGAATGAAGGCGCAGGTTAAAGTTTTCGCGGTATGGCTCGATCTCATTCGCGGGCTTGCGGCATTGACGGTGTTTCTGGGGCACGCGCGCGTAATCCTGATTTCCTCGATCGTCGTAGCGGCCGGCCGGGCGGACATGGCCCACAAGTCCGTTGCCTTGGGCGAAGCAGAGAACCGGACCGGTTTCGGCCACGTCGCTGTCATCGTTTTCTTCGTCTTGAGTGGTTACCTCGTCGGGGGCGGGGCCGTTCGTGCCTTGCGCAACAACCGCTGGTCAGCATCCAATTATGCGATTGCTCGGCTATCACGTCTCTGGACGGTCCTGATTCCGGTCCTGTTGCTGGGTTACATTCTTGATCATGCGGGGGTCGCGCTGGCCGTGCCAGGAAGCCTCTATTCCGCCCCATCCGGGCAGCGCATGGTCTTTCCAGATCTGCTTGATGCGATGAAGTTTCAGAACCTGATCGCCAATCTTTTTTTCCTGCAAAGCATTGTCGCAAGGCCCTTCGGAACCAACAGCCCGCTCTGGACGCTGTCCTATGAATTCTGGTTCTACGTGGCCTTTCCGTTTTTGCTGTTTGCTCTCCACCCCTCGACGAGTTTGGTCCGGAGATTGCTCTGCGGCGTGATGCTGGCGGCAATAGCTTCCTTTGTCGGCTCGCAGATCTGCATCTACTTCCTCTTATGGCTTCTGGGGGTGATCGTTGAAATCGTCCCTAAAAGACTTCAGTCCAAGCACGCCCGGCCCGCCGCGATAGCTGGAAGCCTTATCTTCGTTTTGGTCCTGCTTCTGCTGATCAAGTCAGATCTGCCCCTCCTCGCGGCGGATGCGATCGAGTCCATCTGCTTCGCGCTGCTGTGCTACCCCATCGTCCATCTCCAGCAGCCTGCCAGGCCGGGCATCGTTGCAACGGCAGCAGGCGGGCTTTCCGCGATGTCGTACACGCTCTATCTGGCGCATGCCCCCATTCTGGTCTTCGTCTCAAGCTTGCTCATGCCAGTGTGGCGCCCCTGGACCGTCAACCCGATCGGCCTTGCGAAATTCGGGATGACCACGCTGGCGGTTTTCATGTTGGCTGCCGGGCTCTACTGGTTGTTTGAGCGCCGGACACCGCAAGTTCGGATATGGATGACCGCCATGTACGACAAGGTAACAGCGCGCTGATCCCATCAGCGCGGGCCGGTTTTCTAGAATACTGCAAAGAATTGTGATTCGCGCCCCATTCTTGCTTGCGATATCGGCCATGGACCCGGCCTGAATTGGCAAGCAGCGACTTTGTGCTCACAAGGAGATGGCCTTTGAAGACCGACCCATTGGCCACCAAAGCGCCGAACAAGGAATTCCTGACGGTTCAGGTCCTGCGCTTTGTCGCCGCGCTTGCGGTAGTCGGCGTCCACTCCACTTTCTACACAAGCGAGCGGCTGGCTCCGGACTTTCCGGTGTTCCACCAGGGCTTCCATGGCGTCCGCCTCTTCTTCGTCATCAGCGGATTCGTGATGATCCTTTCATCGCAGCAGCTTGAGACACGGGCCAAAGGCTGGTTGATCTTCGCCATCCGGCGCATCTTGCGGATCGTGCCGCTCTACTGGCTGATCCTGACCATCAAGGTCGTGGTGCTGCTCGGAACCAGCGGCCTCGCGCTGCACAGCCGGTTTGACTTGCCGGTGGTGCTGAAGTCGTTCCTTTTCATCCCTGCGCTCAATCCGGATGGCGAGATCAAGCCGCTCCACGGGGTCGGCTGGACGCTCAACTTCGAAATGTTCTTCTACCTGCTGTTCACGCTGGCGCTGCTGCTGCGGATCCCGGTCGTGCGGTCGCTCGCGGTGGTCCTCCTCGCATGTGCCGCGCTTTCACCCTTACGAACGGCGGACTGGCCGGTGCCCTTGCAGTTCTATTGCGACCCGATGGTGCTGGACTTTCTGGCCGGCATGGTGATCGCGCGCTGGGTGCAGCACGGTCTCACCCTTCCGCACGCGGTGAGCTGGGGCTTGATCATCGCCGGGCTGCTGGGGCTTTTCCTGCCGATTTCGACAGGGGAACAGCCTACCTTGGGCTTGTCCATGCTGATGACGCTTTTCAGCGCGATGACCATCATCGGCGCCATTGCGCTGGAACCCGCTGTGCGCACGCGTCTCCCGCGCTGGGCGGTGTTCATGGGCGCCGCGTCCTATTCGCTCTATCTCGTTCATCCGCTGATCGCCCCGGCAGCCCCGGTGATCCTGATGAAGCTCCGTCTGGCATTCCCGCTGCCGGCCGTCGTCGCCAGCATGATCATTTCCCTGATCGGTGGGGCATTGCTCTATCTAGTCGCCGAAAAGCCGGTGAGCCGATACCTGACCGGCCGCCTCAAGGCATCAAGCCTGATGCGCCCGTCCACCCGTCCCGCGCCGGCAGCCTAGCTCGCCAGCGCCAGACCGATCAGATCACCCCTCGGCGCGAATGGCGGCTATCATCCGGCGCAAGTTCGCGCGCCAGTGGGGCGCTGGCGCGCCAAGCAAGGCGCTCGTGCTGCTCTTGTCGAGCACCGAATAAAACGGGCGCTTTGCCGGTGTCGGATAGTCGGACGTGTTGATAGGGATCACCGGGACGGCCTGTTCCAGCAGCCCGGCCGCCAGCGCTTC
Organism: uncultured Sphingomonadales bacterium; assembly: GCA_903834285.1. Taxonomy (GTDB): domain Bacteria; phylum Pseudomonadota; class Alphaproteobacteria; order Sphingomonadales; family Sphingomonadaceae; genus Novosphingobium. The sequence goes on along the minus strand of CAILIO010000387.1, from coordinate 13,050 downwards.
CTCCTGAATAGCTACAGCGAAATCATACCAGCTCGCCGCACCCGAATCCGTATAATGGTGCAGCCCCTGCGCGCCCTTGCCCGCCAAAGCCCACAGCGCGGCGGCCAGATCGGGCGCATACGTCGGCGTGCCGATCTGATCAGCCACCACGCGCACTTCCGGCCGTTCCGCCATCAGACGCAGCATCGTACGCACGAAGTTGCCGCCGGTGGGCGCATAGACCCAGGCTGTCCGCACGATCAGCGCATCGTCGCCCGCCGCCAGTTCGCCCGCGCGCTTGGTCCGGCCATAAGCGCTGAGCGGGTTGGCCGGCGCATCGGGCGCATAAGGGATACCAGCAGTGCCGTCGAAAACGAAGTCGGTCGAGACATGGACGAACCGGGCACCAACACCGCGCGCGGCCTCTGCGAGAATGCCTACCGCCGCGGCGTTTACCGCAAAGGCTGCATCCTCTTCGCTCTCGGCGCGGTCGACGGCGGTGTAGGCCGCTGCATTGAGCAGCACATCGGGTCGCAGCACCTCCACCAAGGCAACCACGGCAGCGCGGTCCGTGATGTCAAGCGTATCGACGTCATGCGACACGATCTCGATACCGACCGGCGCGGTCGCCGCCAGCCCTCGCCCGAGCTGGCCTTTGCCGCCGACGATCAGCGCCTTTTTCATGCGAACGCCTCGATCTCGCTAAGCGGCTTGCCCGCCTTGTCCTTGGCCGCAAGCATCGGCTCGATATCGTCCAGCGGCCATTCGATGCCGACCGCGGGATCATTCCAGAGCAGCGAATGCTCATGCGTGGGATCGTAATACCCGACACACTTGTAAATGAAGTCGGTCCCGTCCTCGAGGCTCAGGAAGCCATGGGCAAAGCCCTGCGGTACCCAGAACATCCGCTTGTTCGTGGCCGAGAGCTCGACACCGAACCACGCGCCGAAAGTCGGGCTGGATTTGCGCAGATCCACCGCCACATCCCAGACGCTGCCGGATACGACGCGCACAAGCTTGCCCTGCGGGTTCGGGTTCTGGAAGTGGAGACCGCGCAGCACGCCTCTCTGCGAGCGGCTGTGGTTGTCCTGCACGAAATCGAGATCGAGCCCGAGATCGGCAAAGGCCTTGCGGTTCCAGCTTTCGAGGAAGAAGCCGCGGTCATCGCCGAACACTTTCGGCTCGATGATCATCAGGCCCTCGATCGGGGTCTCCACCAGCTTCACGTGCGCACTCCCATGGTCATGTAAGCCCCGCGCCCTTCGAGCAGCCGCACGAGATAATCGCCGTAGCCGCTCTTGCGCAGCGGCGCGGCAAGCGCCTCGAGCTGGGCGTCGTCGATGAAACCCTGCCGCCAGCAGATCTCCTCCGGGCAGCAGATCTTCAGGCCCTGACGTTCCTCGGTGATGCGGACATAGAGCGCCGCGTCGAGCAACGAGGAATGCGTGCCGGTATCAAGCCAGGCATAGCCGCGGCCCATGATTTCAACCGCGAGTTCGCCTTGCTCGAGGTAGACCCGGTTGAGGTCGGTGATTTCGAGTTCGCCGCGCGGCGAAGGCTTGAGGTCGCGCGCAATCCGCACGGCCTGGCCATCGTAGAAATAGAGGCCGGTCACGGCATAGTTGGACTTGGGCTGTTCGGGCTTTTCCTCGATGGTCTCGGCCTTGCCATCGGCATCGAACGAAACCACGCCGTACGAGCGCGCATCGTTGACATAATAGGCAAAAACCGATGCGCCCGAATCGCGGCCATTCGCACTGTTCAGCAGATCGACGAAGCCGTGGCCGTAGAAGATGTTGTCGCCCAGGACGAGCGCGGATGGCTGATCGCCGACAAAGTCGGCGCCGATGTGATAGGCTTGCGCCAGTCCGGCCGGTTCGGGCTGCACGGCATATTCAAGCGAAATGCCCCAGGCGCTGCCGTCGCCGAGAACAGCCTTGAAGGCCGCCTGATCGTGCGGGGTGGTGATAATGAGGATTTCGCGGATACCGGCTAGCAGCAGCGCCGAAAGCGGATAGTAGATCATCGGCTTGTCATAGACCGGCATCAACTGCTTCGAGACGCCCTTGGTCAGAGGGTAAAGGCGGGTTCCGGACCCACCTGCCAGTATGATTCCCTTGCGCATATCAAAGCCCCCTTTGTCGACCTGTCGCGGCACGTTGCCGTGCCGCTGGCGCCATTCCGGCTAGCGTTGCGCCAAGTCTCGCCGCGGGCAAGGAGGTCCCGCAGCGAGCCTCGGCGTTCAGACTTCGGGGGCAGGTTTTCCGCCCTCCCGTTACCGTCGACCCGGCACCGTCTTTGGCTGCGCCGTCAGTCAAAGACAAGTCCAAATGGCGCTTGATTTTTGGGGTTTTCCATGCGTGCTGCGGTGCAGCATCCGCGCGAGTCTGATGAGACCGGGGCGAGGGCCGATGACGACCGAACCCAGGTATTCAACGCACCAGCCGCGAACACCTCGGCCGGGTCAGCGGCCTTGCAAAATCACGTCTTGGGGACGCTGAAACTGCCGCTCACGCGTCCGCCCGCTTTCCCGCTGCCAGAGCCTGCGGCATGCCCGTCGATGTTGGAAATACCGGTGTTGAGATCGATCACCAGCCGCCCACCATTCAGCGTGTCGGTCCCACGGCGCAGCGCGACGTTGCCCGCCATCGTGATGATCTTTGCATTGAAATCGTAGACCGCCACATCGCCGGTCGCACGCTCGTTGCCGCGCGTCACCACGACGCCGCCGGTCGCATCGATGCGCTGGATCTGCAGGCTGCCGGCATCGGTATAGGCCACCGTGGTGCGTGCGGCGCGCATGGTAAGGTCGGCCTGCGTGATATCGACGTTGCCGGATAGTACGACGCGGTTCTGCTTGTCCTGCAGCTCGATCCGGTCCGCGGCATAGTTGACCGGGGCCTTGCTGTTGTGTGCGGCAAGGGCCTGCGCGCCCAGGTGCTGCGCACCGGCGATGAGGGCCATGCTCGCGGCAAAACCGATCGCGAGGGATCGCATCGGCCGCCCGGCCTTCAAGGCTTCGCTCAGTGTCATCATGGCATCTTCAGTTTGCCGGGCTCCATCACCAGGCGGGCGTGGCCATCAAGCGTGATGGTCCGCGCCTCCAGATCGGCGCTTATCCTGTCGGCCGAAAAAGTGCCAGCAGGAATGCGGCCTTCCGCGCGCCCTTGGCTGACGAGGCGGCGCTTGCCGATGTCGATATCGGCGCCGCCTGTCACCATGCGATAGCCGTCCGATGTCTCGAAATTGACCGGGGTCGGCACATTGATCTTCTGTCTGGCAAAGTCATAGACGCCGGCCCCCGTGGTCAGGCTGGCCGGTCCGTCATTGAGCATGACCCGCGCGGTAATGTCGTGCATCTCGACCTCGTCGCGCTTTTCCGAATGCTGGACCGCACTGCCCGCCGTGACCGTGAAGTTGCGCCCGGAATCGTCCTGGCCGCGGTACATAGCGCTCACAACGCGCAGCCGGTCGTTCACCATCGCCACCTTGTTGCGGTCGAGCAGGAAGCTGATTTCGCCGCGCGGCGAAAAGGGCGCGATGACGAGCACAGCAAGAAGGGCTCCGATGAGCGCAGGCAAGCCCCCGGCCAGCAGCCCCACCATGCGATCGTGGAAACCGCCGGGCGCCGCAAAATGCTGGCGGCGACCGCGCAGGTTGTCGGCCTTTTGCGTCATGCTGCTGCGTGTCCGGCGAACATCACCTGCGGGCCCTCACTCGTGACTGAAGATGTCGCGGTCGGCCCACCCTGCAATGTCGAGCAGCGCGCGCGTGGGCAGGAACTCGAAGCAGGCCTGCGCGATATCGGTCCGTCCTTCGCGCGCCAGTCGTTCGACAAATATGCCATGCATCGCATGGAGATAGCGCACGTCGGAAGCGGCATAGTCCTGCTGCGGGTCGCTGAGCGTCGGCGCGCCCCAGTCGCTCGACTGCTGCTGCTTGGAAATCTCCTTGCCGAGCAATTCGCGCACCAGTTCCTTGAGGCCATGGCGATCCGTGTAGGTGCGCACCAGCTTGGAAGCGATCTTGGTGCAGAACACCGGCGTCGCCATCACGTTCAGGTAGTGGTGGATGGCCGCCAGATCGAAGCGCGCGAAGTGAAACAGCTTGAGCCGCGAGGGGTCGGCTAGCACCGCGCGCAGATTGGGCGCAGCATAATCGCTTCCGGCCGCGAAGCGCACGAGGTGTTCGTCGCCATGCCCGTCGGAAATCTGCAGCAGGCAGAGCCGGTCACGCGTGGTGACGAGCCCCATCGTTTCGGTATCGACAGCGACCGGGCCGGGCGCGAGCACGCCTTCGGGCAAGTCTTCTTCATGAAAGTAAACAGCCATCCCTTCCGCTTAGGCTTTCGGGGCGATGGCGGCAAGCACGGGAATCAGTCCGGCCAAGCCCTTGCAGGCGCTCCTGCCTGTCTGGCCAATGTCCCCGGCCCCTATTCCCTGAAGCGTGCCGGAACGCTAACGCTGCGCCTCGATGACAGTTAGTTCCATCCCCGAGACATGGCGCCCGGCGCTTGACCCCGTCCTAGCCAGCCGTCCGCTGCGCACGCTGGGCGGCTTCCTAAAGGCCGAGGAGACGGCCGGCAAGGCGATCTATCCGCCCGCCGGCACCCGCCTCGCCGCGCTCATGCTCACCCCGCTGCCCGCGGTCAAGGTCGTCATCCTTGGGCAGGATCCCTATCACGGGCCCGGCCAAGCGCATGGTCTTGCCTTCTCGGTCCAGCAAGGCGTGCCGGTTCCGCCGAGCCTGCTGAACATCTTCAAGGAACAGGAAGCCGATCTTGGCCTTCCGCGCCCTCGGCATGGTCATCTCGAAGGCTGGACCAAGCAAGGCGTACTTCTGCTCAACACGGTGCTGACCGTCGAGGCCGGACAGGCCGCCTCGCACCAGGGCAAGGGCTGGGAACTGTTTACCGACGCCGCGATTCGCGCAGTCGCGGCACGCCGAGCCCCGTGCGTATATCTGCTCTGGGGAAGCCATGCCCGCGCCAAGGCCGCCTTGATCCGCGAAGCAAGCAACGGCCCGCACCTCATTCTCGAAGCCCCGCACCCCAGCCCGCTTTCCGCCCACCGCGGCTTTCTCGGCTGCCGACACTTCAGCCGTGCCAATGCGTTTCTGGAAGAGCAGGGCTGCGCGGCAATAGACTGGCGGCTGACCGACTAAAGCCACCCGATCCGCCGGAACCGCCACCACAGCCCGCCGCAGATCGTGACGATCAGCGCCCAGACCATGGGATAGCCCCAGCGCCAATGCAATTCGGGCAGGTCATCAAAGTTCATCCCGTAGATGCCGGCTATCGCCGTCGGCACCGCCAGGATCGCTGCCCAGGCCGCGAGTTGCCGGGTGATCACGCCTTGCCGGTACTGCTCGAGCAATCCCGCCGTCTCCACCGTCACGGCCAGCGTTTCCTTGAGCCCCTCCATCCGCGCCATTGCGCGCCGGACATGGTCCAGCACATCGCGGAACCAGATGCGTGCCGAAGGGTCGATCGTCGGCAGGTCTGATTCCGCCAGACGCTGCGTCATCTCTTCCATCGGCCCGATGATCCGCTCGAACCGCCTCAGTTCTCGGCGCAGCCGGAAGATGCGGCGGATCGTGGTCGGATCAGGAAACTGGTCGATCGCGGCTTCCTCGATGGTGTGCGCCACTTCCTCGAACTTGTCGGCGATCGGCAGATAGCCATCAACGATGAAATCGAGCACGGCATGGAGCACATAGTCCGCCCCTTCGGCGAGGTGGTCGCTGTCCGCCTCCAGCGCGCGGCGCAGATCGGCATGGGCGCGCGCGGAGCCGAGGCGCACCGTCACGATGAATCGCGCGCCGAGGAACACCGCCGTCTGGCCATAGGTGATCGAATCGTCCGCCGCCCCCTTCATCGCCGTGCGCGCCACGACGAAAAGCTGCTGGCCGTAGATATCGACCTTGGGCAACTGGCGCGGGTGCAGCGCATCCTCGACTGCCAACGGGTGAAGCCCGAACTGGCGGGCGACGCGCGCCATCTCCTCGTCCGTCGGATCGCACAGGCCGATCCAGTCAAAGCACCCGCGCGGAAGGCTTTCGTGGTGGGCGGGCACGCCTGTCACGGCCAGATCGCCGGGATGGGGCTTCCCCTCGGTATAACGGCGCGCGGCGATGATCGGCATGGCAATCCTTGTGTCGCCCCGCCCGCAAAAGCGCAATCACCGCGTTTAACCGCCCGTTGAAACAGGCTGGCAATCATCCCTTCGACTGCTATCATGGATGTTAATAATAGCGGAGGACAGCATGGGTTTCGAAGACACGCGGCGCGCCGGGCAGCCGGACATAGACGTCGCGATCATCGGCGCCGGGCTTTCCGGCATCGGCATGGCCGCGCACATGCAGATGCTCTGCCCCGATCGCAGCTACGCCCTGTTCGAACGCCGCCCCCAACTTGGCGGCACCTGGGACTTGTTTCGCTACCCGGGCGTGCGCTCTGACAGCGACATGCACACGCTCGGCTTCATCTTCGAGCCGTGGAGGCACGAAAAGTCGATCGCCGACGGCCCATCGATCCTCGAATATCTCAATCGCATCGTCGATGAGCGCCGCATCCGCCAGCACATCCGCTTCGAGACCAAGGTCGTCTCGGCCAACTGGGAAAGCGCGCATGCCTGGTGGGTGATCACCACCGAGGCCGCCGACGGCCAGCGCAGCCGCACCACCGCGCGGTTCCTGTACCTCGGCTCGGGCTACTACGACTACGACACGCCCTACGACCCCGCCATCCCGGGCCGCGAGGACTTTGCCGGCACCATTATCCATCCGCAGTTCTGGCCAGAAGATATCGACTATACGGGCAAGCGTGTCGTCGTGATCGGCTCGGGCGCGACTGCCGTCACCATCGTCCCGGCGATGGCGAAGCAGGCCGCTCATGTCACCATGCTCCAGCGCACGCCGACCTGGTATGCAATCCGGCCCGCCCGCGATGCGATTGCCAACACGCTGCGCAAATTCCTGCCCGAGAAGCTCGCCTACAAGATCACGCGCTTCAAGAACGTCACCATGCAGAACATGGTGTTCAAGCGCGCCCGGAACGAACCGCAGAAGGTCAAGGACTACCTGACGAAGAAGCTGCAGGAAGCGCTTGGCCCCAAGTACGATCCCGCCACCTTCACCCCGCCCTACAACCCGTGGGAACAGCGCCTGTGCCTCGTGCCCGATGGTGATCTGTTCGACGCGATGAAGGCTGGCAAGGCCGAGATCGTCACCGACCACATCGAGCGCATCGACGCGGCCGGCATCCAGCTCAAGTCCGGCAAGCGGCTCGATTGCGACGTGATCGTGACCGCCACCGGCCTTGCCCTCGCGATGGCCGGCAAGATCGCGCTCGGCATGGACGGTCAGCCGGTGCGGATGAACGAGCGCTGGTACTACAAGGGCTGCATGTATTCGAACCTGCCCAACCTCGCGCAGGTGTTCGGCTACCTCAACGCCTCATGGACGCTGCGCGCCGACATCGACTCCGATTTCGTGTGCCGTCTGCTCAACCACATGAAGAAGGTGGGCGCCGACAGCGCAACCCCGGTCCTCACCGACGAAAGCGCGCTTGAAGCGGACACGCCGCTCGATCTCTCCTCCGGCTACATCCAGCGCGGGCTTTCGATCCAGCCCAAGAACGCGAGGACCATGCCCTGGCGGCTCAACCAGGACTATCTGTTCGACCGCAAGTACTTGAAGGAAAACCCGCTCGACGACGGCATCATGCACTTTGGCAAGGCAACCGGTACGGTGACGAAAACGGCCGGCGAGGTGGTCGAACCGGCGGAGTAAGGATGGGCTTCCCTTCCTTCAGCGGAGGGAGCCAGGGTACCCGAGTTATCACCGCACGTCGCGGTGGCCCATAATGAGAAACACGCCGTTGCGCCAAAAATGGCTGCCCTTCTGCGGGAAGTAGATGAACACTGTTGCCCCCGCGAAGTAGAAGGGTTCGCGGTCAAGCCGGAGCGGCCGCCAATCGCCTGGTAAGATGTCCACATTTGCGTTTGCAACCGGCTCAATGGCATTTGTGATGAGCGCAAACTTGTATCGCGAGGCGATGATCGGGAGCAGCTCAGCGATCATCGCGTTCGGCAGATGCTGCAGGACCTCCTTGCAGAGCAGCAAATCACCGCCGGGGAGATCCTCCATTTGCCCCATCACCTCGAAGCTGATCGATTCGGTGGCGTAAAGGCTGTTGTTTCGATCAACAATGCTTCTTGCCACGTCGTAGCCGCGATACGTTTTCCCCGACCAGTCCATCATTCTGGAGAACTGCCAATCGCCGCAGCCGAGATCGGTCACGGTGCGAACGTCATTTTCGATCATGAACCTCTCGACGAAGGCGCGATATTCGATCGTGCTCGAAGGAGCAGAACCCGGGCCAGACCCGTTGCTCCAACTGTCATTGGCATAAATCCGTTCGAATACGGCTTGGAGGTCGACTTGGTCCTGCAGAGTGAATTCCAATCCTGAATGGCTGTTGCGATGACGTTTCTTTTAACCCCGCTTTTGCGAAACCGAAACTGGCTCTCCTTATGCAATTCGTCCCGCCAAAGGAAAAGCAGACCCCAGCAGGCAATGGTGGTGTGCAGAAAAGTGTTTTGTGGCGCACGGAGCGGGTGGCAGGATAGAACACGGGATGCTTAGGGGGTATTTGGTGTATCGTGCAAAGTGCCTACGGAACCTTCGGAAACAATGTCTGATCTGCGCCAGTGCGCTTGCTCTACCGACATCGCCGACCCAGGCTCGCGCAATTAGCATTGCGCTGACATTTGACGATCTGCCCGCGCTCAGCATCGTGCGCGATCAGTGCTATATCGACACCTCGAACATCCTGCTCCTTCGCGGCCTCAAGCGGCATCACTTTCCAGCAACAGGGTTTGTCAACGAGGGCAAGCTCGATGACGGCGAGCGGGACGCCCAGATTGCCAATCTCAAGCGCTGGCTGGACGCGGGGATGGAGCTGGGAAACCACACCTTCTCGCATGAGTCTCCCAACACGCTCGGTGCAACAGAATACACTGCCGACATCACGCGCGGAGAGCCCGTGATCCGCGCGCTCATGGCCGAGCATCACCGACACTTGCGCTGGTTCCGGCACCCTTATCTCGAAACGGGCTATCCGGCACCGGTCAAAGCTATGATCAACAGCTGGCTGGCGGGGCACGGCTATCGGATTGCCCCGGTCACGATCGATGCCGACGATTGGGAATTCGCCGAGCCCTATGACGATGCGGTTGCGCGCAAGGATAGCGATTCAGCGCACCGCATCAAATCCGAGTACCTCGCCTATACCGAGAGGCAGATCCTTTGGTCGCTGGCCAGCGCGCGGGCCCTGTTTGGTCGCGACATCGCGCACGTCATTCTGCTGCACGGCACGCGGCTGAATGCCGACTCGATCGACGACCTCGCAGACCTGCTCGCGCGCCTGCATCTCCATCCGGTCCGCCTTGCCCGGGCCATGCGCGACAAGGCCTATCGCACCCCCGATGACTATGACGGCAAAGACGGAATCAACTGGCTGGAGCGATGGTCGCTCTCGCTGCACAAGGACCTGCCCGAAACCGGAAACGAGGACCCGCCGGCGGATATCCGCAAAGCCTACGACCGCGTGGATCAGGATCCGGGCCGGTAGGCTGGTGGAACCACGGAGCCGGCCGGCCCGGATCGGACGCGGTGCTCGGGCTACCCGGGTGCATAGCCCCCTCAAAGCCCCATTGCGCCCCTCACCCAATGCGCTATCGGTTCGGCCATGACCAAAACCTCCCGCATCTGGACCGCCGCGCTCATTGTCGTAGGCGACGAAATCCTGTCTGGCCGCACGCATGACAAGAACATCGCGCAAGTCGCGGCGTGGCTGGGAGTGCAGGGCATTCGCCTTCGCGAAGTGCGGGTTGTGCCGGATGACATGGCGGCGATCATCGAAGCGGTGAATGCACTCAGAGCGCGCAACGATTACCTGTTCACCACGGGCGGCATCGGGCCGACGCATGATGACATCACGGTGGACGCTGTGGCCGAGGCGATGGGCGTGCCGGTGGTGATCCATCCCGAGGCAGAGGGCATTCTCACCCGCTACTACGAGACGCGCGGCGGGATCAATCCGGCGCGGCTGCGCATGGCGCGCATACCCGAAGGGGCGGACCTTATCCCCAACCGACTGTCCGGGGCACCGGGGATAAAGGCGGGCAATGTCTATCTGATGGCGGGTGTTCCGGGCATCACAGCGCAGATGCTCGACGGCCTGACCGGCACGCTGGAGGGCGGCTTGCCGCTGCTTTCGGCGACCGTCGGCTGCTGGGTCGCCGAAAGCGAAGTGGCGGACCTGCTTCGCGAGACCGAAAGGGCGCACGAGGGCTGCCAGATCGGCAGCTATCCCTTCTTCCGCGAAGGCAAAGTTGGCGCGAACTTCGTGATCCGCTCGACCGATCAAGCGCTGCTTGACGCCTGCGCACACGTCCTGATCGATCGACTGGCGGCGATTGGTCGCGCTTCGGTGCTGGGGGGCATCTGATCCTCCGGGCAACAGCGGCAGCGGGCCTTGCGCTCATGCTGGCCGCGTGCGCGCCCACCCTCACCCGCTTCGAGCATACCCTTGCGAGCAATGACAGCGCCACCGCTGCGCTGGGCGAGTGGTGCGCGGCCCGGCGGATTGCCGCGCCGGCGCAGATCATGGCGGAAACCGACCGCGATGCGAACGAGGACGCCACGCCCGCGATACGCGCCGCGCTCGGCGTTGGGGCAGACGAACCGCTGGTCTTTCGACACGTGCGGCTACGCTGCGGCACGGAGATGCTGTCCGACGCAAAGAACTGGTACGTCCCTGCCCGGCTGACCCCGGCGATGAACACCGCGCTGGAGACGACGCGCACGCCCTTCGGCACGGTGGTGCGCCCGCTGGGATTTCACCGCGAGCGTCTGGAAAGTCGGCGGGGGCGCGCGCAAGGGTGCCCGGCGGGAACGGTGCTTTCGCACAGGGCCTTGCTGCGGGTGCGCGACGGACGCGCAATCAGTCTGGTGATCGAGTGCTATACGCAGGCCAATCTGGCGCAGGAGGTTTTCTGATGCATGTTCTCCTCACCGGCTCCTCCGGCTGGCTCGGCCGCTTTCTCGCCCCGGCATTGCGCGCCGCCGGGCATACCGTGACCGGGCTGGATGCGGCCCCCGGGCCGGAAACGCATGTCGTTGGCACGATTGCCAGCCGGGCCGTGGTAGACCGAGCGATGGGGCTGGGCATCGACGCGGTGGTGCATGCGGCCGCGCTGCACAAACCGGATATCGTGCGCTATCCGGTCTCTGCCTTTGTCGATGTGAATGTGGCCGGCACGCTCAACCTGCTCGAGGCGGCGCGCGCGGCGGGGCATGACCGGTTCGTGATGACCTCGACCACCTCGCTGATGATCAGCGAAGCGATCAGGCGTGAGCAAGCAGACGAGGCGGTTTGGCTGGATGAGCAGACCGGCCCGCTGGCGCCGCGCAATATCTATGGCGTGACCAAGCTGGCGGCGGAGGGGCTTTGCCGGCTCTATGCGGCAGATCACGGGTTGGCCTGCGTCGTGCTGCGCACTGCGCGCTTCTTCCCGGAGGACGACGACACGCACGCGCGGCCGTCCGGCGAGAACCTGAAGGCGATCGAACTGCTGCATCGCCGTCTGACAGTGGAGGACGCCGCGACGGCGCATGTCATGGCGCTGGATAAGGCGCGCGATGTGCGCTTCGGGCTCTATCTGGTGAGCGCGCCGCCGCCGTTTGCTCGCGGCGATGCCACGGCGCTGAAGCGCGACGCCGCCGCGCTGATCCGCGAGCATTTTCCCGATGCCGAGGCGCTGTTCGCCGCGCGCGGCTGGCAGCTGCCAAGCAGCCTTGGCCGAGTCTATGATCCCGCGCTGGCGGAGCAGGAGCTCGGCTTCCGCTGCCGGACCGATTTCGCCGCCGTGCTCCAGGCCTTGCGGGATGGCGCGCCGCTGCCCTTCGCGCATGATCCGGCCTATATCTCGCCCATTGTTGCGGGCCGCACCCGCTAGTGGCCCATTGACCACAGGCAGGCTTATTCGCGCTATTTTGACCGGCGCCAAATCAAATGCCCGCGCCGCGCGTTACCCCTCTGCCATCAACGGCAGGGAGCAGCCGACATGCCAAGCAAACAGACCAATGTGCGATCCAGGGTCCGCCTTCTCGCCCAAGCAGCGCTGCCGCTGGCAGGCGCGCTGCTGGCGCTGACGCTCGCCCGCCCGGCGCAGGCCGTGCCAAGCTATGCCGAACAGACCGGCCAGCCCTGCCAGGCCTGCCATGTCGGCGGGTTCGGTCCGCAGCTCACGCCCTTTGGCCGCGAGTTCAAGCTCGGCGGCTACACCTTGCGCACCAAGCCGTTCAACGTGCCGCTGGCGGCGATGGCCATCGCCTCGTACACCCATACCCGCAAGGATCAGGTGCCCGCACCGGATCACTTCAAGGCCAATGACAACGTCGCCTTCGATCAGGGAAGCATATTTCTGGCGGGCGGTGTCGGCCAGCATTTCGGCGGCTTCGTGCAAGTTACCTACGACGGGGTTGGGCGCGCGTGGTCATGGGACAACGTCGATCTGCGCGCGGTGACGCAGGGCAAGGTCTTCGGCAAGGACGCGGTGTTCGGCATCACCCTCAACAACAGCCCGACCACGCAGGACGTGTGGAACACCACGCCCGCCTGGGGTTTTCCCTATACCGACACGGCGGTTTCCGGGACGCCAGGGGCAGCCGCCCTGATCGACGGGGGCCTTGCGCAGAACTCGCTGGGCGTTTCGGCCTATAGCTGGATCGACCACAAGTTCTATCTGGAGGGCGGGGCCTATACCTCGCCCAGGGCGGGCACCTTGACCTGGCTCGGGGCGGATCCCGCCGCGCCGGGGGACATCCACGGCCTCGCGCCATATGGCCGGTTGGCATATCAGACCGATGTCGGCGGCGGGACACTGGAAATGGGCGCCTTCGCGCTCAAGGCCGCAATCAACCCGGGGCGCGACCGCAGCACCGGTCGGACCGACCACTATTCCGATCTCGGGCTCGATCTTTCGTGGCTAAAGCCCGATGCGA
>CAILIO010000386.1 GCA_903834285.1 uncultured Sphingomonadales bacterium | reverse complement strand
TCTCCACTCGTTTAGCTATATGGAATGGCCTAACATCGAGAAAGATATTCACTAATATGAAAGTAATGGAGTCTAGCTATCTCATCGAGGATCAGATCGATGCTGAGATCGGGGTGCTTGTCGAGAAATTCGGAGAGGCGCGGCAGCATATGCAGCGCCGCATACGTGGGCGGGGCGGCAAGGCGCAGGCGCCCGGCGAGCGAAGTTGCCGCCTCGCGCGCGGCGGATTCGGCCTCGTCTGCCTCGTCGAGCACCACGCGGGCACGTTCGTAGTAGCGCTGGCCCGCTTCGGTCAGGTGCTGGGCACGGGTGGTGCGGGTGAGGAGGCGGACGCCGAGGTATTCTTCGAGATTGGCAATGGCCTTGGAAACGGCCGGCTGGCCCATGTTGAGCCGGCGTGCAGCCGCCGAGAAGCTGCCGGTTTCGACCACCGTGGCAAACTGCTTCATCGCAACCAGTCGGTCCATGCATTCATGCCCCTTTGGAACAGATGCTATCAGAAGCGGGTTCCTACTGCCAAGCAGAGGAATTGGTCATTGTCGCTTCAACGCCAGATGCGGCAAACAGATCAGGACCCCCGCCATGACCACGACGCTTAAATCCGCGCTTGACCAGTTCCGGCTCGAGTTCACCGGCAAGATTCCGCCCGAGATCGCAGCCGCGATGACGCGCGCGGACAACGAACTGGCGGCTTCCGGTATTGCTGCAAGGGCACTCGCCGCAGGTTCGATTGCGCCCGATTTCATGCTCAAGGGCGCGCACGGTGAGACCGTGACGCTCTCGGACCTGCTGCGACACGGGCCGGTGGTGGTGAGCTTCTACCGCGGCGGCTGGTGCCCTTATTGCAATCTCGAACTGCGCGCGCTGCAGGAAGTGTTGCCCGAAATCACCGCGCGCGGCGCCACGTTGGTCGCGATTTCTCCCGAGCTGCCCGACGAGAGCCTCTCGACGGCCGAGCGCAACGACTTGGCCTTTCCGGTGCTGAGCGACGCTGGTAGCCGCGTCGCGCGAGATTGGGGCATTGCTTTCGATCTCGCCGAGGAACTGCGGCCAATCTACACCCGCTTCGGCCATGCCCTGCCGGACCGCAACGGCGGCAGCGGATGGATCCTGCCGGTGCCCGCGACGTTCGTCATCGCGGATAACGGGATCGTGCGGCTGGCCTTTGTCGATACCGACTACCGCAACCGGCTTGAGCCGGCGGCCATCCTCTGCGCGCTCGACGGTATTGCCGCAGCGCGCTCGCGGGCGTCGCGATGATGATGTACTGACGCCCGGCTTGACCGTTTGCGCCGCCGGAGCGAGACCCCGGCGCCGAGGCGGCGGCGGGGAGCAGGACAAGTGCCGATGATCGACATTACCCAGCGGCTCGATACGCGGACGCCGCTGTGGCCGGGGGAACCGCCGCTGGTGCTCAGCCACCATGCGGTGATTTCGCTGCAGTGCCCGGTAAACGTAGGCGCGCTTTCGCTGCCGCTCCATGTGGGCACGCATGCCGACGCGCCGTTTCACTATGATGCTGCGGGCGCATCGAGCGCCGAGACTGCGCTCGATCCCTATATCGGCCCTTGCGTCGTGATCGACGTGCGCCATGCGGCCGGACCTGCGGTCGAGGTGGACGATATCGATTGGGCGGAGCTGGCGGCGGCAAAGGCACCGCGCGTGCTGCTGCGGACCTATGACCGCTTTCCGCACGAGGCGTGGGACAGTGCCTTCCGCGCCGTTTCGGCGGCGGTGATCGTGCGGCTGGCGGGGCTGGGCGTCGTGCTGATCGGCACCGATGCGGCCTCGCTCGATCCGCAAACCTCGAAGACGATGGACGCGCACCATGCCGTACGCGCGGCGGACATGCGCATTCTCGAAGGGCTGGTGCTCGATGCCGTGCAGCCGGGGATCTACGAACTGATCGCGCTGCCCTTGCCGCTGGCGGGGGCTGACGCGAGCCCGGTGCGCGCCATTCTGCGGGAGATCGCGACATGACCGCCTGGTGCCGTGAGGCGCTCGAAGCGCTTGATCGCGCGGATCCGCTCGCCCGCTTTCGCGCGGCGTTCCAGCTGCGCGAGGGGCTGGTCTACCTCGATGGCAATTCGCTGGGCGCCCTCCCGCGCCGGACATTGGCGCGGCTGGAGCAGACGGTGGCCGAGGAGTGGGGCGAGGGGCTGATCACCTCGTGGCTCGGCGCGGAGTGGATGACCGCGCCGCGCCGGGTGGGCGACAAGATCGCTCGCCTGTTGGGTGCTGAACCGGGCGAAGTGATCGTGGCAGATTCGACCTCGATCAACGTGTTCAAGGCGCTGACTGCGGCGCTGTCGCTCCGGCCGGAACGATCGGTGATCCTTTCCGAGGCCGGCAATTTTCCGACCGATCTCTACATGATGCAGGGAATCGCGGCCTTTTCGGGCGGGCGCGTGCGGGCCGAAGCGGTGCCGGGCGAGGCGGTGCTCGACCGGCTGTACGAAGATGTTGCGGTGCTGCTGCTGACCCAAGTCCACTACAAGACCGGAAGGTCGCGCGACATGGCCGAAGTGACCCGGCGCGCGCACGCAGCGGGGGCGCTGGTGGTCTGGGACCTCAGCCACAGCGCGGGCGCGATTCCCGTCGACCTCAACGGTGCAGTTGCCGATTTCGCGGTGGGCTGCGGGTACAAGTTCCTCAATGGCGGGCCGGGCGCGCCGGCCTATATCTTTGCGGCGCGACGGCACCATGCGGCAGTCGTGCCGGTGCTCTCGGGCTGGTTCGGCCATGCGGAGCCCTTTGCTTTCGAGGACGGCTACCGCGCGGCCGAGGGTATCGAGCGTTTCCTCTGCGGCACGCCGCCAGTGCTGGGGCTGACCGCGCTGGAATGCGGCGTCGACCTCATGGCCGAGGCCGACATGGCGGAGGTTCGCGCGAAATCACTGCAACTTGGGTGCGTGTTCATGGATCTGATGGACGCGCATTGCGGCGGCTTTGGCTTCACGCTGGTGAGCCCGCGCGACGATGCGCGGCGGGGCAGCCATGTGTCCTACGCGCATCCTCTGGGATACGGGATCATGCAAGCGCTCAAGGAGCGCGGCGTGATCGGCGATTTCCGCGATCCCGATGTGCTGCGCTTCGGCCTGACGCCGCTCACTCTGCGCCATGTCGATATGCTGGAAGCGGTCCTCACCATCCGCGAGGTCTGCGAAACGCGCGCCTGGGACGATCCGCGCTGGGCCGTGCGCGCGGCGGTGACCTGAGCCACACCTATCACTTTCGCCTGATGAGGCCTGGCCAGCGAGGGGGCATGCTGCGCGCCACGCAGGAGGAGGCAGGTATGGGCGAGCTATCGGGCAAAGTGGCGATCGTGACAGGCGCGGCGCGCGGACAGGGGCGCGCAATGGCGCTCGCGTTGGCGGGCGCAGGCGCGGATGTGGCCATCTGCGATGTGGGCGAACCGGCGATGCCGAGCGTGGGCTATGCGCTGGGCGGCGCGCTCGATGCCGTGGCGGGCGACATCGCGGCGCTTGGCGTGCGCGCGCTCCATGCGGCCTGCGATATCCGCCGGCAAGGGGAGATCGATGCGTTCGTGGGGCGCGTGCTGGCAGAGCTCGGCCGGATCGACATTCTGGTGAACAATGCGGGCATCCTCACCGGCAATACGCCGATGCACCTTATGGATGACGAGACGTTCGAGACGACCATCGCGGTCAACCTCACCGGCAGCTGGCGCATGAGCCGCGCGGTGGTGCCGGCGATGATCGCGGGTGGCAAGGGCGGGCGGATCATCAACATCGCCTCGGTCGCGGGGATGATCGGTACGCCGAGGTTCGGCCACTACAGCGCGACCAAGCACGGCCTGATCGGCATCACCAAGACAATGGCCGCGGAACTCGGTGCCTATGGCATCACTGTGAATGCCGTGTGCCCGGGGTTCCTGCCGACCAAGATGGTCGAGCATACGGCCAGCGAAATCGGCGCGCGCGCGGGGCTGACGCAGGACGAGGTCTATGCCCAGTACCTCAGCGTCGCGCATATCAAGGAGCCGATCCAGCCCGAACAGACCGCCGCATCGGTGCTCTATCTGGCGAGCGAGGCTGCGCGGGTGGTGACGGGATCCAGCCTCGTGATCGATGCGGGCTGGTCTGCCACCTGAAGGCCTTGCGCGGCGTGGATGGGTGCCGCAAGACGGCGCGGGAACGAAACCGGAGAGGGAAAAACGAATGACGGCCTATGTTGTGTTCATCAAGGATGGCGTGAACGATCAGGCGGAACTGGACCAGTACAACGTCAAGGCAGGCGCTTCGATCGCGGGCCATCCGCTGAAGCCGCTGGCGTTTTATGGCCCCAACGAGACCTGGGAAGGCCCCACGGCAGAAGGCCTCGTGATCATCGAGTTCCCGGACATCGCGGCGGCGAATGCCTGGTATACCAGCCCGGCCTATGAAGAAGCCAAGGTCCACCGCCTCAAGGGCGCGAGCTACCGCGTGATGGTGACCGAAGGGGTCGGCTGAAGGCGGCTTGCAAGCACTGCTTGCAACTTGGGGGCCTTGCTGCATGATCGCGTGATGGCCCCCGCCCACCAGACTATCTCGCACCGCTCGATGCTGATCGCGGGCTTTTCGACCGTGGTCGAATGGTACGACTTCACGCTCTACATCTATGTCGCGACGATCCTGTCGCGCGTGATGTTCGGCGGCGGCGAGGGATCGCTGGCCGCGGTGCTGGCGGGCTTTGCCGTCTCGTACCTGATGCGCCCGCTCGGCGCGCTTGCCATGGGCCATTATGGCGACCGGCACGGACGGCGGCGCGCCATGCTGCTTTCGATGGCGGTGATGACTGCGGCGATGCTGGGCTGCGCCTTGCTGCCGACGCACGCGCAGATCGGCCCGGCGGCAGGTGTCCTGCTGCTGGCCCTGCGCTGTGTGATGGCCTTCGCGGTGGGCGGCGAATACACGGGCGTGGTGGCCTACCTGATCGAGGGCGCCGGGCCGTTTCGGCGCGGCCTCATCACCAGTTGCGCTTCGGCGGCGAGCGAAGTGGGCGCTTTGCTCGCGGTAGGTGTGGCAGCGGTGACCACTTGGGCGATGCCACCGGAAACGCTCGATGCCTGGGGCTGGCGCATTCCCTTCCTTGTCGGCGCGGCGCTGGCGGGCGGCGTGCTGCTGGCACGCGCCTCGATGGACGAATCGCCCGAGTTCGAGCGCCAGCGCGCGGCGGGAACGGTCCCGGAAAACCCGCTGCGCCACGCCATCACGCACCAGCGCGCAGGGATTATCCGCGGCTTTGCGATCTCGGCGCTGGGCTCGATCAGCTACTATGTGGGGATCACCTATGTGCCTGCTTTCCTCGCCTCGGTCGGCGCGGTGGGCGAGGGCGCGGGGCTGGCGCTTTCAACCGTGGCGGCCTTCGTGGTGATCGCGGTGACCCCGCTGGTGGGCGCGCTTTCGGACCATGTCGGCCGGCGACCGGTCTTGATCGGGATCGCGCTTGCCTGCGCGGCGGGTCCGATCACGCTGTTTTCGCTGATGGCCCATGGCGGGGTCTGGCCAGCGCTGGTGGGCGCGGTGCTGCTGGCGGCCCTTGGCGGCGCGTGGAGCGCGGTGGGCGCGGTGGCGACGGCAGAGCAGTTTTCGGGCGAGGCGCGGCTTTCGGGCCTCGCGCTTGGCGTCACGAGTGCGACCGCGCTATTCGGCGGGCTTACCCCGCTGGTGGCGCAGATGCTGCTGGAAGGGACAGGCTGGCCCGCGGTGCCCGGCGCGATGATCGCGGTAGTGGCACTCGCGATCCTGCCTGTGCTCTGGCGCATTCCCGAAACCGCGCCGCGCGCAGGGTGGACAGCGGAGCCGCAACCGATATAGTTTGTACTCCTAACTATATTGGGAGAGGCTGATGGCAACCGCTGCGCAGGACCACATCGAGGAAACCGCGCGCGAAGCCCCGGCGTTGATCCGCTATCTCGACGAAGGCGAGTTCGTCACCCGGCGCTATGTGAGCCAGGGCGCCGAGATGAACACCGGCGACTACCGCGACTATCCCGTGGTCGTGCGCGACGGGATGCCGCTGCGTGAGCATTTCAGCCTTGATGTGCATGGCTTCGTGATCGCCAAGCACGAAACCGCGATTGCCGATTTCCATGACAAGGCGGCCGTCGATGCCGGATACCAGCGCGAGGTGGAGGCGCTGGTGGCGCGGCTTACCGGCGCCGACAAAGTTTCGACCCAAGGGTGGATGATCCGCACCTCGGGCGATCTCTCTCTTCGCGCGCGAGAGAAGGTAGAAGGCTACGTCCATTCGGGCGGCATCCAGCCCCCGGCGGGCGAGGCGCATGTCGATTGCAACGAACTCACCGGCAAGCGCGCTGCGGCCCGGGTCTATGGTCAGGCGTTTCCGGATGGTCCGGGTTACCGGCGCTATGTATGCTTCTCACTGTGGCGGACGTTCTCGCCGGGCCCGCAGGACTGGCCACTGGCGGTGTGCGACGGGCGAACGGTGACCGACGCCGAGACAGCGTCCAACACCTTGTTCGTCGTTGATGAATTTCCGGTTGGCGACGCGCTGACTGCCCCGGTCGAGGGCGAGGACCAGATGATCGCCGCGACAATCTTCCGCTACCGACCGGAGCATCGCTGGTGGTATTTTGCGAACATGGCGGGAGACGACGTGCTGCTGTTCAAGTTTCAGGACAGCAATCACTCTGTGACATGGCGCTGCCCGCACACCGCGTTTCACGATGCCAGCTTCCCCGATGCTAAAGTGCGGGAGAGTATCGAAGTGCGCGGCGTGGCGTTCTTCGAATAGGGGCTAGATGTCCACCACCCAAGGCTGGGTCGTGCCGAGCGTTTCGAATAGGTAATCAACATAGGCGCGCACGCGGAGCGGCGGGGTGACGTGGGTGCGAAACAACACGTGGATCGGGATCGGCGCCTGCCGCCATGCGTCGAGCAGCAGCGCCAGGCGACCAGCGCGCACGTCTTCCGCGATGAGGAAGCGCGGAAGCACCGCGATTCCGCCGCCCGCCAGGGCGGCGAGGCGCACAGCCTCGGGATCGTCGATCTGGATCGGCGGGGCGTAGGTGATCGCGGCGGCGCGGTCGGGGCCGTTCAGCACAAGGCGGTTGTGCTTTCCGGCGGGGCCGAGCTCGAGGATGGCGTGGGCGGCGAGATCCTCGGGCTCTTCCGGCAAGCCCGCGCGCGCAAGGTAGCCGGGAGAAGCAACCATC
The DNA here is from genome assembly GCA_903834285.1 of uncultured Sphingomonadales bacterium. Taxonomy (GTDB): domain Bacteria; phylum Pseudomonadota; class Alphaproteobacteria; order Sphingomonadales; family Sphingomonadaceae; genus Novosphingobium. Next base: position 2,160 of record CAILIO010000386.1, on the reverse strand, counting down.
GCGAAAGCGATCTCGCCGAGCTTGCGGTTGCCGACTTCGGGCGAGGCGACCGAGCGCAGGCGGATCGCGACGTCGGCCTCGCCGGGCCCGGAGCCGAGCGCGTGCTGCTTTGCTCCGAGCCACAGCGCCATGCGCACTTGCGGATGGCGCGCGCGAAAGCCGGCAAGCCCGGGCACGATGAAACGCCGACCGATCAGTCCGGTCGTCGCAAGGGTGAGGAGCCCGCTTGGCCCCTTGCCCGCATCGCGCAGCGCGGCCTCGGCTTCCACCGCATCATCGAGCAGGCGCCGCGCGTGGGAAACGAAGGTGCGGCCATGCGCAGTGAGGGCAACCGAGCGCGTCGAGCGCTCGAACAGCGGTGTGCCCAGCGCTGCCTCGAGCCGCGCCAGCTGGCGTGCGACCGAGGACTTGGGCGCCCGCAGCGCGCGCGCGGCGCCGGTAAAGCTGCCGGCATTGACGATTTCGAGGAAGACTTCGACGTCGGGCAAGTGCAGCATTGTTCGCAATTTCGGGTCAATAATGCGCGATGATACCCGGTTGATCCGGTTCGTGCCAGCCATGTATCGCTGACTTGATATCGAGGACAGCAGCGGAAGGCATCGCATGGAGCCCAAGGCCTTTTTCCATCTGGTCGGTTACACATTCGGTCTGGCTGGTTTTGTCATGATCTACTGGTCGCTGCGGCCTGGGCTGGTGGCAGCGGGGCGCGACGCGCACCTGAAGGCGCTGATCCTGGTACATTTCCTGCGCTATTTCGGGCTGACGGCGATGCTGCCGGGAGTGTTCAACCTGGCGCCTGCGGGGTTCAGCGAGGGCTATCTGTTCCAGATCATGGCGGGCGACGTGCTCGTGGCGGCGCTTGCACTGGTTGCCTTTGCGCTGGTGCAGAGCGGATCGCCCGCGCGGATCGCCTTTGTCTGGCTGTTCAACACGGTGGGCACGCTCGACTACCTCAACGCCGCGGCGCGGGTGACACCGGCGATCCATGATGCCAATATCCTCGGGCCCTTGGGTTGGCTGGTGATCACCGTGCTCCTGCCGGCCTGGCTGGTGAGCCATGCCGCGATCTTTGCGGTGCTCATGACGCGATCGGAGAAAGTGGCATGAAGGCCTATTCCTATGACCACTTCGGTGGCCCCGAAGTCCTCCAGGGCAGCGAATTGCCCGATCCGGTGGCAGGGCGCGGCGCGGTGGTCGTGGCGGTGCGTGCGCGCTCGATCAACCTGATAGACATCCGCGTGCGCAGCGGCGCGATGGGGCCGCTGGTGAACAAGCGCTTTCCCAAAGTTCCCGGGGCCGACGTCGCCGGAGAAGTGACCGCGGTGGGGCCCGGTGTCGAGGACCTCAAGCCGGGCGACCGGGTGTTCGGCGCGGCTGATCCGTTCAAGGGCGGCGCCTTTGCCGAGCGGATTGCGCTTCCGGCGATCAACCTTTGCCCGCTGCCCGCCGGGCTGGATCCCGATCTGGCCGCGAGCCTGCCGATCGCTGGCCTCGCGGCGCTGCAATCGGTGCGCGATCTCGGGCAGCTCAAGCCCGGGCAGGCGGTGCTGATCCACGGCGCGACGGGGCCGGTCGGGCTCTTTGCGGTGCAACTTGCCAAGCAGACTGGCGCGGCAGTGATTGCGGTCGGCAGCGCGGGGCTCGAGACGGCGCGGCGGCTGGGGGCGGACCGCACGATCGATTATCGAAGCGAGTCCGATCTGCCGGCGGGCCTGCGCTTCGATCTGGTGCTCAATCTTTCAGGCAAGCTGCCCTTTGCGCGCGGGCGCAGCCTGCTGAAGCCGGAAGGGCGGCTGGTCGAACCTGTCCCGACGATCCCGCTGTTCATCGGCTCGAAACTTGCCAACTTATTCCGCCGCCAGAAGCACATGGCGCTGGCCACGGCGGTGCGGCGCGCGGATCTTGCCGTGCTGGCCGACCTTGTGGCGGCGGGTTCGCTCGAGACGGTGATTGCCGCGCGCTTCCCCTTTGCCGCCACGCACGAGGCTTACGCTCTGGTCGAGCGCGGCGGGGTGATCGGCAAGGTGGTGGTGACCGCCTGAACGCTCAGGCCAGCGGGGCCAGTCCGCCGAGCACGAGCGCGACGAGTTGGGCCTGACCGGAGGTGCCGGTCTTGGCGTAGAGCCGCTTCGAATAGTTGCGCGCGGTTTCAGGCGTAAG
>CAILIO010000385.1 GCA_903834285.1 uncultured Sphingomonadales bacterium | reverse complement strand
TCGTCAGTCCATCGCCGACGACGCTCGGGCCCCTGCATAACCGTAATCTGCCGCATCAACCGCTCCTGAGTGCGCTCTCAAGAGCGTCCTTAAGAGCGCTCGCTCATAGCCGGGCAAGGCGGGACCCGCCGGATGGATACCTTTATCTCAAGGGCCTGTCCTCATCGACCGATGGCGATCCGCGAGCGCGGTTTACTGCTGGCTTAGGGCGAACTGAGTTGTTGCCGTGGCGCACGCTCTTTGACCGGCGCGATGATGGGACTTGTGTTAGCTGCGGGTCTAATGCTTGCCACGCGGTCAGTGGATATAAGTTTCGCTGCCCTTTCGCTGACAAGCGACCAGATATCCAAGCAGCGCTGCCAGTGCCGAGTACGATGGCGATCTCTTTTTCCGCGTGAGCTACGCCTAGAGGGTCATGCAAAAGCGACCGGGTCAAGCTGAACTGCCGGGATGGCATTGGTTTGCCCCTGATGGCGAGGAAGCTCAACAGGACAGCTCTGGTTTGTTTGGAATTCAGGACGGCGTGATGCGGGTTACGGCGGTGCGACGCGGCGCTCAGCCGGAGGGTCTGGCGTGGAGCCGCAGGAAGCTGTGCCCGCCATCGGGCTAGCTGTCAAACCCGCTAAGAAGTGGCTCCATCATTGCTCGCCCGGCAGGCCCTACACAGTACTCTGAAGGGCTTTCACACCTCCTTCGAGGGCGCATGCCTATAATCAGGGAACGTTCGGCCGTTCTGGCCTTCCGGGACATGAACGGGGCTAAAGGCTCCGGCCCATAGTGGAGAATGGGAAAAATGGCAGTCATCAATACCAACATCAGCGCGATCCGCGCGTCGAATGCTTCGAACAGTGCGTCGAAGATGGCGGGCGTCGCGATGGAGCGCCTTTCAACCGGTAAGCGCATCAACGGCGCCAAGGACGATGCCGCCGGCCTTGCGATCACCACCACCATGACCTCGCAGATCAAGGGCATGAGCCAGGGGATCCGCAACGCCAACGACGGCATCAGCTTCGCGCAGACTGCTGATGGCGCGCTCAACGAAGTCACCGCAATGCTGCAGCGCATCCGCGAGCTGGCCGTGCAGGCGAAGTCTGCCACCTATACCGATTCCGATCGTACCTCGATGCAATCGGAAGTTGCCAACCTTACCTCGCAGGTCAGCGAAGTGCTCGACAAGTCCACATTCAACAGCATCAAGCTGTTCAAAGTGGTCGGTGCAGCGCCCGTAGCAAACGGGGTCGATGACGCGCGGTTTTCGATCCAGACGGGCGGCAATACGACCGACACCGTCGATCTCGTAAGTAAGGCGATCGACGGCACCAAGCTGTTCGGCGGAACGAACACCACCTACAATCCGGCCACGACGCCGCAGGCGATCGATGTCAGTACTGCCGCTCTGGCCAGCACAACGATAGACAACGTCGATGCCTCGCTTAACGCTGTCCTTGCGACTCGCGCCGAATTCGGCTCGGGCCAGAACCGGCTTGAATCGGTGGTCAACAACCTCACCGACAACGTCACAAACCTTTCTGACGCCCGCAGTCGCATCCTCGATACCGACTATTCGGCTGAAACGACGATGATGGCCAAGGCCCAGATCCTGAGCCAAGCCTCGACCGCGATGATCGCGCAGGCCAACCAGGCCCAGCAGAACGTCCTCTCCCTGCTCAAGTAACCTTCGCGCCGCTCCCGCACGCGGGAGGGGCTGGGAGTGAGGACGCAACTTCGCAAGCTGCCGCCCCATTGGCAAGGTCTCGCACCGCGCCACATCCGGCAAGGCGAGACCCTCGAACTGCTCGGTCACCCCGTCGCCGTCATGGCTACGACCGATGCCGGTGCGGACGCCCAGGGGCGGCAGTCATCGGCATCGACATTGAGGTCGATCGGGCCAATGTGGCTCACGACGTACTGGCGCCCTTGCGATTGCGATCAGCGAAATTCCGCAGCAGGCGCTGGTCGGTCAGACCATAGATCGCCTGCGCCGCCCTGCGCTGCTCTATGAAGGGTGTCCACAGCATTGAAAGACCACTTCCGATCAACGGCAGACCGAACAGCGAAAAGATGATCCCGAAGCTCCCGGTGACACCCGAAGACATGTGCGAGCCCGCGATCCGCGGCAGCAGCGCCATTGCTACATGGAATAGCGCGAAGGCGGTCCATGAAACTGTGCATGACCAGATCGCGATAGCCGCCTTCAGCAAACGGCGACTTCATCGATGTATGGTTTGGGGCATGAACTCGCTCGGTGCGGTCGCGGTATGGACTATGGCGAGTTTGGTGAGCGTCCCGGTCATCCTCGAGTGCGGATTGATGCCGAACAATTTGCAATTCCCGAAAAGGTACCGATCAGGGTCCAACAGTCTCCGTCCGATTCTGAGCCGGCAATGAGCGCGTTCCTGCGATTGAGAGGCAGCGGCTTAATACACCGCCTGACGGTGGTGGACGGTCGTCATCCAGGAACAGTCCAATAGTTTCACATGTAGTGAATGGCGTAGGCAGACTTGCTCGTGGCACGGACCTGACGGTGGCGCGCTTCGAGGCAGATCTGTAAGGTGTCCACGATGAAGCCGCCCTTTTGGGCGCGCGCAGCGTGGAGTTGCTCCGTCAAGGTCGCACGAACCTCGCTCTCGATCGTGCAGACCACGGCATGCGGCCAGCAGCCTCGGTCGCACCCGGCGAGCATTCAGTAGGCTCGAAGAGTTTACGCCTCACATGCGACCGGAAGAAAGTGAGGTTGAGCGGCTGGCTATGTCTGGCGACCGCGGCTCAGGCACTGTGACCGTCGACTTGCAGGATGCCGCAGTAGCCTCCCAGCTCTCCTCTCCGCGTTCACTCTTGTGGTTGGGCCTGCATAGACGCAGGCCACCAGCAGCGGATCATCACCACTCGACTAGGCATCATCGCGGGCATGGGTCCAGAGCTGATCGATCCAGGTCTAATAATGGGAAACCACGAAATGTCTGACTTGCTGGTTAGCTTGCGAAATAAGCGGGAAAAGATTGCGTGCCGACAGGTTGAATACAGAACGCTGAAAGCAGGACCAAAAATCGGACGACGTCGGGCATCAAGCCCTTGGTTGTACAATGATCGGCCTACCCGCAGCGACGACCTAGCATTGCCTCGTACCAACAGCTTGCGTGATACCGCTGTCAGATCTGCGAGCTTTTCCCGCTGGTTCGCGCAAAGTGCCGTTCCATCAGCGCTTTCGCCGCTGGTGTCAGCCCTACCCACTGCCGCCTCTTGTCAAAGACGTCATTGCGCCGCCTCAAGAGGCCTTCCTTTTCCAGTACGGTTAGCCAGCGAAGCGCTGTTGACTGCGGAATGGCCGCATCCGCACCGACTGCGGAAGCATAAAGGGGGAATCCTGTGCAATCTGCGATGTAAAGATCCAAAAGAATGTCCCAAGCGGGATCACTTAATATCCCGATGTGCCCCAACACTTGGCGCCGGTGTTGTCGCCGTGTACGTTCGGCTCGTGCTTCTTCCACCAGATGGTAGCT
>CAILIO010000384.1 GCA_903834285.1 uncultured Sphingomonadales bacterium | reverse complement strand
GTGGCGCCCGGCTTCGCACCGGCGGCCTGCTTCAGCATGCGTGTGCCAAGGCCCGAGGCGGTCTTGGCACTGCACACGCGCTGCGCGGCGGGGACCACCGGATTGAGCGGCACCGGCAGGATCTCCGGCGAAGGTGCAGGTGCAGGCTTCACGGCCTGTGCAAAGGCCAGTGCCGGCAGGGCGGCGAAGGCCGCGAGTGAAAGGGTCAGGGCGATTCGGCTCAGGCCGCGATGCGTCGTGCTCATGCGCGGCCCCTTAAACGAGCCTTGTTACACCTACCAGCGCAGAACAAAGCTTTCATCCGCCAGTCTACGCATTTGCATCTAGGCTCGTGCAAAGAGGCTAGCGGCAGTGCGTCTGCTATGATCTGCCCCATGGCGATCAGTGACGACTACTCTTCCCCGGTCACGGTCAGCGGCTTCGTTTGCCGCAATTGCAGCGACGTCGACCGCGCCAAGCGTCATATCGATCCCGCCGATCCGGCGGCCGGTCCCTTCGGCGTCAATGGCAGCCACAAGCCGGCCAAAGCGGCGGCGCCCGCCAATCACTTTTCCGCCGAAGCACGCAATGCCGAGCGCCTCGAGGCGCTCTACCGTGCGCGGCAGGCCGCGCCCGCCTCTCCAATCGCCGCCGCCTACGCCGGGTCCGCGCCCACGCCAGGCGGATCGCTTGTCTCGCGCAGCGCCTGAAACACGGGGCGATTGACCCCTTGACCCCTTGACCCCCCGCCCACGCTGCCTACATGCTAGGTCATGTTCATCGAGACCGAAACCACTCCGAACCCCGCCACGCTCAAGTTCCTGCCGGGCGAGATCGTCATGGCCACCGGCACGCGCGAGTTCACCTCGCCCGAGGCGGCGACAGCATCCCCGCTCGCCGAGGTGCTCTTCGCACTCGGCGACGTGACGGGCGTGCTCTTCGGGCGCGATTTTATTGCGGTCACGATCGCGCCTGGCTCGGAATGGGCACAGCTGAAGCCGCAAGTGCTCGCGCTGCTGCTCGATCATTTCGTGGCGCAGGCGCCGCTGTTCACTTCGGCCGGCGCGGACTTCGTCGTTCCTGGCGAGGCCGAGGACGACACGCATTATGGCGACGACCCGGCGGATGCCGACATCGTCGAGCAGATCAAGGACCTGATCGAAACCCGCGTGCGCCCCGCCGTGGCAAACGACGGCGGCGACATCATCTACCGGGGCTTTCGCGAAGGCGTGGTCTACCTCAAGATGCAGGGCGCCTGCTCGGGCTGCCCTTCCTCAACCGCCACGCTCAAGCATGGCATCGAATCGCTGCTCAAGCACTACGTGCCCGAAGTCAGCGAAGTCCGCGCCGCCTGATCCGATCCCGCCGAGGTTCCCCAGATGTCCCAGACGCCAGGTCCTCAACCCTTGCCCAATGCCGCGCTTGATCAGGTGTTCCGCACCGCCCGCACCTATAACGGCTTTCTCGACAAGCCCGTAAACGAAGCGCAGCTTCACGCGATCTGGGACCTGATGAAGATGGGGCCGACGTCGGCCAACCAGATGCCCGCGCGGCTGGTCTGGTGCGTCAGCGAAGAAGCCAAGGAAAAGCTTGCCGCCTGCGCCGGAGGCACCAATCCGGACAAGATTCGCAAGGCCCCGGTCAGCGTGGTCATCGGCATGGATATCGATTTCCACGAACAGCTGCCATGGCTCTTCCCCCACGCCGATGCGAAGAGCTGGTTCGAGGGTAACGAGGCGCTGCGCGAGGTTTCGGCGATGCGCAATTCGACATTGCAGGGCGCCTATTTCATCATCGCCGCACGCATGGTCGGGCTCGATACCGGTCCGATGTCGGGCTTCAGCAATGCGGCGGTCGACGAAGCCTTCTTCGCCGGCACGCGCGTACGCTCCAACTTCATCTCGACGCTGGGCTACGGCGATCCGGCAACGATCTTCCCGCGCAGCCCCCGGCCCGATTTTGCGCGCTTCAACACGCTGGCCTGAGGCGGGACACCCTTGCGAAGGCTGGTGATCGACAGCGCGACCGAAGCCTGTTCCGTAGCCCTGTTCGAATACGGGGCGTCCGAACAAGGGGAGATGATCGCCAGCTCGCACGCCATGCTCGGGCGCGGCCATGCCGAACAGCTCGTGCCGATGATAGCCACCTTGCCCGGCAAGGGCCGTGCAGACACGATTGCCGTCAATGCAGGCCCCGGCAGCTTCACCGGCATCCGCGTGGGCCTTGCGGCCGCCCGCGCGCTCGCGCTCGCCTGGAACGTGCCGATCGAAGGCTACGCGTGTCTCACCCTGGTGGCTGCCATGGCCCGCGCCGCGCATCCGGGCGCGCCGATCGACGTGGTGATGAGCGGCGGGCACGGCGAGTGGTTCTTCCAGCCTTTCGCCGAGGACGGCACGGCGCTGGCCGAACCTGCATCGCTGCTGCCGCAAGCCGCCGTGGACCGCGCGCGGGCGCCCATCGTGGTTGGCAGCCAGGCCGAAGCGCTCGCCGCGCGGCGGGGCGGCATGCCGGTCGCCGATCCCATGTGGCCAGATGCGCGCGCCTTTGCGCTACTCGGCTCCTACGCCCTGCGCGCGGACCCTACGCCGCGTTATGGCCGCGCGCCCGACGCCCGGCTTCCCGCAGCATGAGGTCTGGCCGCATGATGTCGGCGGCCTGAAGGCGGCATGGCCATGAGTGGCAGCCCGCCCGACTGCGGCGACGACATCGACCGGATCATGGAGGTCATGACGGACGCCTTTGCGCCCGAATTTGGCGAGGCATGGAACCGGCGGCAGGTGTCGGACTCGCTGCTGCTCGGCGGAACGGGTTACTGCCTGATCGGCACCGAAGGTTCACTCGATCCGGCTCCTGAAGAACCCACCGCCGGATTTGCACTTACGCGCGCAATGTTCGACGAGGAGGAACTACTGCTCTTTGCAGTACTACCTCTGTATCGCGGCAGAGGTCTGGGCGCAGCGTTGCTGACTGCGGTGATCGCGCGCGCAAGAAGCCGCGGCATTCGCCGGATGTTTCTCGAAATGCGTCGCAACAATCCCGCCGGAAAGTTATACACAGGATTTGGTTTCACAACCATCGGAGTAAGACCCGGATATTACCGGACTGCCAGCGGACAGCGGCTCGACGCGCTCAGTCAGGAATTGCATCTTACAGACAATTAGGCATTTTTACGCATCGTAACATGAGAGTATGAAAATTCGGACAGAAAAGCGCCGTTGTGGCGCCGAAATGGTTGTATCCCCGATACACAAGCGTATATGCGATGTTGTCTACTCATGGTCGCATCGAGCCTTGACTGGGCAAGCAACAAGATAACCTCGAAAGAAGGTACGGGTACAATGAGTGAAATCGATAACGATATGCGGGAAACCTTGATCACGCTGACGTCAGACATCGTGGCGGCACATGTGAGCAATAACAGCGTCGCCGTGAACGACCTGCCAGTGCTGATCGGCAACGTCTACACCGCGCTTGCTGGTCTCAATCCCGCGCAACCGGCAGCAGAACCGGCCCCTGAACCTGCAGTTTCGATCCGCGCTTCGGTCAAGAACGATCACATCGTCTGCCTCGAAGACGGCAAGAAGCTCAAGATGCTCAAGCGCCACCTGATGACGCGCTACAACATGACCCCGGACCAGTATCGCACCCGCTGGAATCTGCCGGCCGACTACCCGATGGTCGCCCCTGCTTATGCCGAGAAGCGCCGCGAACTGGCCAAGAAGATCGGCCTAGGCCGGAAGCCTGCGCCCAAGCGCGGCCGCGCCGCCAAGGTCGTCGGCTAAACAACCCGAAGTCGGCGCAAAGCCGGCCCGGAACCGGTCAGGAACCGGCGAGGCCTCTGGCGCTTGGCGCGGAGCCTCGCCGAGTTCACTTTTCCCCGGCACGGGCATGATACCGCGCGCAAATCGACAGCGCACCGGTTGAAGAATTGGCGCAGCAAACTATGCTGCACGCAACCTAACCGGATGGGCCGCAAGCTTGCACCAGGCAATCGACATTGAAGCGCTCTGCGCGGAACGGGGTCTCAGGATCACCGAGCAACGCCGCGTCATCGCGCAGGTGCTGTCCGAAAGCGATGACCATCCGGATGTCGAGAAGCTGCATGAGCGTGCCGCTGCGCGCGATCCGCGCATTTCCATCGCCACCGTCTACCGCACCGTCCGCCTCTTCGAGGAGGCGGGGATCCTTGATCGCCACGATTTCGGCGATGGCCGCGCCCGTTATGAAGCGACGCCCGAGGCGCACCACGACCATCTGATCGATGTCGAGACCGGCAAGGTCATCGAATTCGTCGATCCTGAACTGGAGGCGCTGCAGCGCCAGATCGCCGAACGGCTTGGCTACCGCCTCGTCGACCACCGCATGGAGCTCTATGGTGTCAAGTCTGATCGCGAGGCGTAGGGCCCGCCGCAAGGTAGGGCCGGAGCGTGGAGCACCCGTCACATGGATGGGCTGGATGCGGATTTGCCTGCGCGGCATCGCGCTCGTGCTGCTGATGCTGATCTGCGTGCCGCTGCACTATCTCTACCGCGTCGTGCATTACGGCTCACCGTTCCCGAAGCTGTTCCTGTTCATGGCGGCGCGCGTGGTCGGGGCGCGTGTGCGAGTCCACGGCGTTCCGCTGAAACGCGATGTGTTCTATATTTCGAACCACCTCTCGTGGGTCGATATCCTGGCGCTGGGCGGCGCCAGCGGCACGGCGTTCGTCGCCAAGGCCGAATTGTCGCAGGCGCCGATTGTCGGCTGGCTCGCGCGGATCAACCGCACCGTGTTCGTCAGCCGCGAAGACCGCATGGGCGTGGCCGACCAGATCAATCGCCTCAAGGAAGCACTGGCCGACAACTGGTCGATCACCGTGTTTCCCGAGGGCACTTGCACGGATGGCCGCTCGCTGCTCCCCTTCAAGACGTCGATGCTGCGCGTGCTGGAGCCGCCGCCGCCGGGTGTGCTGGTGCAGCCAGTCGTGCTGGATTATGGCCGCGTCGCGGAGTGGATCGGCTGGATCGGCACCGAGGACGGCGTCTCCAACGGCAAGCGCATCCTGTCGCGCCGGGGCTCGTTCCGCCTTGAGGTGCATTTCCTCGAACCGTTCGATCCGCAAGGGCTGGCCGGACGCAAGGCCATCGCTGCCGAGGCGCGACGCCGGATCGAGCCGGCGCTCGAGGCCGCGCTGGGCGAGCCGCTAAGGCCCTTCGCCTTCGATGTCGCGCCAGTGCGCTACGAAGCATCGAAAAGCGCGGCGTGAAGCTGAAGCTCAATCCGGACATGACGCGAGGCCCACGCGAAGTGGTGGGCAAATTTGCCAGTGCGGTGCGCCGCGAGATCGATACCAGGAAGGCCCGCCATCGTGAGGGCCCGTCCGAAATGCGGAAAGGCCCACCCGAGGCGCTGCTTGGCCTTCGCCGTTTCGTCGCCAATCCGCGCCGTTTCGGAGGTTTCGTCAGCGGCCCGGCCCTTGCCACTGCAATCACCGCCGAGATCGATCCCGCAGCAGGCCCTGTGCTCGAACTGGGCCCGGGCACCGGCGTGTTCACGCGCGCCCTCATCGCCCGCGGGGTGGCAGAACGCGACCTGATCCTCGTCGAAGCCGACCCCATGCTCGCCGCGCGGTTGCAGGCCGCTTTCCCGCAGGCGCTGGTGCTGGCCCGCAAGGCCGGCAGCGTGACCGCGGACATGCTCGGCGATCGGCGCCCGGCGGCCATCGTAAGCGGCCTCCCGCTGCTCAACTTCCCCGACCGCGAGGTGGAGTGCATCGTCGCCACCGCGCTCGGCTTCTGCACCGCTGATGCCGCGCTCTATCAGTTCACGTACGGCCCCAAGTGCCCGGTATCCGAGGGGATCATGGCGCGGCTTGGCCTCTGCGCGCAGCGCACCGCGCGCGTCTGGCGCAATGTACCGCCGGCTTCGGTCTACCGGATCACGATCGCCCGCGACTGATCGCTACTGCCCCGCCGGAGCGGTGCCATCAGCCGGGAAGCGGAAGAGGTAATAGGGCGCCTTTTCGCGCATATGTGCCTTTGATTGCACCATCACATCGGGGATGTCGCTGTCGGCCACATAGATCATGTTGCCCGGCCCGAAGCTCAGGCCATCGGGCCAGCGCATCATCGGGTGTCCCGCCAAGGCAGTCATCTTGCGGTCCGGACCCAGCTTCCAGACGATCCCGTCCTCGATGCCGGTGAGGTAGATATTGCCCTCGTTGTCGATCGTCAGGCCATCCGCCTGCGGGCGCTCGGCATAAGGCTCGACGCGGGCAGCGAGTTCGGCGGGCGAGAGGCTCTCGTTATTGAGGTCCGCCACCCGCACGCGCGAGAGCATCTTGCCCGACATCGGCCCGATATAGAGCCATGTGCCCTGCCGATCGAGCGCGATGGGATCGAAGCCGGGGTGGAACCAGAACAGGCTATTGCCCAGCGGCTGCATCAACCTCCCCTGCGCGCGGACTGCATAAGGCCCGGGCATGATCGCGGGATGGCGATCGAGCAGACGGCGCGCCTTGCCCGTTTCGCTGTCGACCACGACAAGCCCAGGATGGCCGCTGAACACGCCGATATCGGCAATGTAGATCATCCGCCCTGCGGCGTCGATCTGCATGTCCTGCACATAAGAGCCCAGCCCCGCAACCGAACGCGGCAGCCAGATCTGCTTGATCGGCTTGTTGGTGTTGAGATCAACCGCGACCAGTCTCGCGCCGAACACCCCATGCTCGCCGTGGTCGATGCTCCACAGGCGGTTGCGGCTGTCGATGCGGATGTTGAATACTGCGCCGTAGGATGGCCGGTCCCGGTCACCGCGCTGCATTTCCATGTTCGGATAAGGCACCGGCTTGCCGTTCACCAGTTCGAGCACCTTGATCGCGGGGTGCCCTTCGGCGTGATAGGTGAAGAAAACCCTGCCCGTGGACGAGACCGCGAGGTTCCCCGGTGGTTCGGGCAAAGTGGCGATGAGTTCGGCCTGAAGCCGGGGCTTGGGATGACCAATGCGCGGGAACGGCTGCCCGCTGCCGCCATAGTTAGCATAGAACCAGACCGCGAAGGCCACGAGCAGTACCCCGACCACGGCAGCGACGCGCAGGAAAATCCGGACCATGGGGTAGCAATCCTGTTTGCAGGGACACATATCTTACGATATGAACGTTTCTATGCCTATCCGTTCATTTAAGCAAGTCGAGCTCAGCCCCGTCCGCGCGGCCCGGCGGGAGCGCCTGCTCGATGCCGCCGAGGCACTATTTGTCACTCAAGGCTTCCGCGCCACTTCGATCGAAGGAATTGCCGAGGCGGCAGGCATGTCGAAAGTCACCGTCTACGGATATTTCAACGACAAGGAGGCGGTGTTTGTCGCGGTGGCGGCTCGGATCGCCGATACGCTGGAAGAAGCTGTCCAGATGGCTCTGGCCGCGGACGCCCCCTTCCCCGCCCCACTTGCCATGGCGCTGACAGCGAAGCACCGCATCGTCCATCAACGCGTGCAGCGCTCGGCCTTTGCCAGCGAGCTGTTCCAGGCCAAGGCCGCGCATGTCGCCCGCCGCTTCGCCGCGCTGGATGACATGATCATCAGCGGGCTGACCGCAGCGCTGGTGCGCGAAGGGCACACCTCGGAGACCGCCGCCGAATCCGCGCAGCTCCTGTTCTGCGCCGCAAACGGCATCGCGAACCGCGCGGGCGATGTCGGGGTACTCGCGGCAAGGATCGAGCGGCTGGTGCGCGCGGTGGTCGCCGATGCGGGCGCCTGAGCCTGCGCGCCCCCTTCTATCGAGCCGCATAATCGCGTAAGCGCCGCCGCTATGTCTCCCACTTCGCCCCCCCGCACCTTCCATGTGAAAAGCTTCGGCTGCCAGATGAACGTCTATGACGGCGAGCGTATGGCCGAGTTGCTCGTCGCCGAGGGCATGACGGCGGCAGGCGAGCGCGAGGCAGCCGATCTCTTCGTGCTCAACACCTGCCACATCCGCGAGAAGGCGACTGAGAAGGTCTATTCCGATATCGGCCGCATCGTGAAGGATGGTCGGCGCAAGGATGGCTCGGTGCCTCTCATTGCTGTGGCGGGCTGCGTCGCGCAGGCGGAGGGCGAGGAGATCATGGCCCGGGCGCCATCGGTGCGGGTCGTCGTCGGCCCGCAAGCCTATCATCGCCTGCCCGCAATGGTGGCAGAAGCGGCGGCGGGCGGCCGCGCGACCGAGACCGACATGCCCGCCGAGGCCAAGTTCGCCGCCCTTCCCAAGCGACGCAAGGTGGGTGCGAGCGCCTTCCTCACCGTGCAGGAAGGCTGCGACAAGTTCTGCACCTATTGCGT
>CAILIO010000383.1 GCA_903834285.1 uncultured Sphingomonadales bacterium | reverse complement strand
CTGCGGATGTTCGCAAGTGGGCGCATTTAGTCGTTCAACTTTGTGTTCGCGGCTCAGAAAATCGAGGTTCCCATGCCGCCGTCGATCACCAGCGACTGGCCAGTGAGGAAGCTGGCCTGCGCGCTGCAGAACATTGCCACCAGCGCGCCGAGATCTTCGGCATCGCCGAAGCGCCCGGCGGGAATGCGCACCGCTTTCACGAAGGACGCGACTTCCTCGTCATACGTGCGGCCATTGGCAGCCGCGCGCGGGCCCATCATTTCCTCGATGCCCGGGGTGTGGTGCATGCCGGGCAGCACCGAGTTCACCGTCACGTTGAACCGGGCGAGCTCCTTGGAAATCGCGTGGCAATAGTTGGCGAGCGCGGCACGCGGGGGGCCTGAAAGCACGCGCATCGCGGCGGGATACTTCGCCGCGCCGGTGCTGATGTTGACGATCCGGCCCCAGCGCCGCTCGATCATCGGCACGGAGACCGCCTTGATATAGTCGATCGGGCTCAGCAGCGCGGTGGCAACGGAGCGTTCGAATTCCTCGCGCGAGACATCGCGGAAATCGCCGGTGAAGGGCGGCGGGGCGCATGTTGCGACGAAGATATCGGGATCGGGGCAGGCGGCGAGGATGGCCGCGCGGCCCTCGTCGCTGGCGTGATCTGCGACGATGGGGTGGGCCGTAGCGCCCGTTTCGGCAGCGATGGCAGCGCAAGTTGCTTCCAGCCGCTCGGCCCCGCGCGCGGCGATGAACACTTCCGCGCCCTCGCGCGCGAGCGCCAGCGCGGCGCCGCGCCCCATGCCCGCGCTGCCGCCGTTGACGAGCGCCTTGCGCCCCTTGATCCCAAGATCCATCGCTACACTCTCACCAGCATCTTGCCGCGGCTGGCCCCGGCCATCATGTCGATAAAGCCCTGCGGCATGGCCTCCAGCCCTTCGACGATTGTCTCTTCGTCCACCAATGCACCTTCCGCCTCGGCGGCGGCAAGCTCGGCGATGATGCGCGGTGCGTCGGCGAAATAGAAGCCCGCGTTGAAGCCGGTGATGCTCACGTGCTTCTCGACCGTGGCGAAGAGGTTGCCAGGACCGGCGCGGTAGTTTGCGCCATCGTAAAGGGCGATCGCACCGCACAAAGCAATCCGGCCCCGCGGGGCCATGGCATCGATCAGGATTTCGAGTTGCTCGCCGCCGACGTTGTCGAACGCCATGGCAAGGCCTTCGGGTGCCAGCTCGGCCAGCCGGGCTGCGAGGTCTTCGCTCCGGTAGTTGATGGCATGGTCCGCGCCCAGCACCTCGGTGGTCCATGCGCATTTGGCGTCCGAACCTGCGCTGGCGATCACCCGCGCGCCGGCCCGTTTGGCGAGTTGCACCACGACCATGCCGACAGCTCCGGCCGCCGCGTTCACGAACAGCGTCTCGCCCGGCTGCGGTTTGAGCACACCAAAGAGGCCGCCCCATGCCGTGATGCCGGTGAGGCCATAGAGACCGAGATAGCGCTGGATCGGCCCCGGTGCTGCGGGCAGCGGCAGGAGCTCATGCGCTGGGGCGAGGTAGTGATCACGCCAGCCATAGGTCCGCGAGACGACCATGCTGCCGACGGGCAGGTCGTCGCTGGCGCTGGCGATCACTTCGCCCACGGAACTTCCCGGAAGCGCCGTCTCGAGCGGAACCGTGCCGTGCAGCCCGCCCTGCTCGCTCATGGTCAGGCGCATGTACGGATCAAGCGAGAGCCACAAGTTGCGCACGAGGACTTCGCCCGCTGCCGGATCGCCGAGCACCCCGGTGCGGACGGCGAAGTCGTCGCTGCGCAGCGCACCTTTTGGTCGGCGTACCAGCACGATATGGCGGGCATTTTGCGGCATCAGTTCCCTTTCCGGCATCGGCACCACATCGGCGAGCCGTACCCTCCCGCTTAGCCAAGCTTGCGCAAACTGGCGATAGTGCTGACGCTGCCGATTGCCCCGCTACCTTGATAGTTGACGGACTGGTCAGCCGGAGTGCCAAACGGCCCCATGCAGGCCTCGGAGCATAGGGGCGGCGCGAGGCGAAAGGAAATTTGGGATGCGTGAAGTGTCGGCTTTCGAGGATATTCGCTACGACCGGCCCGCCGCGCGCGTCGCCCGGATCACGCTGGCCCGGCCCGACAAGCACAATGCGCAAAGCTTGCGCATGCTCTACGAAATCAACGATGCGCTCGATGTGGCGATGGACGATGACGAGGTGAACGTCGTCATCTTCGCGGCGGACGGCAAGAACTTCTCCTCGGGCCATGATCTGAGCGACCGGTCGCGCATCGGCGATCTGCGTCCGCCGATCCTCGGTTTTGGCGGCTATCGCAGTCCGGGACCGCAGGGCCACATGTCGCGCGAACAGGAAGTCTATCTCGGCTTCTGCTGGCGCTGGCGCAATCTGCCCAAGCCGATCATCGTGCAGGTGCAGGGCAAGGCGATTGCCGGCGGGCTCATGCTGATCTGGCCGTTCGACCTGATCATCGCCGCCGACGATACCGAGTTCTCCGATCCGGTGGTCGCCTTCGGCATGAACGGCCACGAATTTTTCGTCCACGCTTTCGAGCTTGGTCACCGCAAGGCCAAGCAGATGCTGTTTACGGGCGAGCCGATCGGTGCGGCGGAGGCGAAGGCGCTCGGCATGGTCAACGAGGTCGTCCCGCGCGCGGAGCTCGACAGTTTCACGCTCGCAATGGCCGAGAAGATCGCGTCGCGCCCGGCCATCGGGCTCAAGACCGCGAAGATGAGCGTCAACCAGTCGATGGACGCGCAAGGGATGTGGAACGCGATCCAGTCCGCGTTCAACCTGCACCAGTTCGGCCATGCCAACAACTTCGCGCAATTCGGCCAGTTGGTCGATCCTGAGGGCCTCGAGATCATCAAGCGCGAGGCGCGGGCAAGCCGGAAGGACTAGAGATCGAACACAAGCTTCCCGCCTGCCGCCAGCTTGCCGTGCGGCAGGCGGGTGGTCGGCAGCAGCTCGACGTTCAGCCGGACGGCCCGCAGCCTCTCGCCCGTGCCGCGGCGCTCGATCTGAAGCGGGCGGTGGCCGGGGACGTTGATCGTCGCGCGGCTCACGAGGGGAACGCCAGCGACATAGGAACCGCTCGAGGGATCGACGGGATAGAACCCGAGCGTGGCAAAGATATACCACGCGCTCATCTGCCCGGCATCCTCGTTGCCCATGATCCCGGCTGGCAGATCGCGGTAGAAGCCTCGCGCAATCCGCGCGATGAGGCGGTGGCCGGTCTCCGGACTATCGGTAAAGGCGTAGAGCCAGGCGATATGGTGGCTCGGCTCGTTGCCGTGCGCATATTGTCCGATCATCGCTTCCTGCCCGAGGTATTCGGAGCCCTTGGAGGCGGCCAGGCCGAAGAAGAAGCGGTCGAGCATGGCCTTTAGCTCCGCCTTGCCGCCCCACGCCGCGATCAGGCCGGGCGCATCGTGGAGCGCGGGCGTCCAGGTGTATTGCCAGGCATTGGCTTCGGTGTAGTCGCCGGGGTTGTTAAGCGGGGAGGTCGGCGTGAGCGGATCGAACGGGGTGCGCCAGCGGCCCTTGCTGTCGCGCCCGCGGGCAAGGCGTGTTTCCGGGTCGATCAGCTGCCGCCATCCCGCCGCCCTCGCGGCATAGTGGCGGGCCTGGGCCGGCTCGCCCAGCATGGCTGCCATGCGCGCGGTCGCTGTATCGCCGATCCCGGCTTCGAGCGAGCGCGAGACAGCTTCGCCGCTGACGAGATCGAAGGGGTAGTAGCCGAACCGGTCGTAGATCGACCAGACTGAGAGAGAATCGTCGCCCGGATAGAGCGGCTTGGCATCGCGTGTGGAAGTGGCGACCATGGCCGCCAGCGCGCGCTGGCCGTCAAATCCGCGAAAGCCCTTGGCCCAGGCATCGGCGATCACCGGCAGCGCGGGCTCGCCGATCATCGTGCCCGTCTCGCCGCCCCAGATCGGCCATTTCGGCAGCCTGCCCGCCGCATCGGAGTGATCGAGCAGCGTGTTCACGAAATCGTCGACGCGCTCGGGCACGAGAAGCGTGTAGAGCGGATTGGCGGCGCGGAAGCTGTCCCACAGCGACATTGTGGAATAGCGCAGGCCCTTGCCCACTTGCCGCACCGTGCCGTCCGGCCCGCGCCAACGGCCATCCAGATCGCTGATCACCGAAGGGTGGAGGAACGCGTGGTAGAGCGCGGTGGCGAAGATGCGCTGCTGATCTGCTGGTGCGTCGATGCACAGGCGGTCCAGCAAGGCGCTCCATTCGGCGCGGCTTTCGGCCGCGATTGCATCAAAATTCCACCCGCCCTGCTCATCGCGGTTGCGCCGCGCGCCGGCGCGGTCGGTGGTGGAAAGCCCGATGCGCACCTGCAAGGTGGCGTCCTCGCCGAGATCAAACGCTAGCAGATAGCGCGGCGCGGCTTCCCCAACGCGCGGCGGCAGTGTCTCCACCGCAGCGATCGGCCGGTTGAAGAGGGCCGACCACGCGACGTGCCGAGTGGTCCAGTTCTGCCGCACCGCCTCGCCTTCGAAGCCGTCCGCGCTGAAGTCGTTGGCGACCGATTGGACTGGCTGCCGGTCGGTGCGGAAAGTGAGGCCATGTTGGAGATCGACCAGCACCCACACCCTCCCGCCACGCGCAAAGCGGTAACGGTGTATGGCGCTGCGCAGGGTCGAGGTCAGCTCCACTCGCACGCCGTTGTCCGCCAGCGAGACTGCGTAGTAGCCGGGCCGCGCCACTTCGCTGGTCTTGACATAAGTACTGGCAAGGTCTTCGCGCCGCTCGACGCTTGGTTGCAGCAATACGTCGCCAAGTTCCGGAATGCCGGTGCCGCTCGCGCGGTTCTGCGAGAAACCAAGGATGCGCGGCGCGCGGTACTGGTAGCCCGAGGTATAGTCCCAGCCCGATCCGGCATTGTCGGGCCCCGGCTGGACCATGCCAAAGGGGCGGCTTGGGCCGGGGAAAGTGTGGCCAGTGCCATCCGTGCCGATAAAGGGATCGACGAGGCCCGCTCGGTCGTCCCGTGCCCACGCTGACGAGCCGACAAAAGGCAGGGTACCCGCAGATGCGGTCAGCGCGAGCAGGCAGCGGCGGTCGATCATAGCGCAGTGGTCCAGAAAGTTGCGGAGTAGGCCGGAGCGGCGACCAACCTGCCCTCCAGCCGCGCCTCGCCAAAGCGCCGGACGGCGCCTGAAGGCAGGGGCAAGCTGGCACGTGTAGTCTCACGTCCGAAGTTGAACAACACCAGCGCCGTGCCAGCCTTGGCATGGCGCTCGAGCAGGACAAGATTGCCCTGCTGCGACAAAACTCGCGTCGCGCCTCGCGCTAGCGCTGGCCAGCGCGCCCGCAGGTCCGCCAGCGTGCGATATGTATTGAGCAGCGAGTCTGGATGTCTCTCCTGCTCGACGACCGAGGCACCGTCGCCCGGCACATTGCTGTCCGGCGTATGGTACGCATCCGGAAAGGCGCGGTACCAAGCGGCGTTGCCCGCTGCCAGCGGATCGGGCACCCAGCGGAAGGCCTGCCGCAGCGGAATATCGCGCGCGTCGGCATTGGCGGGCTGGTCTCCCCTCGCGGCATAGTCATCAGTCTGCGCGCCCGACATGCCGATTTCCTGCCCGTAGTAGAGGCTCGGCACCCAGCCCGTCAGCATCGTGATGGCTGCGCCCAGCCGCAGGATTTCCGCCCGGCGCGGTGCGCCATGGGCAAAGCGTGGGGTATCGTGGTTTTCGACAAAAACCAGCTGGCTGCGCCCCGCCGGTATCACCGCGTTCGATTGCACGATCGCCTTGGCAAACCCTGCCGCATCGAGCGCCCCCGCCGCGCGCCAGAGCGGAAAGGCGAACACCATGTCGACACGGCCCCTGGCGAAGAAGGCCGCGCCATCGCCCCAATCGGCCTGTTCGGCGATGAAGCGCAGCTTCGGATTGACCCCATGCAGCTGCGTGATGATCGGCGCCCAAAAGCTCGCGAGCAGGTCCTTCAGCACCCCTGCATTGTCGAGATCGTCCATCATGTGGTCGATGCGGAAACCATCTACGCCGTCGGAGGGGTCACCGCCGTGATCGGGATCGGCCCAGGCGGTGAGATAGCGCGCAAAGTAGGCCTGCACTTTGGGTTCGGCGAGATTGACTGTAAAGATCTGCCGCTTCTGCCCGGGCCATACGGTGAAGTCGTTGGTGCCGAGCAAGGTTGGCAAAGGCTCGCGGTTCGCCGCGTCCCGATAGAGCAGAAACTTGCCGTAAGGACCATCGGGCTGCCCGGACGAAGCGGTACGCCACGCGTGCCGGTCGGAAACGTACTGGATTTCCTCGTCGAGGATGATCTTCATCCCCCGCACGTGCACATCGCGCACCAGCGCGGCGAAATCCGCCCTGGTGCCGAACTCGGGATCGATCCCCTCGAAATCGTCGGCAAAATAGTTGTGGTAGAACTGCGAGGGGTAGAGCGGGGTGAGCATTAAGGTCGTCACCCCCAGCCGCTGCAAGTAGCCGAGCCGCTGGCGGATGCCGTTTAGATCGCCCTGCCGGTCGCCGTTGCTGTCAGCGAAGCTGCGCACGAACACGTGGTAGACCATCTCCGGCGGTGTCGATGCGGGCCGCAGGCTGCGTGCTTCGGCCGGAGCCGCAAACGCCAGAAGAGCGGCGACGATGACCGGCCACTTCATCGCGGAAACAGCACCGGATTGATCGGCGAGGCGGCGAGATCGCCTGGCTTCAGCCCCGGCAGCCACTGAGCCAGATCAGCCTGCTGCACCGCGTTGGCGGGCTCGGCCACGGTCATTTCGGCATCGATGTAGATCATTGTCATCACCGAACGCGGCCGGTCGCTGAAGTTGGGCCCGGCGCGGTGGAATGTCCAGCCCGAGTGAAAGCTTATGTCACCCAGCGCATAAGGCGCGCGGTCGATCGGGTGCCCTTGCGCTTCCATTTCGGCAGTGATTCGCGCTTCGCTCTCGTCTGAGATCGGCAGGTTGCGGCCCAGCGCGGTCCGGTGGCTGCCGGCGTAGAACTCCAGCGGCCCCATTTCGAGCGGCACCGGCTGCAGCGGGATCCATACGGTGATCGCACGGTCGCTCGCGAGCGGCCAGTAGTACTGGTCGGCATGCGCCGGGGTAATCCCGCCCGAAGGTTCCTTGTAGAGCGACTGGTCGTGATAGAGCCGCACGCCGTTCACCCCCAGAAGCTCCGCCGCTATGCCCGCGAGCCGCTGGTCGAAGACGAAGCTGCGGGCAATCTCCGAGCAGCGCCAGAGGTTCATCACCTGCAGGAACGCGCGGTCGTAGGTCTCGCGTTCCTCAAGCGGCTTGTGTTGGGTGTTAAGCGCCAGGGTCAGCCGGGTGATTTCAGCGCCATAGTCTTCGAGGTCCGCAGCATCGAGCAGGCCGGGCAGGCGCACGAAGCCCTCACGCCTGTAGCGGGCAATCGCGTCGTCCGAAACGGCATAGGGCAGGTTGATCATCGGGCGCGCGCTTTCTTGTCTGCACGGGATTGGTCCGGGGGTGAACCCTGCGCACGACTATACCTATCGTACATGCGGATATCATCGGGGGCGATTGCAACAATCCCGGCAATAAATTATCAATATCTTGTTATGCTGCCCGCGCTCTCCGAACCTGTTGCCCTGCCGCCGGGACGGTCGGTGCGGATCGAGCGCGTCCGACAGCCTGCGGGCGAGCCCGTGCCCGAGCGGTTCCTTCACTTTCACGGGCTCGCCGAACTCGTGTTTATGGAGCAAGGCAGCGGCAGCTTCATCAGCGAAGCGGGCGAATGGGCGTTTGCGCCGGGATCGGTGCTCTATGCGCCGGGCATGGCGATCCACGATTTCGCTTTTGCACCCGGTGTTCGGCGGTGGACGCTGGTGCAGTTCGATCCGCTAGCCATCGATCCCCGTATCCCGGCGCTGCCGGCCGCTGCTTGCGCAGCCGCGCCCGGCGCGCTTGCGGCAGAGCGCGCGGCGTTGCTGCTCGATTGGCTCGCCGCCAGCCTTGAGGATCACCTTCCAGAGGCGCAAATCATCGTCTTGCTCGAAGCCTTGCTTCTCGCGCTGCGGGGAGCCTTCGGGGAAGATGGCTGCGAGGACCCTGCACCATCCTCCGGCCTCGCGCATTTCCGCCCGCTCCTCCAGCATTGGGAACGGTTTCCGGACAAGGCGCTGTCGCTCGCCGAGGCGGCCTCGCTGTGCGGATTATCAGCGTCCTATTTCTCGCGTCTGTTCGCGAAGACCTTCGGCGCGGGGTTCGTCACCTACCAGACCCGCTTCAGGTTGCAGCAGGCGGCGCGTATGCTGGCGACCGGTGATCTGCCGGTCTCACAGATCGGATATCGCACCGGGTTCCGCTCCCACGCCTATTTCTCGCAGTGCTACCGCGCCGCCTTCGGGGTGAGCCCGTCGGTGCACCGCAAGATGCTGCTGGCTGGCAGGCTATCGAACGGGTAAGATACGCCCCTAGTACGGGGCTTTTGCGGCCTCACTGCAGGCGGGGCGGGGGCAAGCCAGGTGACTGGATCGACGACTAAAACGCGGGTGCTGCATGCCCTGCAACCTGCCGGGCACGATGCGCAGCCAGCCCGCTGGCAGCAGCAGAAGAGCGCGCGCACGCGCCTGCGCATCATCGAGGCTGCCGTCGATTGCCTGGTCGGAGGCGGCTATTCC
Source organism: uncultured Sphingomonadales bacterium (assembly GCA_903834285.1). Classification (GTDB taxonomy): domain Bacteria; phylum Pseudomonadota; class Alphaproteobacteria; order Sphingomonadales; family Sphingomonadaceae; genus Novosphingobium. Next base: position 37,474 of record CAILIO010000383.1, on the reverse strand, counting down.
GGCCTTACCACACAGGCTGTGGCGGAGCGCACGGGGGTCTCTCGCGGGGCGATGCACCACCATTTTCCGACCCGCATGGATATTGTCGGCGCGGTGATCGAGCACGTCTTCTACGAACGCATGCGCCTCTATCTGGAAGATTATCTAGCCGAGATGGCGCAGGCTTCTGACGCTGACCGGCTTGAGATCGCCACGGCAGCACATTGGCGCAGCGTGCAGGCGCGTGAATATGCAGCCTACATCGAACTCGCCGTCGCCGCGCGGACGGATGCGGAGCTGGACCAGTTCTTCGGCCCGGTTGTGCGCCGATACGATGAAGTGTGGATTGCCGAGATGATCGAGGCATTCCCGCACTGGCGCGACCAGTGGGAGCAGATGAAGCTGGCGAGCGACTTCGTGACGACGCTGCACATGGGCCTGCTGCTGCAGCAGCCCGTCTTTGGCGAGGCGCGCACACAGAGGGCGCAGCGACTGTCGAACGAAGTGTTACGCCTGATCTATGCGGGCAAGATGGTGGTCTGAGGCACTGGTCAGCCCGGCTTCACCGGCAGGTCGGAGCGGTAGTTTTCGACGCGGTAGACGCGCATGCGGGGCCGGTCGAACAGCCGCTCCTCGTCCTCGGTAATCTCGCGCCGCGTCTCCGGATCGGCCATCGCGGCGAAGCATGCGGCCATGGACTCCTCGTCGGCGAACTCGATCTCCATCGCTACGTCGAAATCGTAATCGATATCGCTGCCATCCATGGGATGGAGATGCTTGCGTTCATAGCGGGTCGCCCAGGGGCCCAGCACTTTCTCGCCGATCAGGCGGTGATGGGTTTCGTAATAGGCGATGAAATCGGCCTTGCTCATGCCGGGACGGCGCTTGAGCAGGGTCAGGATGGTCACCGGCATTTGGACACCTCGTGCTTGGCCATGATGGAACCAAGACTATCCTATCCGGCGCGGGGAGGCGGCTGGCGAATAGGCTAGGCTCGCGGCACCACCGCTACCGCGATGTGCTGGCTTGCTAGCCTGAGCGGCGGGGGGTGGTGGGAGGCAATCACCAGCCCCATGCCGCGGGCATCGAGCCAGACCTCGAGCGCGGCGACCAGCGCGGCCTCGGTAGCGGCGTCGAGCCCTTCGCTGGGCTCATCGAGCAGGAGCCAGGGGCGCTCGGCCAGCAGTGCCCGCGCGATCGAGAGCCGCTTGCGCTCTCCGCCTGAAAGCACCCCGCCATCCTCTCCCAGCACTGTATCGAGCCTCTGCGGCATGCGCTCGATCCGCGGCCAAAGCTGCGCCGTGCGCAGCGCCAGCTCCATCGCGGCGGCATCGATGCCCGGGCGGGCGAGGCGCAAGTTGTCGGCGATGGTCCCGGCGATCAGCATCGGCTCTTGCGGTGCCAGCGCGACCTGTTCGCGGATAAGGGATGCGGGCCGCTCGGCGAGCGGCGTACCGCCCATCGCAAGCGCGTGGAACGGCGCGCGCAGGCCGGCCAGCGCCTCGATCACCTGCGTCTTGCCCGATCCCGAGGGCCCCGTCAGCGCAATGCGGCTTCCTGGCGGGAAGCACGCCGCGCCAAAACCGAGCGGCTGCGGGGCCATGGCCGGCAATGCAGTTGCTGCGTGCGGTGCGGGCAGCGTGAGCAGCACTTGCAGCCTTGCAGTGCCCTCGGCAACAGCCGCCTCACGCGCGCTCGAGCGGGCGATCGCGGCAACGGCCTCGATACTCGCGGTTGCTGCCAGCACGGCGAGCGCGGTGATTGGCGGTGCGGCGGTGCTGGCCAGCAGCGCCGCGGCCGCGGCAAACGTGCTGCCCAGAATGAGCAGACCACTGCTCGCGGCCTCGATCCGTGCCAACTGGCGCTGCGCCTTGTCCAGCTGGTCCGCTTCTGCTGCCAGCAACATGGTCACGCGGTCAGCAAGGCCATAGGTGATGATTTCACTGCGCGCCGCCGCATAGTCTACCAACATGCGGCGCAGACGAGAGACCGCTGCGGCCGCATCGGCCGCCGGCGCGGCGCTCAGGCGGGGCGGCAGGAGTGCCAACGCCACAAGCAGCAGCGCCAGCACGGCGGCCAGCAGCAGGGCTGCCAGCCATCCTGCCAGCATCACGGCCACCAGCCCGACCAGCGCCGTGCCGACGGCCGCCGGTATGCCGGGGCGCCGCACGACGAGGTCTTCCAGCGCCGCGATATCGCCGATCAGCCGCGCGCTCGCATCGCCGCTCGACAAATCGGGCGCGCTGCGGCCATCGGCGTGGGCGAGGCGGGCAAACAGGGTGCTGCGCAGCCCCGCAAGGGCATGCAGCGCCGCCTCATGCGACCACAGCCGCTCGCCATAGCGCGCCGCAGTGCGCACCACAGCAAGGCCGCGGATCGCCGCGCTTGGCAGCAGGTAGTTGAAGGCCGCGACGGCCGCCGTGCCGCTTGCACCTGCCAGCGCGGCGCCGGTCAGGAACCATCCCGAGACCCCCAGCAGTGCGAGCCCGCCCACCCCGGCGGCCAGCGCCGCGAAGAAGGCAATCGTGATCCGGCCCCTCACGCGCGGCGGCAGGGGAAGGGGGAAGCGCAGCGCGATCACAGCGCAATGATCCTGTCGGCAACGGCAGCCAGCCGTTCATCATGCGTCGCCACGATCACCGCGCGGCGCTTCGCTTCGTTGGCCAGCAGTGCGACGATCCGCTCGGCGCTTGGCGCATCGAGATCGGCGGTAGGTTCATCCGCCAGCAGCAGCGCGCGATCCGCGATCAGCGCGCGGGCGAGGCCGACGCGCCGCCGCTCGCCGCCAGAGAGCCAGGCGCCGTGGTGGTCGATCACGGTGGCGAGTCCGTCCGTCCGGCTAGCGACCAGCGCATCGAGCCCCACCGCGCCCACCGCCTTGGCCACCGATGCGCAGTCTGCATCGGGCCGGCCGAGGCGAAGGTTTTCCGCGAGCGTTGTCGGCAGGAGCAGCGGAACTTGGCCGGCCCATGCAATGGCCCCGGGCGGGAGCGTTTCAAGCGTGCCTTCGCTTGGCGCGACTTGCCCGGCGATTGCAGCGAGCAGGCTGGTCTTGCCGCTGCCGGTCGGCCCCGTGATGCAGACCAGACCGACCCGGCCAAGTTCGAAGCTGATCGGGCCGATGCGGTGGCCTGGCCAGACCACGACTACATCGCGCAGCGCGACACCTTCGGAGGCGCAGGGGCGGGCGACCAGCTCCGGCACTTCCGCCAGAGCCTTCTCCGCAGCCTCGCCCAACTGCTTTTCATGATAGGCCGCAGCAAGGCGGCGCATCGGAAGGTAGAATTCCGGCGCCATCACCAGCACGAAGAACGCCGCGCGGTAATCGAGATGCTCGGGCGCGGGGAAGGGCAGCAGGCCGAGGAGGCTGAACCCGCAATAGACCGCGACCAGCGCGACGCTCAGCGCGGCGAAGAATTCCAGCACTGCGCTTGAGAGGAATGCGGCCCTGAGCACCGCGATGGTGCGCTCCGCGACGTCCTGCGCCGCGCCGCCAGCCTGCCGGGCGATCCGCTCCTCGGCGCCGAAGTGGCGGATGATCGGCAAGTGGCGGATCCGGTCGACATAGAGTGCGGAGAGCGCAGCAATGGCTGCCATCTGCCGGTCCGCAGCTTGCCGGGCGGCCCCGCCGGCGAGGATCATGCCGATCACGAACGGGATCAGCGTCGCGAAGAGGATCAGCGCGGCAACCCGGCTCTGGAACGCGACCACGACGACCACGAGGAGAGGGGCCAGTGTCGCGGACTGGCGCACTGGATCAAACCGCGCGGCGCGGGCCTGTTCGGCGGCAATATGGTCGATCCCGAACGTGGCGGTTGCACCGAGCGCGGGCGCACCGGGGCCCGCGATGGCGAGTAGTCTGGGGAAAACGGCCGCGCGCCGCGCTCGCGCCAGCGCGCGGCCTTTGTCAAAACCCAGCACTTGCGCGCTATACTGGCTGGCAAGCCTGAGCAAGCCGCCAAGCACTACCAGCGCGGAGCCGGTCGCCAAGCCCGAGGTTGTGCCGCCCGCAAGCCGGGCTTCCAGCGCCGTGGCCACCCCCCAGGCAAACACTGCGGCCCCTGCTATATCGGACGTCCAGGCAAGGCCTGCCGCTTTGTGTATCCTCATGATTTGGAATCGTTTATTTGGTTGCGGAAGGCAGCGTCAGACTCGGACGCGCTGGCGCGCTCAGGCCGCGAAAGGGCACAAGCGATGGATATGGCAGTGGTGGAGCTTTCCCGGCTGCAGTTCGCATTGACCGCGCTGTACCATTTCCTGTTCGTGCCACTCACGCTCGGCTTGTCGTTCATTCTGGTCATCATGGAAAGCGTCTATGTGATGACTGATCGCCCGATCTGGCGGGATATCACCCGTTTCTGGGGCAAGCTCTTCGGTATCAACTTCGTGCTGGGCGTGGCGACGGGCCTCACCATGGAGTTCGAGTTCGGCACCAACTGGTCCTACTATTCACACTATGTTGGCGATATTTTCGGGGCACCGCTGGCGATCGAGGGGCTGATGGCCTTCTTCCTCGAGGCGACCTTCGTGGGGCTGATGTTTTTCGGCTGGGACAAGCTGAGCGCACGTCAGCACCTTTTTACCACGTTCATGGTCGCGTTGGGGTCCAATCTCTCGGCGCTGTGGATCCTGATCGCCAACGGCTGGATGCAGCACCCGACCGGCGCCGCGTTCAACCCGATCACGATGCGCATGGAAGTGACGAACTTCTACGACGTGGTGTTCAATCCCGTCGCGCAGGCCAAGTTCGTCCATACGGTGAGCGCAGGTTATGTCGCGGCGAGCGTGTTCGTGCTCGGCATTTCGGCGTGGTACCTGCTCAAGGGGCGGCATCTGGAACTGGCCAAGCGCAGCTTTGCCGTGGCCGCCGCTTTCGGGCTTGCCTCGGCGCTCTCGGTCGTCGTGCTGGGCGACGAGAGCGGCTATACGCTGACCGACAACCAGAAGATGAAGCTCGCCGCGATCGAGGCGGAATGGCATACCGAGCCGGCACCGGCAGGGATCGCGGTGTTCGGCCTGCCTTCGAACACGGGGCGCGAGACGCTCTTTGAGGTCAAGATCCCCTACGTACTCGGCATTATCGGCACGCGCAGCCTGACGGGTCAGGTTGAAGGGATCTATCCGCTGGTAGCGCATGCCCGCATGCGCATCGAGCACGGGCTGGTTGCCTATGATGCGGTGCAAAAGCTCAAGGTGAACCCGAAGGACATCGCCGCGCGCACGCAGTTCGAAAGTGCGAAGGACGATATGGGCTATGCCCTGCTGCTCAAGCGCTTTGTCGCCGATCCGCGCAAGGCGGATAGCGCGGCGCTCGACAAGGCGGCGTGGTCGACCGTGCCCAACGTGCCCGCGCTGTTCTTCCTGTTTCGCGGCATGGCGGGGCTCGGCTTCCTGTTCATCGGTTTCTTTGCGACGGCGCTGGTTCTGGCCAATACGCGCCGGTTCGATGCGAAGTGGTTCCTGCGCGCAGCAGTCCTGATGATCCCGCTGCCGTGGATCGCGATCGAACTGGGTTGGATGGTAGCCGAATTCGGACGCCAGCCCTGGGCGGTCGACGGTGTGCTGCCGACCTTCCTCGGAGCCTCCAGCCTCACCACCGGCCAGATCTGGACCACAATCGCGGGCTTCACGCTGCTCTATAGCGTGCTGGCGGTGATCGAGGTGCGGCTGATGGTGGCGGCCATCAGCAAGGGGCCGGAAGGCTACACCCCGTGGCATCCTCGCCGCGATCCGGTGCCGCCATCCGGAGCGCCGAACCCGTATCAAAGCGTCCCCGCCGAGTGAAGGAGAGCCACTGTGGCGTTGCCGCTTGATTACGAGACGTTGAGGCTGATCTGGTGGGTGCTGATCGGCGTACTGCTCATCGGCTTTGCACTGACCGACGGATTCGATCTCGGTGCGATGGCACTGCTGCCCTTCGTCGCGCGCAATGATCTTGAGCGGCGCATGGTGATCAACACCGTGAGCGCGACCTGGGAAGGCAACCAGGTCTGGTTCATCCTCGGCGGCGGAGCGATCTTCGCGGCCTGGCCTTACGTCTATGCGGTGAGCTTCTCTGGCTTTTACCTTGCCATGTTCCTTGTACTGGCGTCGCTGATCCTGCGGCCGGTAGGCTTCAAGTACCGCTCAAAGCGGCCCGAACCGGCATGGCGCGCGCGGTGGGACTGGGCGCTGTTTGTCGGAGGACTGGTGCCGGCGCTGGTCTTCGGCGTGGCAGTGGGCAATGTGCTGCTCGGCGCGCCGTTCCGGCTCGATAGCGATCTGCGCACGTTCTATGAGGGCTCGCTGCTCGGCTTATTCACGCCGTTTGCCCTGCTGACCGGGCTACTTTCCGTGGCGATGCTGGTCATGCACGGCGCGGGCTGGCTGGCGATGAAGCTCGAGCCGGGACCGGTGCAATTCCGCGCCCGGCGCTTTGGCGCGGTGGCGGCCGGAGCAGCGCTGGTGCTTTTCGCGGCGGGCGGCGCCTATGTCGCATGGGGCGGCCTTGGCTTCCGCATGGCCGAGCTGGTCGATACGGGCGGGCCATCCAATCCGCATCTCGCCCGCGCTGTGGCGGCGCCGGGTGGGTGGCTTACCAACCTTGCCGATCATCACTGGATGATGGCCGCGCCGATTCTCGGCCTGTTCGGCCCGGTGGTTGCGCTGGCCGGGCTGCGCATGCGGCGCGATGCGCTGGCCTTTTGCGGGTCCTCGCTCGCGATCGTGGGCATCATCGCCACGGTCGGGCTGTCGATGTTTCCGTTCATCCTGCCCAGCTCCATCGACCCCGCTTCCAGCCTCACGGTGTGGAACGCTTCCTCCAGCCACCTGACATTGTTCATCATGCTGGTCGTCGTGCTCATCTTCCTGCCGATCGTGCTCGCCTACACGACCTGGGCCTACCGGGTGATGTTCGGCCGCATTGGCGCCGAGGAAGTCCGCCTCAACCCCGACATGTACTGAGAGGAACAAGCCGCATGTGGTATTTTGCTTGGATTCTCGGCCTAGGCCTTGCGGTGAGCGTCGCGATCCTCAATGGCATCTGGCACGAGTTTCATTCAGACGAGGCCGGTGACCGGACCGTCAGGGACTGACGAAAGCGCGAGACCGGGGGATGGGGACAATGCAGCGGCGTATTGCCGTGATTTCGGCTGCGGCGAGCGGCATCGGGCTGGCCATTGCCGAAACGCTCTGCGGCGATGGCTGGCTGGTCTATGCCGGCGATCAGGATGCTGCGGCGATTGAAGCGCTTGGCCATGATCGGGATGGCCTTGCTGCGCGCGTCTGTGATGTGAGCGATGCCGCGTCGGTCGAGCGGTTCTACGCATGGGTTGAAAGCGATCTGCGCGCGCGCAATGCTGCGGGGATCAACCTCCTCGTGAACAACGCCGGCATCGCGGGGCCGACCGCGCGGCTGGAGGACCAGCCGATCGAGGCGTGGAATACCACGATCGACGTCAACCTCAACGGGTCGTTCCTGATGACGCGCCACGCAATCCCGCTGCTGCGCCGCCGCGCGCCGGGCTCTGCGATCATCACCATGAGCTCGACCGCGGGGCTGTTTGGCTGCCCGCTGCGGGGGCCTTATGTGGCCACCAAATGGGCGCTCATCGGGCTGACCAAGACGCTGGCGATGGAACTCGGACCCGAGGGCATCCGTGCAAACGCTATCTGCCCGGGGAGCGTGGAAGGGCCGCGGATCGACCGGGTGATCGCTGCCGATGCGGCCGAGCGGGGGCTGACAGTTGCGCACGTCGAGCGCGAATACAAGCGGCAGACCTCGCTGCGCACGTTCGCGACCAAAGAGGATGTGACAGCAATGGTGCAATACCTGATGTCGCCGGCGGGAGCGCGGATTTCCGGACAGGCTATCGCGATCGACGGCCATACTGAAAGCTTGTCGCTGGATATGGAGGCCTGATGCGCGCTGTCTGGTACGAAGAAACGGGCCCTGCCGATGCCGTGCTGCGGCTTGACGAGATGGAAACGCCGCAGCCCGGCCCGGGCGAAGTACGGGTGCGGCTGCGGGCCTCGGGCGTCAATCCGTCCGACGTGAAATCGCGCGCCGGGGTGCGCGGGCCGATCGCATTCCCGCGCGTGATCCCCCATTCCGATGGCGCGGGCGAGATCGACGCGGTGGGCGAGGGTGTTTCGTCCGCGCGGATCGGGACTCGGGTCTGGGTGTGGAACGCGGCCTGGCGGCGGCCCTTCGGCACGTGCGCCGAGTTTGTGTGCTTGCCGGAAGCGCAGGCCGTTCCCTTGCCACGGGGCACGAGTTTCGAAGCAGGGGCTTGTCTTGGCATCCCGGCTTCGACTGCGTGCCATGCCGTGTTTGCCGATGGCGATGTCACCGGGCAGACCGTGCTGGTAACCGGCGGCGCGGGCGCGGTGGGGCACTATGCCATCCAGCTTGCCCGTTGGGGCGGCGCGCGGGTGATCGCGACCGTGAGCGGGCCTGAAAAGGCAGCGGCGGCTGAAGCGGCTGGCGCGCATGCGGTGGTGAACTACCGTGAGGGCGATGTCGCGGCGGCGATCCTTGCGGCCAATCAGGGCAAGCAGGTTGACCGCGTGGTCGAAGTGGAATTCGGCGGCAATCTGGCGGTGACCACTGCGGTTCTTGGCGAAGGCGGGGTGATCGCGGCCTATGGCTCGATGGCGGACGCGGAGCCGAGGCTGCCGTTCTATCCGCTGATGTTCCGCCACGCGACTGTGCGCATGCTGCTGGTCTATCTGCTCTCGGCAAGGGAACGCGCGGCGACTGTCTCCCGGCTCACTGCCGCGCTGGACTCGGGGGCCTTGCAGCACGCGATTGCCGCGAGCTTTGATCTGGCCGACAGCGCCAAGGCGCACGAAACGGTCGAGTCTGGCCGGCTGATCGGCAATGCCGTGATCACAATTGCCTGAGCACAGACTTGCGTTTGGCGATTGACGAGGGGAGGGCCCATCGCCCATCCCTTGCAACAACCGCACGCAGGCAATAGCGCGTGCCATAGGGGGTGAGTTTACGTGATGGCGGCCGACGAGCAGCAGTTCGAACAATTTGCCGGCCATCCCAAGGGGGTCTACTACCTCGCCTTCACCGAAATGTGGGAGCGCTTCTCGTTCTACGGGATGTCCGCATTGCTCACGCTCTACATGGTGAAGGAGCTCCTGCCGCACCATGCGGGCAAAGTGCTCGGGTTAGGTGCGCTGCGCCATGGGCTCGAGTTCAACGGCCCGATGAGCGACATTGCCTTCGCTTCGATCATCTACGGCTGGTACGCGGGGCTCGTCTATTTCACGCCCATCATAGGTGGCTGGGTGGCAGACCGGTTGCTCGGCCCCAAGCGGACCGTGCTACTTGGCGTGCTGCTGATGGCTGCCGGGCACGCGGCGATGTCGTTCTACGAGAGTTTCGTGATCGCATTGCTGCTGTTGATACTGGGGTCTGGCTTCCTCAAGGGGAATATCTCGGCGCAAGTCGGCACGCTCTACCCGCGCGTGGATGAATCGCGCCGATCGCGCGGCTACACGATCTTTGCGACCGGGATCAACATCGGCGCAGCAAGCGGCCCGGTGGTAACCGGACTGATTGCCGCGATCTGGGGCTTTCATGCCGGGTTCGCCGTGGCGGCGGCGCTCATGCTCGTGGCCATGGTCGGCTACATCCTCGGCCAGCGCCATCTGCCCGATTTCAAGCCGCCTAAAATGAGGTCAGGGGCAACCGCGCGAGAGAAAGCACCGCCGCTCACGCCGGCCGAGCGCCGCCGCGTGGCTGTGCTGATTTTCGTCATCGCGCTCACTTTTCCGGCCGAGATCACTTATCCGATGGTGTGGAGTATCGGCATCCTGTGGGTCGACCAGTGGGTCAATCTGGCGACGCCGCTGGGCACCGTGCCTTCGAGCTGGTTTGCCGGCATGGATTCGTTCGGCTCGATCCTCGCCGCGCCGATCCTCGTGGCGCTGTGGAGCTGGCAGGCGAAGCGCGGGCAGGAGCCGGCCAATGTCACCAAGCAGGGCATCGGCACGGCCATCGTTGCTTTCGCGGCGCTACTCTTCGCCTTCGCCAATCTGGGCGTGACGGCGCAGCACAGCGTCGGCGCTTTCTGGGCCATCGCAGGCTGGCTGATCATGGGCCTCGGCTGGATGTACTACTGGCCGACGACAATGGCGATTGTCAGCAAGGCCGCGCCACCGCGCGTCGCCTCGACGCTGATGGGCGTTGCCTTCCTCTCCCCGTTCGCCGCGCATGTCACGGCGGGCTGGGTTGGCAGCCATTTCGATGCGATGAGCCCTTCGGCGTTCTGGACTATGGACGCTGCCATCGGCGCGGTTGGCGCTGTCGTGATCCTGCTGCTGCGGAAGCCGCTCATCCGCGAGCTTGACGGCACGCCGGAGGCCAAACTCTAATGCGCGACGCCGAATGGCAGGCACGGGTCGATCTGGCCGCGAGCCACCGGCTCGCGGTCCACTTCGGCTACAACGAAGGCATCGACAACCACTTCACGCTGCTGGTGCCCGGCTACACGGACCGCTTCTTCCTCGCGCCATTCGGGCTGCATTGGTCCGAAATACGGGCCTCCCATTTCCTCGTGGTCGATTTCGCGGGCAACAAGTTGATGGGGGACGGGCCGGTGGAGGACACTGCGTTCCATATCCACGCGCCGCTCCATGCCGCCCGGCCCGATGTGCGCTGCGTGATGCACACGCATATGCCCTATGCCACCGCTCTGAGCATGCTGGAGGAGCCCGAGGTTCTGATGTCGAGCCAGAACGCGATCGGATTTGCGGGGCTCGTCGCGCACTGTGACTATGCGGGCTTCGCGCTCGACAGCAGCGAGGGCCGGCGCATGGCGGCGGCGCTGGGCGACAAGGCCGTCCTGCTGCTGCGCAACCACGGGGCGGTGACAACTGGCAAGAGCGTCGCGGAGGCCTTCAACACGCTCTATTTCTTCGAACGTGCTGCGATGACGCAGATACTGGCGCAATCGAGCGGGCAGAAACTGCGGTTGGTCGGCGAACCGGTGCTGGGGCGGACGATCGAACAGTATACCAGTTCCGCTGAAGTCGAGGGGCTCGACCGCATCGAACTGCATTTTGCCGCGCTCAAGCGCATGCTGGACCGGCAGGGTTCCGACTATGCGGAATGAAGCAAGCGCCCGCCGGGCTACGGCCCCGCTGCTGCTCGTCGCGCTCATGGCGACAAGCTTGTTCATCAACTACATCGACCGCGGTAATCTTGCGACCGGCGCAACGCAGATCCGCGCCGACCTTGGTCTCAGCGCCACGGCCTATGGCGCGCTCGCGGCGGGGTTCTACTTTGCCTATGCCTTCTGCCAGCTGCCGGCGGGCGCGCTGTCGGACCGGCTGGGCGGCAAGCTGGTGCTCGCGATGGGCGCGCTGCTATGGTCCGTGTCCACGCTGATGACGGGGTTCGTGCAGGGCTTCTACGGGCTCTTCGTGCTGCGCCTGATGCTCGGCATGGGAGAAAGCGTCGCCTTCACCACCACTTCTAAGATCATCGCCAGCAATGTGCCCAAGGCGCAGATGGGGCTTGCCAACGGGCTCATTGGCTTCGGCTATCTGGTCGGCCCCGCTGCAGGCACGCTGATCGGCGGCATGCTGATGGCGCACTGGGGCTGGCGGTCGACTTTCGTGTTGTTCGGTGCGCTCTCGCTGCTGTGGCTATTGCCCTGGAGCCGGGTACATATCCGCGAAGCCAAGCCCGCCGAGACGCTCGCGCGACAGGCGGTGACCATGCGTCAGATCCTCTCACGACGGGCGCTGTGGGGCGCCTCCCTCGGCCACTTTGCCGGTAACTGGAACTGGTATTTCATCCTCGGCTATCTGCCGATGTACCTCGAAATGCAGCGCGGCTTTTCCAAGGAGCATATGGCGACGGTGGTTTCCAGCGCCTATCTCGTCAACGCGCTGGCCGCGCTCGCTGCGGGTTGGGCGTTCGACAAGCTGATCCAGCGCGGCTGGTCGCCTTCACTCACGCTCAAGGCACCGCTGGCGCTGGCGCATCTGGCGGGGCTTGGGTGCATGCTGGCGATGCCGTTCATGCCGCTCGGGACCTGCATCGCGCTGCTGTTCGTCTACGAAGTCTTCCTCGGGTTCTCTTCGCCTGCCTATTTCATGATCCCGCAGATCATGGGCGGCCCATCCGCCGCCGCGCGCTGGGTGGGGGTGCAGAACATGCTGGGCAATATGCCAGGGATCATCGGCGTGTTCTTCGCCGGCGTGCTGATCGATGCCGGCGGCGGATCCTACGGCACTGCGTTCCTGCTCGCAGGACTGGTCAACGTGCTCGGGCTGATCGGCTGGCTGGCGATCCTGCCACAGGTAAAGCCGGTCGATTGGGAAGCGGCCTAGCGGCGCTTCCATTCCGGCGCACGGCCTTCGGCAAAGGCGCGCGGGCCTTCGAGCGCATCGTCCGATTGCAGCATGGCCTGGTACGAAGGGATCGCGCCGCTGCGCATCAGCTTGTAGCCCGCTTCCACGTCCATCCCGGCCGTATCGCGCAGGATATCGCGCGCGGCGGCGATTGCGAGTGGCGCAGAGCGGGCGATGATCGTTGCCAGTTCGAGAGCGGCATCGATAAGCGCCTCTCCCGGCACCACGCGGCTGGCAAGGCCGAGCGCTACAGCCTCGTCCGCGCCCATGCGGCGCCCGGTGAGGATCATTTCGCGCGCGATCCGCTCCGGGATCGTCTTGGGCAAGCGCAGCAGTCCGCCGGAATCGGGGAGCATGCCGAGCTGCGCTTCGGGCAGCCAGAACTTCGCGGTCTCGCTGGCGACGATCAGGTCTGCCGCCAGCGCCAGCTCGAACCCACCGCCGACGGCAAGGCCATTGACCGCGGCGATGACCGGCTTGGTCAGGCTGAAATATTCGGTCAGCCCGGCAAAGCCGCCGGGGCCGTGGTCGGCATCGACCGCCTCGCCATCATTGGCCGCGCCAAGGTCCCACCCGGCGGAGAAAAAACGCCCCGTGCCTGTGATGATCCCCACACGCAGGGCGGGATCGTCGTTGAGCGTCTTGAAGGCCGCGTAAAGTTCGAGGCTGGTTGCCACGTCGATGGCATTGGCTTTGGGCCGGTCGAGCGTGATGATCAGGGTGCCATCCCGGTATTCGAGGTTTACGGCGTTCATGCTTGGGGTTCCCTGATGCGGATTAGCGCGTCCACGGCCACTGCACCGGTTGGCAGCGCGAGCAGCGGGTTGACATCCATTTCCTCGAGCCGGTCCGCATGGTCCATGGCCCATGCGGCGATCCGCGCAATAGCGTCGACCAGCGCGGGGCAATCGCAGCCCGGCTTGCCGCGATAGCCTGCCAGCAGCTTGTGAAGCGGCAGTCCGGCGAGCGCCGTTTCGATATCGGCACGGCTGGCGGGGAGCAGGACCTGGGCTGTCTGGCGCAGGAGTTCGACGAAAATACCGCCCGCGCCGAGCGTGAGGAACAGGCCGAACTGCGGATCGCGGCCCACACCGACGATCAGTTCGGCCACCGCGCCGCCGACCATTTCCTCGACCAGGAACTGGTTCGAGAGGCTTGCCATGCCATCGGCGGCGGCTTGCAGCGCTTCACGGCTGGTGAGGCGGAGGGCGACGCCGCCCACTTCAGTCTTGTGAGCAAGATCAGTGCCTACGGCCTTGAGAACAAGCGGGAAGGGTGCCGGCATTGTGGTGTCCGGGTCGGCGAGTTCGGCGCGGTTGAGCACCCGGCCACGCGGGACCGGCACGCCGACTGCGCCAAGCGCCGCCTTGCTGTGCACTTCGTCCCAGACCTTGGGCTCGCCCGCGATAGGCGGGGCCTGTTCGGTGAGCGAGAAAGGGGCAGGTCGGGCCGAGGCCTCACCGATAAGCGCGGCGGCGGCGATAGCGCGGAGGGCCTCGGCGAGACCGGCGGCGGGGAGTATGCCCTCGGCGATCAGCGCGGCGGCGATGGGCTCGGGCATCGTCTCTGCAAGGCTGCTTGCTACGATGCGAGCGGTGCCTGGCGGCGCCGGATGCGCGCGAGACGCGGCGCGGAAAGCGGTGAGCGTTACGTCCCAGTCGGCGGCAGTGCAGCGGTCGGCGCGGGGGAAATCGAGGATCAGCAGCGAGGCTTCGAAGCCCGCGCCCAGCATCGCGGCGAAGCAGGCGGTCTGCGCGGCGAGGTCGCCCCAGATATAGGTGTGGTAATCAAGCGGGTTCGCGACATGGACGCGCGGGCCGAGGACTTCCACCAGTGCGGCCTGCGTGGCGGCGGGAAAGTCCGGCGTTTCGAGCCCGGCGGCTTCGGCCAGATCGGCCGTCAGTGAGGCTTCGCCACCCGAGCAGCTGGCGCTGGTGATCCGCCGTCCGCACAAGGGCCCCGCGACATGGAGCAGCTTGAGCGTTTCGAGGAACGTCGCTGGATCATGCGCGCGGGCGACGCCGTAGCGCGCAAACAGCGCATCGCACAGCGCATCGGCTCCGGCGAGCGAGCTTGTGTGCGACATCGTGAGCGCTGCGCCCTTGACCGAAGCGCCAGTCTTGAGCGCAACCAGCGGGACCCCTGCCGCGCGCGCGGCGAGGCAGGCCTGCGAGAAACGGGCGACCGAGCCGAGACCTTCGAGGTGGAGGCCGATGGCGCTGACGCGTTCGTCTGCAATCAGCGCCTCGATCAGGTCGGCCGGGGTGACGTCGGCGCAATTGCCGACCGAGATGACATATCCGATTGGCAGCCCGCGCGCCTGCATGGTGAGGTTGAGCGCGAGGTTGCCGCTCTGGCTGACGATGGCGACGCCTTTTCCGCTGTCGATTGGCAGGCATCCATGCTGATCGGGCCAGAGCGCGACGCGGTCGAACAAGTTGAGCATGCCGTAGCAATTGGGGCCGATCAGCGGCACGCCCTTGGCTGCAGCGAGCAATTCGGCTTGCCGCTCGCGGCCTTCCTCGCCGCTCTCGGCGAAATCGGCGGCGTAGCAAATTGCGCCGCCGGTTCCGGCAAGCGTACCTGCCAGTGCGATGGTGGCAGGGGCAGGGGCGGCGATGAACACCGCGTCGGGAGTTTCAGGCAGCGCCGCCAAATCGGCAAAGCAGGGCAGGCCGCCCATCGCTGCGCGCTTCGGGTTCACCGGCCAGATCGGCCCGACAAAGCCTAGCGCGACGCACTGGCGCACGGCTTCCTCGGCCGCCTTGCCGCCAACAATCGCCAGACTGCGCGGGCGCAGCAGGCGGGCGAGCCGATCGGACGTCATGCCTCCAGCGGACGCAGCAGCGCGCGGCTGATGATATGGCGCTGGATCTCGCTGGTGCCGTCCCAGATCCGCTCGACGCGGGCATCACGCCAGAAGCGCTCGATGGGGAGTTCGTCCATCAAGCCCATCCCACCGAAAATCTGCAGGGCGTTGTCCGTCACGCGCGCTAGCGCTTCGGACGCGAAGAGCTTGGCCATGGCCGCATCGGTATCGGTCATTGTGCCCTGATCGTCCTTCCACGCGGCGCGGAAGGTGAGGAGTTCGGCGGCCTCCAGCTCGGTCTTCATGTCTGCCAGCTTGAAGCCAGTGCCCTGGAATTTGCCGATCGCCTGCCCGAACTGCTTGCGAGTGGCGGCCCACTGCGTCGCCATTTCGAGCACGCGCTGGCCGCGTCCAACCGAAGTGGTGGCGACCTGCAGGCGCGTGGAACCCAGCCACTGGCCCATCAGGTCGAACCCCTTGTCGAGTTTACCGAGCAGGTTGGAGGCGGGCACGCGGCAATCCTCGAAAATCAGCTCGCACTGGTGATAGCCGCGGTGCGAAACGCACTTGGGCCCGCGCCGGCGGGTGAGGCCGGGCGTGTCGAAATCGACGAGGAAGCAGCTGATCGTTTTCTTGCCGCCTGCCTCGCCGGTCGCGGCGCAGAGAATCACGAAATCAGCGACATCGGCGTGGCTGATGAAATGCTTGGTGCCGTTGATGACGAAATCATCCCCATCGCGCCGCGCAAAGGTGCGCATCGAGCGGACGTCGGAGCCAGCATCAGGCTCGGTCATGGCAAGGCAATCGTGGCGTTCACCCCGGATCGTGGGGAGAAGGTATTCCTCGATCTGGCTGCCTTCGCACCCGCGCAGGATATTGCTGGGGCGAGCGATCATCATCTGCAGGCCGTAGCTCGCGCGGCCGAGTTCGCGTTCCATCAGCGTGGTATCGAACGTGCCGAGGCCGCCGCCGCCAAGCTCGGCCGGCATGTTGACCGCGTAGAGCCCGAGGGCCTGCGACTTGGCGCGGATTTCCGCGGCCAGATCTGCCGGCACGTTATCGGTCTCCTCGACCAGTTTCTCATGCGGATAGAGCTCGGTCTCGACAAAGCGGCGGATGGTTTCGACCAGCATCTGCTGCTCGGAGGAGAGTTCGAAATGCATCACTTGGGATCCCGTCTGATTCCGATGGAGCGGCCCGCTTGCGCGGGGCGTTCAAGCCCGGCGTGCGCGGTCAGAACTGCATGCACCGTGGCGTGCAAGTCCGGCGGCATGGGCGCCGAGCGACCCGCGTTCATGTCGACATGCACCAGCATCTGCTCGCCGGTCGCGAGGAGTTTACCCGTCTCGCCGTGGTGCATCGTGTGGAAGATGTGCAGGCGCTTGTCGTCCGCATCGATCAGCTGGAGCGCGAGATCGAGCGGATCGCCCAGATGTGCTTCGGCGAGGTTGAAGATCATCGTCTGCACGGTGAACAGCGAATGCCCGCCGGCGCGATAGGCCTCGTCGATGCCGATCTTGCGGAAGAACGCGTCGGACTGATCCCCGAAAACAAGTAGATAGCAGGATTCGCTCATGTGACCGTTGTAGTCGACCCATTCGTGCGGGACGATGGGGCGGATCAGACGCAGCGGCGCGGGGATGGCCTCGCCGGGCTGGAATGGTTCAGCAGCCACACCTTCGAGCGGGGTGGTGAGGCCGTGGGTCTTGTCATCACTTGTGGGCGGCATGGTCCGGCTCCCTTGGGGCGGTGTTGCGGCCCTGCCAAGCGCAAACGCCGAGCGTGTCGCCCCGTGGCAGCGCGGCAGGTTCGACAAGGCCGGGTACCAACCCCGCGCGGCCCTTCGTGCAAACCAGCGTCGCGTCGCCGTGGCCGCCGACATCGAGCAGGAGCTGGTCCCAGTGGCGATATTGCACGTCGTGGCCTTCGCCGGGATAGCGGCGGAAGGTCACCTTGCCCGCGACTTTGCTGGCCCAGAAATCGCCTTGCGATGGAGGCACCAGCTTGTCCGCCTCGCCGTAGTAGAAATACGCCGGAGCGGGGAAGGCCGCGACGGGGGCGGGAGCGTCGCAGAAGCGGTGGTATTCACGTGCGACGGCACGCGCGTCGCCATGCTGTCCGGCGATGAAGTAGGCATGGGCGCCCTCGTCTGCGGCGCGGTCGGCAAAGCCGTTGACTTTGGCAGCGACACCGTCAGGCGGCATGGCCCAGAATTCGCGCGGAGCGCCGACCTGCTTGGCGAGCATGGCTTCCAAAGTGGCGGCGTCGGCCTTGCACACCGGATTGTCGGCGGGCGCGGAGGCGATGGCCGCGAGCATGTGCCAGGAGGTGATCCGCTCGGGCATGGCCGCGGCAATATGGCCGGCATAAGCCCCGCCGCCCGAGATCGCGACGAGCGCGAATTTCCCGATGCCGAGATGGCCGAGAATTTGCTGCACTTCGCTGGTGTAGTCGGCGAAGGTCCACGCCGGGTCATAGGCGGTGTCGCCAAGGCCATTGCGTTCGACCGCCACGATCCGCACCTTAAGGCGGCGGCGCAGGGTATCGAGGAAGGAGACGAGTTCCGGTGCGCGGGCGCTGGTGCCGACGCCGCCGATGAAGAGCATCGGACGCCAGCCGGCCTCGCCGGTGTCGGTATAGTGCACCGTGCGCCCTTCGCTCGTCTTGAGGCTCGAAATCGGGGTGCCGATGGGGTCGAAATGATCGGGAAAGGCGATCGGCTGCGCGCTCACCGGTGTCGCAAGCACCAGCGCCGCCAAGGCCAGCCAGCGCAGGATCATCGCACCGGTTCCGTTTCCAGACTGCGGTCAAGCGCGGGAATCTGCGCCAGTTCGGCAGCAAGGTCCATACTGCGGCACAGGAAGACATAGACCGCCGCCGAGACCGGCAACCCGATCAGCATCGAGATATCCGCCCCGCCAAGGGCCCGCGCCACCGGCCCCACATAGAGCTCGGTCTTGAAGAAGGGGATCATCGACGCAAAGCCGACAGTGTAAGAAGTCAGCCCGCGCCAGTTCCAGCGGCCATAAATGCCGTCCGCCATGAACATCGCGCGGATCGAGTAATGCCCTTTGCGCACGAAGAAGAAATCCGCGAGGTTGATCGCGGTCCACGGCGTGAAGAGGTAGACCAGCACGCCCAGAAACGCCTCGAAGCTGTGGAGCACGTTCCCGCTCATCGCCAGCGAGAGCGAGAGTGAGGCGACAAAGACCACCGCCAGCGCCGCCATGCGCGGGGCGACACCCAGCCGGATCGGACGCAGGCTGTCGATCACGCTCAGCAGCGTTAGCGAGGAACCATAGAGATTGAGCGAGGTGATCGTGATCAGCCCGCCAAAGCTGCTGACCAGCATGATCCAGCCAAACCCGCCGAACATCGCGTCCGCACTGCGCCGCAGCGCCACGATGATATCGGGATCGGCATAGGCAGCGCCCGCAAAGGCCCCTACCAGCATCATCGACGCCCCGCCGATGAAGGCCCCGCAAAAGGTCCAGAAGAACGAGGCGCGGATGCCCACCTCGCGTGGCAGATAGCGTGAGTAATCGGAAACATAGATCGACCAGCTCAACTGATAGCCCGCCGCCGCAAAGAATTGGACGAGGAACAGTGTCAGCCTGAATTCGCCGGGCTGCAACAGGGCCGCGAGATCGACCGTCAGGAAGAGACCGCCTGTATAGACTGCCAGTGCCGCCATCATGACATAGGCGAGTACCCGCTGCGCCCTGTGGATCAAATCGTAGCCGATCACCGCGACCAGAGCGGCCACGAGCCCGAACCCAATGATCGCGGGTGCTTCCGACACCCCAGCGAGCTCCCGAAGCGTGCTGGCCGCCAGCGACTGGTTGAGCGCGTTGAACCCGATGTAAGTGAACAGCGCGACGATCCAGACCAGGAGCGCGCCGATATAGCCGAACTGGGGCCGCGACTGGATCATCTGCGGCAGGCCCAAATGGGGCCCTTGCGTGCAGTGAAGCGCCATCAGCACCGTGCCCAGAGCGCAGCCGCCGATCACCGCAAGGCTCGACCAGAACAGATCCAACCCGCCCGCGACGCTGATCGCGCCCGTCGCCAGCGTCGCAAGATGCGCGTCGCCCATGAACCACACCGGCCAGAGATCGCGCACTTTGCCTTTCCGCTCGGCGAGCGGAATGTAATCGATCGAGCGCGTTTCAACCAAGGCCATGCGGTCTGCGTTCCCCCTCGTAGGCGCTTGCGGTTAACCCGGCATCCGGATTTGGCGGCCCATACCCTCGGGCGGCGGCAGGTGCGCCTGTCCGGCCACGAGCGCCTTCGCCGCTGCCTGCATGGCCTCCGGCGCGGGGGCCGATTTCTCTGCTGCCGCATCGACATGGACCAGCATGTGCTCGGCGGTCGCGATCACCACGGTTTCGGGCCCGCGCACCATTTCGTGGAACAGGTGGAGTCGCTTGCCATCGCTTGCCAGCACGCGCGTGCGCACTTCGACATCATCGCCCAGCCGCGCCTGCCCGAGATGGCGGATATGCGTCTCGACCGTGTACCACGAATGGCCTGCCGCGACGTAGTCCGCGCCCGCGCCGATCTTGGCCAGCACCACGTCGGAGCCGTCGCCGAACAGCTTGAGGTAGCAATATTCGGTGAGGTGCTCGTTGTAGTCGATCCATTCGGGCTGGACCGCGGTCGCGATGGTGAGCATCCGCCCGTCGGCGAGGATCGAGCCGATCGCGGGTGCAGCGGCCTTGCCCGCCTCGGCAAGCCGCGCCCGGTGCGCGCGCGCGACTTGGCCCGAGGCGAAATCATTGCGCTCCAGCGCGTGGGTGAGATCGACAAGGCAATCGTCGCGCAGCTTTTCATAGGTCCGCAGATCGATCCCGCCCGCCTGCTCGTCGGACTGGCGCGCGATCGTGTCGATCAGCTCGTCGGTCAGCTTGGGGCCGATCAGCTTGGTCCAGGGCCATTCCATGGAGGGGCCGAACTGGTGGAGGAAATGGCGCATGCCCTCTTCGCCGCCCGCTAGCCGGTAAACGAGGAAGGTGCCCATGAACGACCAGCGCATGCCAGCGCCAAAGCGCACCGCGTCGTCGATTTCAGACGCGGTCGCCACGCCATCTTTGATCAGCCACAGCGCCTCGCGCCAGACGGCTTCGAGCAGGCGATCGGCGATGAAACCGTCTATTTCCTTGCGGACATGGAGCACCTTCATGCCGATCCGCGTGTAGACGGCGGCGGCGATGTCCTTGGTTTCCTGACTGGTCTGGTCTCCGCCGCAGATTTCCACGAGCGGCAGGAGATAGACCGGGTTGAACGGATGGCCGACAACGAGCCGGTCAGGCCGCGCCATGCCGGACTGGAGCTTGGTCGGCAGCAGGCCCGAAGTGGACGAGCCGATCACCGCGTGGGCGGGCATTGCCGCGTCCATTTCGGCAAGCAGGCGGATCTTGAGATCCTCGCGCTCGGGGAGGCTCTCCTGGATGAAATCGGCCTCGTGCACTGCCTCGGCAAGTGTCTTGGCGAAGGTGACAGTGCCTTCGGCGGGCAATGCATTGCCGAACAGGCGCGTCAGCGCACGGCGGGCATTGGCGAGGACGGCGGCGGTCTTGCGCTCGATTTCGGGATCGGGATCGTAGACCGAGACGTCGATGCCGTTGAGCACGAAGCGCGCGGCCCAACCAGCGCCGATTACGCCGCCGCCGACAATGCCGACACGGTTGAGAACAGGGCGGATTTCAGATGTCATTTCGTCAGTTTCCTCAGCGCTTCTGCAGCTTGAGCTTGGCGCGCACTTCGGCTGGCGTGAGGATGCGGGCACCCATGCCGGTGAGGATCTGCACCGCGCGCTCGGCCAGTGCTCCGTTCGTCGCAAGCTGCCCCCGCCCGATGTAGAGGTTGTCCTCCAGCCCCACGCGCACATTGCCGCCTGCCAGCGCCGCCATGGCGACGAAGGGCAGCTGATTGCGTCCGATCGAGAACCCGCTGAACACGGCGCCCGGCGGCAGCTGGTGCACCATCGCCATCGTCGTCAGAGGATCATCCGGCGCACCATAGGGGATGCCCATGCACAGCTGGATCATCACCGGATCATCGAGCAGCCCGTCGCGGATCAGCTCCTTCACGAAGACGAGATGGCCGGTATCGAACACCTCCAGCTCGGGCCGCACACCAAGGCGCTGCACCTCGGCGGCCATGGTTCGCAGCATGCCGGGCGTGTTGGTCATCACATAATCGGCTTCGGCGAAATTCATCGTGCCGCAATCGAGTGTGCAGATCTCCGGCAGCAGTTCCTGCACGTGGAGCAGACGTTCCATCGGGCCGACCATGTCGGTGCCGGCTGCGTCGAGCGGGAAAGGGTTTTCACCGGGACCGAAGACGATATCGCCGCCCATGCCCGCTGTGAGGTTGATCACCACGTCGGTATCGCTCGCGCGGATGCGCTCGACCACTTCGCGGTAAAGCGCGACATCGCGGCTGCCCTTGCCGGTTTGCGGATCGCGCACGTGGATATGGGCGATGGCTGCGCCCGCCTTGGCCGCTTCGATCGCGGCGTCAGCGATCTGCGCAGGGGTGACGGGCAGGCCCGGATGCTTGTCGGCGGTGTTGCCCGAGCCGGTCACGGCGCAGGTGATGAACGTTTCGAAATTCATGGGGCTCCCTCTCGGCCTTTGTCGCAGAGCTTAGTCGGGCCGTGCCGGATTGGAATGCCGAATTGTGCGGATGCCGTAAAATCGGGGCCGCTGTGAGTTTTTGTAATGCTGGTTCCCAGCTTTGCTTAGATCCGCAGCATCCGCGCGATGGCGCTGAGCATGTCGCGGGTGAACGCCTTGGCGGTTGCAGCTTCGGTCACGGCATTGAAGGCGTGGATCGCACCGGGGTAGGAATGAAGCTCCACCGGTACGCCTGCCCGCACCAGGCGCAGCGCGTAATCGAGGTCCTCGTCGAGGAACAGGTCGAGGCTACCTGTGCCGATCCATGTTGGCGGAAGGCCTGCAAGATCTGCGGCGAGCGAAGGTGAGAACCACCCCTTGCGCGTATCGTCTGCTGCATAGTCCCCGCGCAGGGCTTCCCAGCCGAAGCGGTTGTGCGCGCGCGTCCAGACGAACTCGCCCGTCACCGGATTGCCGTAAGGACAGACGTGGCTGCCGGTGCGGTGATCGAGCATGGGATAGGTAAGGAACTGCGCGGCGAGCGCCGGTCCGCCGAGGTCGCGCGCCATGAGCGCGGTCGCAGCGGCCAGCCCGCCGCCCGCGCTTTCCCCGATCACGCCGATGCGCGTGGCATCGACGCCGAGGGTTTCGGCGTTGCCGGCCAGCCACGTGAGCGCGTCGAGGCAATCCTGCTGCGGGGCGGGGAAAGGGAATTCTGGCGCGAGGCGGTACTCGACCGAGGCGACTGGAATGGCGAGCGCGGCCGCAATGCCCGAAGGCGCCTGCTGCATCGAGCGCGCCGAGCCCATGACCATGCCACCGCCGTGAATATGAAGGAGCGCCGCGCGTCCCTTGGTGCCGGGCGCCGGGTCGTACCAGTAGACCTCCAGCGGCCCGCCTTCGCTTTCGATCACCCTGACTTCGGGCGCGAGTGGCGGCGCGCCGACAAAGGCGAAGCGGCCTTCCGCCGCTGCGCGGATTTCCGGCAGCGCCTCAGTGGTGAAGAAGCTGTCGGGCAGCAGGTCGATCAGCGGCAGGAGTTCCGGATCGACGAGATGGCGAGTGGTCATGGGGCATCCTCATGCAGTTGGCTTTGCGCTCTACCGCCCTTCATTGCGGGGCGCTTGCGGCTCGGCAAGCGCAAACTGCCGCCAAATTGCGACAAGTCCGGCATGGACGGGGCCGACGATGAGTGTCAGGTTTCCCGCACAGAAAAGCGAGGGGATAGCGATGACGGTACCTAGCGGAGCGTTCATTCAGGTCTGCCATGTGGTCGACAATCTCGAGGCGGCCTGTGCGCGCTACAACCAGCTGTTCGGTATGGGGCCGTTCATCGGCGGCGGACAGGGCGTACTTTCGGACCATGTCTATCGCGGCGTGCCCGCAGAGCCGATCCGCATTCGCGGCGTGTTCGCGCAAAGCGGGGACCTCAATATCGAGCTGGTCGAGCTGGTTTCCTCCGGGCCAAGCGCGTTCCACGATATGTATCCTAATGGCGGCGAGGGTATCCACCACGTGGCAATGTTCTGCGAGGATTACGCAGGCACGCGCGACCGTTATGTTGCGGCAGGCATGCCGGTGGCGAGCGAGTTCGTGGTCAGCTTCGGCGCGCAAATCTGCTATATCGATGCGCGCGCCACGATGGGTCACATGCTCGAGCTCTATCCGGAGAGTGAGATCATTCGCGGCATGTATGCCAAAGCCCGGCACGAGTCCGAAAACTGGGACGGCAAGCAGCTGATTATCCCTTGGTGAGGCCGCCTGGCTTCACTCTTTCCAGCAGCCCTCGGCAAGAAAGCGCACCATGCGGGCCTCTTCCTTGCTGACGTCTAGCCCCTGCGCGCCAAGCCAGTCGTCGCTATAGAGCGTGGAGGCGTAGCGGTCGCCTGAATCGCACAGGATCGAGACGATCGCCCCATCCTCGCCGCGCGCCGCCATCTCGCCTGCAATGCGCGCGCAGGCGACGAGGTTGGTGCCGGTGGAGCCCCCGACCCGCCGCCCGAGATGGCGCGAAAGCGCGCGCGCCGCGCCGATCGAGGCACTGTCGCTCACCACTTCGGCGCGGTCGATCACACTGGGCACGAACGAGGCCTCGACGCGCGGGCGGCCAATGCCCTCGATATGGCAAGGCTCGCCGCTGCCTTCGCTCTGCGTGCGGTCGTGCCAATGACGGTGGAAGGCGGACACTGCCGGATCGGCAAGGCACAGGCGGGTCGCGTGCCGGTTATAGCGCAGGAAGCGGCCGATTGTGGCCGAAGTGCCTCCTGTCCCTGCCCCGCAGACGACCCAAGTCGGTACGGGATGGGGTTCGCGCCGCATCTGCGTGAAGATGCTTTCTGCGATGTTGTTGTTGCCGCGCCAGTCTGTCGCGCGTTCTGCAAAAGTGAACTGGTCCATATGGTGCCCGCCGCATTCGGCCGCGATGCGGGAAGCAACAGCGTGAACAGTGCCGGGATCGGGCACCGGATGGCAGGTGCCGCCCAGCGCTTCGATTGCGGCAATTTTCTCGCGCGCAGTGCGCTCCGGGATCACCGCGACAAAGGGCAGGCCGAGCATGCGCGCGAAATAAGCTTCGGAAACTGCAGTGGAGCCCGAGGACGCTTCGACCACTGTGGTCTGCGGCCCGATCCAGCCGCTGCACAGCGCATGGAGAAACAGCGACCGCGCGAGGCGGTGCTTGAGGCTGCCGGTCGGATGGCTGCTCTCATCCTTGAGGTAAATCGCGATGCCCGGCAGCGCCGGAAGCGGCACCGGGAGCAAGTGCGTATCGGCAGAACGCGCATAGTCGGCCTCGATGCGCTCGATGGCCCAGTGCACCCACGGTTGATCCTGGCGCGACCGGGGCGGCGAGTGCGGGGTCTGCATGCTCGATCCTTCTGCCTGTTCCAGCGCGTCCTCGCTTAGGCGAGGGGCGGGGGCGGCTCAAGGCCGGTTGCGGCCTTCCACGCGGCCCGGAGCGTTGTGGCATTGCCCGTGCCGAAGACATGTCGGTCGGGCCGCACCAGCACGGCTTCGGCTTGATGCGTGTCGAGCCATGCTGCCAGGGCAGGGGCGAAGGATGTGACGGCGGGTGCCGCAAGTCCGCCGCGCGTGATCAGCCACGCATTATTGCCAAGGCGGTCATCCAGCTTCGGGCCATCGCTCGCCACGGCTTGCGGGAAATAGCTGCCCGCGCCCGCGCTGCCCACTAGGATCGCTCCGGTCGAGATGGGCGGATAGCCCGGCGGCCCGGAAGGCAGCTTGCCCAGTGCGCGGCCGATGCGCATTTTCGTGTCGCGCAGGAAAGCGCCCCACCGGCTTGTGGTGCAGACCATGCGGCCCATCATGATCGCCATCGCGATAGTCGCTCGCAAGTTGGGCTCGCGTTCCGGCTGGTAGCTGTCGAGCAGGCTATCCGGCGCGCCATCCTTGATCACCGCGGCCAGTTTCCACGCGAGATTGGCCGCATCGCGCAGGCCCGAACACATTCCCTGCCCGGCAAACGGCGGGGTCTGGTGCGCAGCATCGCCGGCCAGGCAAACGCGGCCCTTGCGCCACTCGCGGGCAATGCGCGCGCGGAAGGTGTAGACTGCCTTGCGCTCGAGCCGCACTGCGCCTTCAACATTCCAGGGCTTTAGCAGCCTCGAGATAAAGGCATCATCGCTCACTTGTTCAGGCGTTTCGCCCGGCAGGATCATGAATTCCCAGCGGTGGCGGCCTTCGCCCATCAGCACGCAGGTTGTCGGGCGCTTGGGATCGCAGATCTGGAGATTGGCCGTGGGCAGCCGCGCAGGATCATCGACGAGCGCGTCGATTACCAGCCATGGTTCTTCAAAGTTGAGATCGTCATAGGCGATCCCCATCGCCTTGCGCACGGGCGAGCGCGCGCCATCCGCGCCGATGAGCCAGCGCGTCCGGACGGTGCGCTCTCCTTCGGGCGTGGCGATCTGCGCGGTGACGCCCTCCGCATCTTCGGCGAATACGCCGAGTTCCCAGCCACCATGAAGCGCGGCATCGGGGCAGGTGGCTAGGCTTGTCCGCAGTGCGCGTTCGACCGAGGGCTGGTGGATCATGTTGGCGCCCGGCCAACCTCCCGGGCCGAGGCGGTCCGAGCCTGCGAAGCACAGCAGCACTTCTCCCCGCGCATTGCGAAATTCATAGCGCGCGGCGCGGCGGCTGGTGGCCATGACGGCATCGGCCGCACGGGCCTCCTGCAGGATGCGCATGCCTTCGTGATCGATGTGCGCGGCGCGGGGGAGCGGGTAGATTTCCGCTTCCTTCTCAGCGACGATCACTTTCACACCGCGTTGAGCGAGCAGGATCGCCAGCGTGACGCCAGTCGGCCCGCCACCCGCGATCAGGACATCGCAATCGAAGGCCATGGCCTTACCCTTCCGCGATCATGGTGCCTTCGATGTGACCCAAGTTGTCGATCTCGCAGCGGACGACATCGCCTGCTTTAAGGAACTGGCGCGGGTCCATCGCCGCGCCGACGCCGCCGGGGGTACCGGTGAAGAGGCAGTCGCCCGGCTCCAGCGTCATGCCGACGGAGAGGTGCTCGACCTGCTGCCAGATGTTGAAAACGAGGTGTGACGTATTGGAATCCTGACGCTTTTCGCCATTCACAAAGCAACGCAGGCCAAGGGAGTGCGGATCACCCACTTCATCGGCAGTGACGATCCACGGGCCCATCGGCGCGTGGGTGTCGAAGCTCTTGCCGAGCGACCACTGCGGCGAAGCGTGCTGCCACATCCGCTCGGTCACATCGTTGCCGACGCAGTAGCCGAAGATCGAGGCTGGGGCGTCGGTGGCGGAGACATGCTTGCCGCCCTTGCCGATCACCGCGACGAGTTCGACTTCGTAATCGGTGGTCATCTGGCCTCTGGCGATCTCGATATCGGCAAAAGGCGCGTTGACGCTGGTCTGCGCTTTGGTGAACCACACCTGCCGCTCGGGTTTTTGCATATTGGATTCAGCAATATGATCAGCATAGTTGAGGCCAATGGCGAAGATCTTGCCGGGGCGCGGGATGGGGGCTTCGAGTGTCACTTCGGCAAGAGGCACACCGCCGCCCGCCGCCGCCTTTGCGGCAAGTCCGTCCTTCAGTGCGTCCCAATCGCGGATCAAGTCGATCATCGTCCCTTCGATGCCGGTATCGATCACATGGTCCCCGACGATGATGCCGGTGCCGATGCGGCCAGCGGAGGTATAAGTGGCGAGCTTCATGCGGGGGTACCTTCTGATCTGCGGCGGAAAAGGCGGAGGACGCGCAAGCGCAGCGCCATGAGGAAAGCGACGAGGCTGGTAGGCGGGGCAAGACGGCCAGCCTGCATGGGATGGGGCGAGCCCCATTGCACCGCAAGGAGCGCCTGCATGGTCTGTTTCTGCGGCGGATCCGCTGCGGTGAAGAGATCGCCGTCGGTCCAGTGCTCGAGCTCGTTGCCGAAGGGATCGCGCCAGTAGTCGAAAATCTGGCTACCCATGATGTGGCGGCCCACACCCCATGCGGGCTTGTGGCCTGCCGCCTTGAGGTGCTGGTGGCCAAGCATCAGGTCGTCGAAATGAGCGACTTCGAACGCGGCGTGGAGCAGCCCGGGCGGGCCGGGCAGCTGCGCGAGGAACAGTGTGTGGTGGTCACTGGGCACGTCGCCGCGATCGCAGCGCAGGAATGCTCCGAGGGGGACGCCTTTGGCCGCTTCCACTTCGTCCGAGGTCAAGAGGCCGAAGCGGGCTTTGTACCAACCTTCCGACTTGCGGAAATCACGCACGCGCAGGACGGCATGGCCGATGCGCTGGATATGGGCCGGGGCGCTCGTGAGCCGCAAAGGCGCGCGCATGCGAGGTTTGGCAGCGGCGGTGTTGCGCGGCGGATCGGCGACGGGAGGGGTGGGCGCATGCACCTCCTGCCCGGCAACGACCTCGACCCGGTAGCCATCAGGATCGACCAGCCGGACGACGTGGCCGCCACCGGGTTCGTCCAGGGGTTCAACCAAAACGCCTTCGGCCACCGCAAGCGTCTCCAGATCGGCAAGCGAGGCGGCGCGCAGGCCCACCGCGAGGAAGCGCGTTTCGCCGGGCTCGGTGACGTGGACGAACGGACGGCCATCGCGGCCGCGGCCGTAGAGGCGTCCGCTATCCTCAAAAGTCTCGAAGCCGAAATCGTTCAGAAAGCCGCGCATCACCGCAAGGTCTGGCGCGGCAAAGCGGACATGCGCAATGTCATCGATCCTGATCACCGGCATGGTGCGCTCTCCCGGCTGGCCCGCGTTTGGATCCCAAGCGAGTCGCAGTTGACTATATGGTCAAATATCTTGCTTATGACCATATAGTCAAGTATGCTAAGACATGGCATCGCATCCCGTCCTGTTACCCCCCACGCTGTCCCCCAGGGCGGCACGCACACGCAGCGCTCTGATCGCTGCCGGCTTCGAACTACTGGCCGAAAAGCCGATCGACGCGATCCCGATCGATGAGGTTGTGGCGCGGGCAGGCGTCGCGAAAGGCAGCTTCTTCAATCACTTTTCCGACAAACCTGCGTTCGCATCGGCAATTGGCGATGAGGTCCGGCTCGAACTGGAAGGCCGCATTAGCGCGGCCAATGCCGAAGTAGCCGATCCGCTTCTGCGGATTGCAGGCGGCATGCGCACCGGCGCAGTGTTCGCGCTGGCCGAGCCCAAGCGCACGATTGTCCTGCTGCGCAGCCATGCAAGCTCGACGCTCAGCAGCCATCCGCTCAACCGCGGGTTGGTACACGATCTGGCCGTGGCGCTTGGCGCAGGACTGGTGCGCGAAGAAGCGCGGGATGGCGGGGTGCTCTACTGGCTGGGCTTGTGCCAAATTCTCATGGCCAACCTCGTCGAGCAGCGGCCCGGCAACGATGCCGCGCGTACGGCGCTCCATGCGATGCTGGTGCTGGGCCTGACTGGGCTGGGAGCCGCGCCGACGCGCGCGAGGGCCATCGCCGAAGAGGCCTGCCTGCGCCTTTAGGGCTGCTCTGGCCTGTCCGGATCGCGCAGCACCACGGTCAGATGAACCTTGAGCACTTCAACCGGATCGGCATTGGCCAGCCCGCGCGGCAGATCGAGCGGGGCATGCCAGTAGTCGCCGGTCGCGACGGGGTACGTCTCGTCGCCCAGCGTTGCGAGGCCGCGCCCCGCGATGACGTAGTAGAATTCCTCGTAGGCACCGGTGCCGTTGCGGTCGTCCGCGTAATGGGTGTGGCTGCCCTCGGCGGCGCCAGGCGGGATTTCAAGGATCAGGAAGCGCGTCGGCGCGCCCTTTCCGTCAAATCGGAAGTGGCGAAGCGTGACGCTGCCGGGGCCGCCGCGCATGCCATGCAGCACTTCGCGGTCGTCTCGCTCGTTTTCGATCGCGCTTTCAGGCATGCGGTCAAATCGAACCCAGCTTCATGAAGAACGACCAGCGGTCGGCACGCAATTCTTCAGCCGTCAGCGAGGTCAGGTCCTGCAGCTCCGCGCGCAGCGCGGTGCTGAGCCGCTTGATCGTCTCGGCGTGGTTGCGGTGCGCGCCGCCGATGGGCTCGTAGACCACGCGGTGGATCACGCCGAGCTGCATGAGATCGGGCGCGGTCATCTTCATCGCTTCGGCTGCATCGGGCGCGCGGTCCGCGCCGCGCCACAGGATCGAGGCGCAGCCTTCGGGCGAGATCACCGAGTAGACCGCATGTTCGAGCATCAGCACGCGGTTGGCACTGGCGAGCGCGACCGCGCCGCCCGAGCCACCTTCGCCGACGATCACGGCGACGAGCGGCACGCCGATTTCGAGGCACTTCTCGGTGCTGCGCGCAATGGCTTCGGCCTGTCCGCGCGCCTCTGCATCGACGCCGGGGAACGCGCCCGGCGTATCGACCAGCGTGATGACGGGGAGGCCGAAGCGGTCGGCAATTTCCATCAGGCGGATGGCTTTGCGATAGCCTTCGGGGCGCGCCATGCCGAAATTGTGCCTCAGGCGCGAGGCGGTATCTTCGCCCTTGGCATGGCCGATGACCATCACCGGGCGCCCGCCAAGCCGCGCGAAGCCGCCGATGATCGCCTGGTCATTGCCATAGAGCCGGTCGCCGCCCAGCGGCAGGAAGTCCTCGAACAGACCCTGCACATAGTGGACGAAATGCGGCCGCGAAGGATGCCGCGCCACTTGCGTTCGCTGCCACGGGGTGAGCCGCGCGTAGATGTCCCCGAGCTGGCGGTGCGCCCGCTCGTCGAGCATCAGCGCCTCCGCCTCGCCTTCACCAGAGACGCCTTTGCCCTCGCGGAGTGCGGCGGCGCGCTTCGCGAGGGCTTCGATCGGCTTTTCGAACGCCAGGTATTCCATCAAACCGTCCCGCTACACCGTCATCGACATCCCGCGATAGATGCGCGCACGATAGCGCGAATCTTCGGCATCCGGGAGGGGAGTGCCGACGAGGAGCACCGCGCGGGCAAAGCGCTTCACTTCTTCGAGATGCTCGTCAAGGTCGCGCGGCTCTTCCGACCGGACGCGGCGGGTAAGGTTGATCTGGTTGACCGGTGCGCCGTGAACGAGGCGCTCGTTCTCCACGGCCAACGTGGCGGTGAACGAGTGCAGCGTCGTCTTGATGAAGTTGGCAAGCGCGAAGGCCGGGCTCTTGTCGCCCATCGGCACGTCGGGCGAAACGAGGACGAGCTGGCAATCATCATAGAGCGAGGCCTTGCGGGCGACGCGGAAATGATTGGTCAGGTTGTCGCCCACCAGGCCGCGGAATTCCTCCGGCGTGAGCAGCGCATCAACCGCGAACAGCCGGTTCGGCAGCGGCTGCATGGGGGTCGAGACGATCGTGGTGGGATAGCCCCATTGGCGGATCGCTTCGTCCATCGCAGCCTCGACGCCGCCTTCCAGCCCGACATATTCGAGCGGTGGGCTTTCGAGATCGTCGAGCTGCTCCTTGAGCGCGGTGAAGGCGCCCTCGGTGCCGGTCATCATCAC
Source organism: uncultured Sphingomonadales bacterium (assembly GCA_903834285.1). Taxonomy (GTDB): domain Bacteria; phylum Pseudomonadota; class Alphaproteobacteria; order Sphingomonadales; family Sphingomonadaceae; genus Novosphingobium. The sequence continues at coordinate 6,769 of CAILIO010000383.1, read as the reverse complement.
CACGCGCGCGACGTGGCAATCCACGATGAACTGCCGCGCGGTTTCGGCAAGGTAGTCGGTGAGGTGCTCGCCGATCATCCACACGGTGCGGCCGCGCATCTGGTCGAGCCGTTCCTGTTTGGGGCTGCCGAACAGTTCGCGCTCGGTGGTCGAACGTTCGACGCTGAGGCCACCCGAGGGCATGAAGGTCTCGCCCGAAACGGCGCGGTCGGCGAGGAAGAACACGGTCGCCTGCGCCACGTCGGTCTCGGTCGGCATCTTGCCGAGGAAGAGCTGCGAGAGCACGCCCGTGCCGACCTTTTTGGCCTCGACCGCGATCTTGTCGCCGGGGAGGAAGGGCTGGTCCTCGGGCGGGGTCTTGAGCAACCAACCGGAGTTAGCCTCCTGGGTATCGGGCCTGTCCGCCCACTCGGGGCTATCAAGAAAATAGCCGGCGCCGCGCAGCCGTTTGACGAGCTTGGCGGCGATGTCTGGCGTCATCAGATACCGGTCCCAGGTGCACACGCCGTCACCCTCGCGCGCGCAGGCCAAGGCCAACTCGCGAATTTCGCGCGGGTTGTTGGTATCGTGCGACATGCGGACAGTATCGTTGCGCGTGAGGCGGCCGAGCAGCGCCTCCACCCGCACCCCGCGCCGGAGCGACTTGACCGCCGCGGCGTGGATCGCATTGAGGCGCTTGTTGGCAAGGATCAGCTTGCCGCGCCGCTCGAACAGGCCGGGTTTGCCGCCTGTGCCGGCCAGGCGGTCACCATCGACCGGGCCGGGGGCGATCGCGTTGAACTGCACTTCGGGCCCGAGGTAGCGCGCCATCGATTCCACCATTGCGCGCTGGCCGGACTTGGAGACGGCGTAGTCGGAGCGGTTGGGATAGGCGACCGCGAGGTATTTCTCGCCGCCGAAGTAGGACGAGACGTTGAGCACGTAGCCAGAGCCTTGCGTCTTCATGATCGGCACGACGTGATGCATCAGCACGAAGTTCGAGATGAGGTTGGCGTCGAGCGTGTAGTTCCAAGCGTCGAGGCTCATGTCGACGACCATCTCTTCCGCGCCCGCAACGCCGGCGTTGTTGATGAGGTAGTCGATCCGCCCGAAGGCCTTGATCGTGGCGTCGACGGCCGCCTTGAGGCTGTCGAGATTGCTAACGTCCATACCGGCCATGGTCTGGACGCGCCGCTCGACCCCGGCGAAGCCGATGTCTTCCAGTTCGCTCACGATCCGCGCGCGGGCGACGGCCAGCTCGCTCTCGCGCCGGGCGACCATCATGACCTTGCCGCCTGCCAGCGCGAGGAGGCGCGCAACCTGGCCGCCGATGCCGGCCGAGCCGCCGGTGATCAGCGCAACCTTGCCGAGATGCAGGCCGGTGATGTTCTCGCTGAAACCCGCCATCGCCTTGCGCGCGCCCGTTGCCTCGCCAATACTGCGGGGCACATAGAGCGTGACTTCTGCGATCTTGCTTTCCTTGATCAGCACGCGTGCGGCATGCCCGGCGGCAAAGCGGGTGTTTTCGCTTTCCGCATTGCTGAAGCGCACGATCTGGTTGCCCCATTCGCCCTGACGGCGGCGGCCATGGGCGACGTCGATCTCGGATTCATCGCGCCAGATTCGGATGAGCTGCTCGATCGCGGCGCGCAGCACGTTGGCGTAGACGTTGTCCTTGCCGTCGCTGGCGTTCGACATGAAGATGAAGCGCGGCGCCTGGAGCAGCGAGCCATGGCGCTTCCAGTAGCGGCTTAGCGTGCGGGCGAGCGCCATGGCGCCGACGAGTTCGACATCCATGAAAGTCTCGATCACATCGTCTTCAGCATCGACGAGGCGGCCGCCGAATTCCTGCGGGCCATAGACCGGCATGAAGATCGCGCCGGTGATCGGCGTGTTGCTTTCGGTGTAGGTGGCGAGCGCAGCCTCGATCGTGGCGGGCTCGGTGCGGTTGAAGCGCACGATGGTGAGCGCGTCGCTGATCCCTTCCGCCTTGGCACGCGCCTGCGCGATGGCGACGTCGGCTTGCCGCGGCACGCCGAGGAGCACGTTGGTGCCGCAGGCGATCTGGATCTTCGCGATCTCGAGCGCTTCTTCCCAGCCTTCACCGGCCGCGATGAGGATCGCGAGGCCCGCGCCGTCCATCGAGCGCATGGTGGGGCGTGCAAGATAAGTGGAGCGCTCTTCCTTGCGCACGGTCATGCCGTGGGTCACTTCGAAATCGTGCCCATTATAAGCGGCGGATTCGTCGCTGCCGAGGAATACGCAGGTCGAGGCGATGTCGTCCGGCACCGGGAAGGTCTTGGCCTTGGGCGCGCCGCCGGTGCTGCGCTCCAGTGACATCATGTCGAAGAAGGTGTTGGCAGTGGTGCCCTGCTCATCGCCGCGCATCGTGTCCATCGCGGCGAACACGGTGCGGATCCGCTCGCTTTCGATGGGGCCGGGGAAGACGAGATTGACGCGAATGCCCCGCGGCCCGAGCTCGAGCGAAAGCTCACGCGACCATGCGTTCATCGCCGCCTTGGGGACGACATAGGCCGCGCGCGCATAATAGGGCGTGCGCGAGAAGATGGTCGAGACGTTGATAATCGAGCCGCCCTCGGGCATCGCCGCGGCGACCGTGCGGGCGAGGTTCCACGCGACGCCGAAGATGTTGCGCATCGCGGCCGGGACGGTCTCTGTATCGTTCGAGCCGCGCTTCTGGAGGGCCGCGAGTTCTTCTTCGTCGAACGGCAGCTGTTCGATCGGCTGCTTGGGGCCGGCCGAACCGGCGTTGTTGACGAGGATGTCGATGCGCCCGAAACGGCTGACGACATCGGCAACGCCATCGCGAACCGACTGCGGATCGCCGCCATCGAGGATCACGGTGGCAAGGCGCGAGGCATCGACTCCGCTGGCCGCGCGCATCGCTTCGGCCGCCGCTTCGAGGCGGGCCTCGGTGCGGCCGGTCATCACCACGGTTGCGCCCTCGGCCAGATAGTGCCGCACGATATAACCGCCGAGATTGCCGGCAGCGCCCGTCACGAGCGCGATCTTGCCTGCGAGGCGGCCGGTGGTCGTGGGGGTGCCAGCGGGCGCTGCGAGCGGCGCGGGGGCGATAGTCTTTGCCTTGGCCATGTCACTCTCCTGAAGAATGCGCGCGAAATCCAGCGCGCGGGATTGAGGTGGTAGTGGGCCTGGGGAGGGCAGCTGGGAGGGGGACCGCGCTATTGCGGCGCGGTCGTTCGTCGCGGTCGGTCAGCCATCGGCGGCCTCCGCTTCTTCAGTCGCCCCGAGAACCGCCCAAGCCTCGAGCAGCGCGTCGCGGCTGCGCAGGCCCATCGCGGGCAGGGCGTGGTTGACGACATAGGTCGCGCCCGAGTGGCGGTTGTCCCACATCGACTGATGGGCCTCGGGCAGGCCGTCCCAGCCGACGACTTCTGGCTCGGTCACTTCGAGGAGGCCCGCCGCAATCATGTCGTTCATGCGCGCGACCTCGAAGGCATTGCAGAGGTGCGTGCCGAGGATTGCGGCCGTGGGCATGAGGATCTTGCGCTGGCGGGTCCAGACTTGCGGCGCGTAGAAGGTGAAGCGGCTGCCGGCGCAGTCCTCGGCGAAAACCACGCGCCCGGTGAAGGGCTTCACCAGCGAGGTCGAAACGCCGAGCGTGTCCTGCCCGGTCCGCTCGAACACCAGATCGGGCGCGCCGCGCGGGTTGTCGGGCGAGCGCAGGATCTTGCCGATGGCCGAGCCGAACGGCTTCATCACGCGGTCCTGATAGTCGCGCACGGCCGCCTTGAAGACCTCGATATCCACCTTGGCATCGGGCAGGCGCGGCATCGTGTCGGGCCAGAGGAAGTTGTCGCCCTCGCGCCGGCGAATGCTTTCAAGGCTGACGATGCCCTCGATCGCATCTTCCAGACCCAGCGAGCCAAGAAACTCGCGCTGGCCGTCGGTGGTTGTGGTCACGACGCTGCGCGCGTTGAAGCGGCGTGCGGCCTCGATGATCTCAAGGCCCATGTCGTCGAGCAGCGCGTCCGAGCCGGGACCGTAGTAGATCAGCACCGCCTCGCCGCCGCGCAGCGCGGCGCGGCGCAGCATATCTTCGGGGCTCGCCTTGCCGGGCTTGCCCATGAAGCTGAAGTGATACCCCGAGGACGCACCGTAGAACGCCAGCGTGCCATTTTCGGCTAGCAGCTGGAAGCTGCGCGGGAACGCCGTCTCGCCGGCATGGCTGACGACGTAGTCGGCCAGCTTGCCGCCGTTGAGCGCCTTGTATTCCTCCACCAGCGACGCACCGGCGGCTTCCCAGGCGCGGGCCGCCTCGGTGTCTTCGGGCACGGTCGTGTAGAGATCGGCGAAGCGCGGGTCCTTGCGGTTGATCGCGCCGACCGCGCCCTGCTGGCCGGTGATGAATGAAGCACGGTCCGGGCTGGAGACGAGGCCGGTAACCTGCAGGCCAGTCCGCACCGAGGAGCGCAGCGCATCGAGCCCGGTGCCGGTGGCGGCGCCTTCGACGAAGAGCGTGCGGCCCGGCGCGATCTGCAAGGTGGTGAACAGGCAGCGCGAGATCGTGCCGAGGTTCAGCACATAGCTGCCCGCCTGCTCCAGCGTGAGGTTCGGCGGGACCTTGTGCATTTGCGGCGCCTGCACGGTCAGGAACTGCGCGTGGCTGCCCGTTTCGGTTTCATAGCCCTGGATCGAGAAATCCGCGTACATCGGATCGTTACCGACCGCGGGCGAGAGCAGATCGTTGGTGCCCGAATAAACCGTGACAAGATCGCCGACCTTGACGCGGCCTTCCGAGCGCGTCTCGCTGCCGAGCGCGGCGACAAGCGCGATGCCGCCCGAGCCGGTGATTTGCACGTCTTCCTCGTGGCTGTCGAACGGCGAGACGGGGATGCCGGTGAGCGCCCAGATATCGTTGAAGTTGACCTCGCTGGTCAGCATGTAGAGCAGCGCTTCGTTGGGCGCGGGCTCGGGCACCTTGACGATCAGTTCGCGCTCGTGCGTCGCGGGCGGGCCAAAGCGCGGGGAGCCGGTATCGGCGTCGCGGGCTATGCCGAAGGCATACTGGTACGGCGGGATCGCGGTTACGCCGGGATAGAACGGCGCGCCGACGGGGAGCAGGTCGCCATTCGCTTCCAGCTCGGCGGCGCGTGTCTCGTGCTCGCTGTCGATCCACACGCCGTCGCGGCGGACGGGGAGCGGCGGCGCGACTTTGTCCATGAACTGGCGGATGCCGGTCTTGCCGCCTTCGGGATCGATGATCGCCTCGGCAAACAGCGCGGCCTCGCGGGCAATGCCAGCCGAGAGCCCTGAAACGAGGCCCGTGCGCACGGCATCGAGTGCGCGGGCGCCTGCGGTGCCGCGTCCGGCCCAATTGAGCTGGCGCAGGATGCGCTGGAGGAAGTCGTCCTGAAGCACGGCATCGAGATCGACGCTGGAGGGCTTTTCCCACAGGACGGTCGCTTCCTCACGCGCGGCGAAGGCCTTGCCGAGTGCGCTGGCGGTGCCGTGCTTCACCCAATCGCGCACCATGGCGTGGGCTTCGGCAAGGGCATCGCGGCTGCCTTCGGCCAGCACATCGACGAGGCCAATCTCTGCCGCCTGCGTCGCATCGATGCTGCGCCCGCCGAGGATGAGATCGAGCGCATCGCGCACGCCGGTCGCGCCGTGGCGCTCCGCCAGCAGGCGTGGCAGGCGCTGCGTGCCGCCATAGCCCGGAAGCAGGCGCAGCCGGATTTCGGGCTGGCCGAAGCGCGCGGTCGTCTCCGCCACGCGGACATGGCAGGCGAGCGCGAATTCCATGCCACCGCCGAGCGCGACGCCCTGGACCGCCGCAATGCAAGGCTTGCCCATCATCTCGATCTTGCGGAAGGCGAGTTGCGCGTTGTTGGGCAGAACCAGCGCTTCATCGAGGCTGTGGATTTCCTCCAGCATCTGCCGGATGTCCGCGCCCGCGACGAACGAAGATGTCCCTTCACCGGTGAACACGACCGCGACTACATCGTCCTTGCGCGAAAGGTGCTCGACGACGATCACCAGCTCGTCGATCGCGCGTTCGTTCAGCGCGTTGACCGGCGGGTTGGTGACCGTGACGGTGGCGACGCGCTTGCCGGGGGCCACCGCGTTGTACTGGATCAGGAAGTAGCGGTAGCGCTCGAACAGCGACTGCTCTTCCGAAAGGCGCTGCTGGCGCTGCCAGGCGTCGATCGCGGTCTTGAGCTCGGTCAGGCTTTCCGGGTTGCGCAGGGTGGTGACGTCACCCAGATCGCCGCCTTCGACGAGCGCACGGACCATCCGGCGCATGTACTTGCCCGAGCGTGTTTCGGGGAACTGGCTGACCTCGATGAAATCGGCGGGAACCGCGACCGCGCCCTTTTCGGTGCGGACGAGACTGAACAGGCGTTGGCGGTCTTCCTCGGTGAGCTTGCGGCCCGCGACGGGGACGACGAAGGCGAGCGGGGTGAGGCCCTTCTCGCGATGCGGTGCGCCAACGACGAGAACGTTGCCGACCGGCGAATTGGGATCGAGCGCCTTGTCGCGAAGCACCGCGCCCTCGATTTCCTCGGTGCCCATGCGGTGGCCCGAGACGTTGATCACGTCATCCGAGCGGCCGTGGAACGAGAACGAGCCGTCCTCATGCGCAATGGCGAAATCGCCCTGGGTATAAGCCCATGCGCCTTTCCAGCGGCTCCAGTAGCCGGACTCCCAGCGCCCGGCATCGCCGCGCCAATCGCCCATGACGCTGCCGTCCGCGACGCGGAAGTTTTCGACATCGCCCCAGATGGTACGCGCGAGATAAGGGTAG
>CAILIO010000382.1 GCA_903834285.1 uncultured Sphingomonadales bacterium | reverse complement strand
TGACGTCGGCCGCGCCGACGACCGAGATCGAGATCGGGGTCTTCTGCAAGGTGGTTTCGCGCTTGGTCGCGGTGACGACGATTTCCTCGATCGGCACGCCGTCCGGAAGATCGGCGGCAGGTGCGGGCACAGCTTCAGCAGCGGCTTGCGCGGCAGCTGCAGCGAAGGCGGGGGAAGACGCGAGTGCAAGGGCACCCACGCCGGCCAGCAGGCCGGTGCGGAGGATATGAGCGGTTGCCATAGTTAACCTCAGTTAGGGGGGATAGGTCTTGCCTGACGCGGCCTCTACGGACATTTAATGACATTTTTTTGACATTTTGACGTATGGTGTAACGTAAAAATGGCTCAATACTGGGATTCCTGCCAGAGTGTTGCAGGGAATCTACGTAGTTTAAAATGCTCAGAAAAATTCGACGAGCTGATCCACCCAGTCAGCTTGGGTTCAGGCTCCCACTTTAGTTAAGGGAAATCCCCTAGCGTCCTGATAGTATCGCGTAGGGAAGCGCAAAGTTCCCTCGCGGAGGGGCCGAAAACCGCCATTTTCAACGGTCAGTGGCGCTTCGGCCACGCTTCGTCGCAAGGCGCATGGCTTGGGGGTTGGATCGTCAACCTTTGCCTGCCTTAGATAACCGCGGGATCGCAATCGCATTCGGGAACTGCCGGGACAATGATGATCAAGCGGCGCCAGTTCATCGGCGCCATCGCCGGAACTGCTGCCTCGCTCGCACTGCCGCGCGCGCCGCTGCACGCCGAAGATGCCGACCTTCCGGGCGGCACCTTCTGGGGCACCGTCCCTGTGCCCGATGCAGACGCACCCATGGTGCAAGGCGAATCCCTGGCGATCGCCCGCTCCGGTATTCTTCCGCTTGTCCCCCGTGCGCTCGCCGCGCTCGATCGGCACAGCGCGGTGATCGCCGTGCGCGACCGCATCGGCATTGTCGATTTCTCCCAGCCCTCGCGCGAGGCGCGCTTCCATATCGTCGACCTCGCCGGCGGCACTGTCTCGGCCCCGCTGCTGGTGGCGCATGGCAAGGGATCGGACCCGGCGAATCGCGGCATCGCCGAACACTTCTCGAATCAGATGGGCTCGGACGCCTCCTCGCGCGGCAGCTTCGTCACCGGCGAGCTCTATTCCGGCCGCCATGGCCGTTCGCGCCGGCTGATCGGGCTCGACCCTGAGAACGACCGGGCGATGGAGCGCGGCATCGTGATCCACGCGGCCAGCTACGTCGACGCATCGCTGGTCGCGGTGCAAGGCCGCATCGGCCGCAGCCAGGGCTGCTTTGCGGTGAACCCGCGCGTGATCGCGCAAGTGCTCGAACAGCTCGGGCCGGGCCGACTGCTTTTCGCGACGAGCTAAACAGGCTTCTTTTGCAGCAATGCCATCCGCAGGCAGCGGCAGACGACTTCGTTTCGCTGGTTGAGAGCCTCATGCGCGAACGTCACGATCCCGGCATCGGGGCGGGACTTGCTGGCGCGCAGTTCCATCACTTCGCTGGTGGCGCGCAAGGTATCGCCGAGGAACACCGGCTTTGGCATCACCAGCTTGTCGTAGCCGAGATTGGCGACGAGCGTGCCGACGGTGGTATCGCCCACCGATAGCCCGATCATCAGCGCGAACGTGAAAGTGCCGTTGACGAGGATCTGCCCGAACTCGCTCGCGCGCGCGGCTTCTGCATCGATGTGCAGCGGCTGCGGGTTGTGCGTCATCACCGAGAACAGGAGGTTGTCCGTCTCGGTCAC
>CAILIO010000381.1 GCA_903834285.1 uncultured Sphingomonadales bacterium | reverse complement strand
TAGCCGGACACGAAGATAACCTTGCATTTAATGCCGCGTTTACGCAACTCTCCAAACATCGTCGGCCCGTCCATTTCCGGCATGACCACATCCGAGACGATCAGGTCGATCTTGCCGCCCTCCGCCTCCACGACTTCCAGAGCTTCCACCCCCGACGCCGCCTCTAGCACCGTATATCCGCGCGAGGTGAGGGCGCGAGCGCCGAAGGCGCGCACCGCCTCCTCGTCCTCGACCAGCAGGATGGTGCCCCGCCCGGTGAGATCGGCGGCCGGGGCCTTGGGGGCCTCCGGCTGGGCGGGCTCGCTGAGCGTCGTCGGCACATGCCGCGGCAGCAGAATACGGAAGGTCGTGCCCTTGCCCACGATCGAGTCGCAAAAGATCCATCCGCCGGTCTGCTTGACGATCCCATAGGCCATGGAGAGGCCAAGCCCCGTGCCCTTGCCGACTTCCTTGGTCGTGAAGAAGGGCTCGAAGATCTTTTCCTTCACGTCTTCGGGAATGCCCATGCCGGAGTCGCTGACCTCGATCAACACGTATTCGGCGGGAATGATGCTCTCTTCGTTGAAGCGGGCGCAGTCGGCTGCGCTCACATTCTGGGTGCGAACCTCGATGCGCCCCCCATCGGGCATGGCGTCGCGCGCGTTGACCACGAGATTGACGATCACATTTTCGAATTGATTGAGATCGGCCATCACGAGCCAGAGATCGCGACCATGCTTGAGGTCCACCTCGATGGTCTCGCCCACGAGGCGGCGCAACAGCATCTGCAGGTCCGAGAGCACGTCGCCCAGTTGCAGCACCTGCAGGCGCAGGGTCTGGCGCCGCGAGAAGGCGAGAAGCTGCCGAACGAGGCCCGCAGCCCGATTCGCGTTCTGCTTGATCTGCATGATGTCCTGGAAGGACGGATCGGTGGGGCGATGGTTGGCCAGCAAAAGATCGGAATAGCCGATGATGGCGGTGAGCACATTGTTGAAGTCATGGGCCACACCGCCCGCCAGCTGGCCGATGGCCTGCATTTTCTGCGACTGGGCGAAGCTCTGTTGCAGGGTGCGTTGCTCTGTTGTGTCGAGGGCGTAGATGGTCGCCGCCGCCCCATCGCCCGCATCTTCCGCCGCCGAGATGAAGAACCGGGCCGAGTGACCACCATCGCCGAACAGTTCAGCGTCGATGGGGGCGATGTCGGTCACCCCGCGCACGGCCGCGTCCAGGCCCCGGCGAAGGGCGGCGCGGTCGCGCTCGACAAGACTGTCGAAGATCGAGGCTGGGGCTTCCGCATGGGCGCCCTTCGTCGCGTCGCGCGAAAGCCGCACGAAGGCCGCGTTGGAGCGCACGATTCGACCGTTCTTGTCGAGCGCCGCGATCGCCATGGGGGTCTGGTTGAAGAAACGGGCGAAGCGGACTTCTGCGGCCCGCAGATGTTCGGCGGGCTCTTCTCCGGGCGCGCGATTGAGCACAAGCGTGCGGGAGGCGCCGGGCTGGCGATCGTGCCCGAAGGCCACCCGGTGCAGGAGCCGCACGGGCAGGCTCTGGCCATTGCGGCGTTTCAGGTCCACGTCGAACTGTTCGGTCTTCACCGCGCCCGGGCCGCCCGAAACCGCCGCCACCAGCGCCGCC
>CAILIO010000380.1 GCA_903834285.1 uncultured Sphingomonadales bacterium | reverse complement strand
GGAACTTGTTGTACGAGACGCCCGCGCTCGCCGTCAGCCCGGTCTCCGCCCGGATCCGCGCCCGGATCAACTCGGCAATCCGCGTCGCCGAACCGATCCCGCGCAGGTCATCGGTCACATCGAGATAGGCCTCGTCGAGCGAAAGCGGCTCCACGTGCGGGGTGAAGTGCAGGAAGACCGAGCGGATCTGCCGCGAAACAGCCTTGTAGACATCGAAACGCGGCGGGCAAAAGGTGAGCTCCGGGCAGAGCCGCGCCGCCCGCACCGAAGGCATCGCGGAACGGACGCCGAACACCCGCGCCTCATAGCTCGCCGCCGCTACTACTCCGCGTGCAGAGGAGCCGCCGACCGCGACGGGCTTGCCCCGCAGCGCCGGATTGTCGCGCTGCTCCACGCTCGCGAAGAAGGCGTCCATGTCGATATGGATCACCTTGCGCAGACCGGTGCCGGTCTCCTCGTCGTCCTGATCAGATGGCAGCGTGGTGGACATGACGGGCACCCTACCCCTTTTCGCAGTGCAGCATAAAGCACTGGGAACAATTCCCCGACCTGCCTATAGGCTCCCTTCATGGCGACCTTCTCCTACGAACCGACCCGCACACCCGGCTCCGCCCGGATGGGCCCGCGCGAGTTCGTGGTGCTCATGGCCATGTCGATGGCGCTGCAGGCCTTGGCGATCGATGCCATGCTGCCCGCGCTGGCCGGCATCGCGCAGGAGCTTTCGGTCAGCGATCCGAACCGCCGCCAGCTGATCGTGGGCGTGTTCCTGATCGCGAGCGGACTTGGCGCGCTGCTGCCTGGATCGTTGGCGGATCGCTATGGCCGCCGACCCGTGCTCCTCGGCAGCCTCGCGCTCTATATCGCGCTCTCGCTCGGCTGCGCGCTCGTCACCGATTTCAACACCTTGCTTGCCTTGCGCGCCGCGCAGGCACTGGGCAGCGCCGGTCTCTCGGTCCTCCCCAGCGCGATCATCCGCGATCGCCACGGCGGCGATGCCATGGCGCGGCAGATGTCGACGATCACGGTAATCTTCATGATGGTGCCCATGGTCGCACCCAGCATCGGCCTTGCCGTGCTTTTGGTGGCTGGCTGGCGCTGGATCTTCGCGCTGCTCGCGATGATGGGCGTGATCGTCGGCCTGTGGGTCTGGCTGCGGCTCGAAGAAACGCTCGATCCCGCCAATCGCCAACCGATCGAGGCCATGGCGATCGCGACGAATATGGTCACCGCCGCGTCGAACCGCGCCTCGTTCGGCTATGTCATCGGCGGCGGCCTCATCCTCAGCGCGCTGTTCGGCTATGTGAACTGCGCGCAGCAGCTGGTGGGCGAACACTTTGGCGCGGGCACGTGGTTCCCGCTGATCTTCGGCGCAACCGCGCTGTGCATGGCCTTCGCCAGCTTCTTCAACTCGCGCATCGTCGAACGCTTCGGCGCGCGTCGCGTCAGCCATGCGGCGGTGCTGATCTCGATCGCGCTCAGTGTGCTCCAGGTCTGGCTCGCCAGCCAGCCCCACGAGTCACTGCTCGAATTCATGCCGGTGATCGCGATCAACATCTGCATGGTCGGCTTCATCGGTGCGAACTTCAGTTCGATCGCGCTTCAGCCTTTTGCGCACATGGCAGGGGCCGCCAGCTCTGTGCAGGCGTTCCTGCGCATGGTGATCGGCTCGGGCCTCGGCATGATCATCGGGCTTGCCTATGACGGCACCGCGCGGCCCCTCGCGCTCGCTTTCCTCGGTTGCGGGCTCAGCGCGCTCGGGCTGGTGCTGTGGAGCGAGCATGGCCACCTGTTCCGCCGCATCAACCCGCGCGGAACCCTGCGCGAAGTGCCGCTACCCGATACGCACTGCTGAGGCGGTCGAAAGCCCGGCATAGACGCGCAGCGCGTCGGCGGCCGGTTCGGGCCGCCCGAAGTGATAGCCCTGCATCAAGTGGATGCCGAGCGCCCGCGCAGCGTTCGCCTGCGCCTCGCTTTCCACGCCCTCGATCGAGCAGCCTATGCCCAGCTGCCACGCCAGCGCGACGATCATGCCCGTCACCGCGCGCGCGCCCGGATCGGTGGTCAGCGCGCCAACCAGCTGGCGATCAAGCTTGATCCGGTCAAGCGGCAGGTCGCGCAATTGCGAGAGGCTCGACCAGCCGGCGCCGAAATCATCTAGCGCGATGCGGAAGCCCTTTTCGCGGAACGCAATGAGCTGCGCCGATGCGCGCTTCGGATCGATCTGCAGCGCCCGCTCGGTCACCTCCAGCATAACCGAGGACGGGCTTGCCCCGGCGTCTTCGACAATCGCGGCAATCGTCTCGGCCAGCCCCTCGCGCACCACGTCGCGCGCGGCGAGGTTGATCGCCACTTCGAGACCGGTCTCCCAGGGGCGGCATTCGGCCAGCGTGCGCGCGAGTACCAGCCGGGTCAGTTCACCGGTGCGGCCCGTGGCATCGGCAATCGCCAGGAACTCGCCCGGCGCCTGCCACTCGATCCCGTCCGGCGACCAGCGCGCCAGCGCTTCCATGCCCACCACCCGGCCATCGCGGCAATCGACGATCGGCTGGTAGAGCAGCTTCAACCGGTCCCTGAGCGCGCAATCGTTGAATTGGCGCATGACCGCGATGCGCCGTTGGAGCGCAATTTCGTCATCCGGCCCGAATGCCGCGATCGCGCCGTCGCCCAGCTCCTTGGCCTTGTAGAGCGCCGAGTCGGCGCGCTCGAGGCAGGTCGAAGCCGTGCTGCCCTCGGCGCGGAACAGCCCGATCGAGCCGAACAGCCGCAAAGTGGCGCCATTGAAGGGAATGGGCTCGCGGATGGCTTGAGACAGCGCCCGCGCAGCGACGAGGACATCCTCGCCATTGAACGCACCATCGAACAGGATGGCAAATTCGTCGCCGCCCAGCCGGCCGTGCGCCGTCACGCCCTCAACCAGCCCGATCCGCTGGTTGACCACGCGCAGCACATGATCTCCAGCGGCGTGTCCATACGTATCGTTGACGTGCTTGAAGCCGTCGAGATCGAACAGCGCCAGCCAGGGCCGCACGGCCTGTGCAGGCGCCGCCAGATGCTCCTCGAGGCAGGCGAGAATCGCGCGGCGGTTACGCCCGTTGGTCAGGTGGTCGACAGTTGCCTGCCGGTAATGTGCGCTCGCCAGCTCTGCGGTCTGCCGCTCGCGGCGCACGAGGAGTTGGCGCGAAAGCTCCAGCCGCACGAAATCGCGGTGCTGGATCTGCGTCATCGCCAGAAGGATGACCGTGATGAACACCTGCGCCAGCGCGATCGCCGTGGCATCGGGATGGCCGGTGGCCAGCAGGAACAGGCTCCACGGCAGAGTAAAGGCCACGCCCAGGCGCAGCGCAGTCTGCGGCGAATTGGCCATGCCGAGGATCGCCGAGAACATCGTCACCGCGATGACGAAGTGCAGCAGTTCGCGCTGGCCGGGATCGCCGTAAGGATAGAGCCCCAGGGACCACGCCACGAAAACCAGCGCCGCCCACCCGCCGAGCCGCTGCATGCCCTGCAAATCAGTGCGCAGCCGCTCGACCGGCCGGCGCGAGACTTTGTCCGGCAACCAGTGGAACGCGCGCTGCGCCGCGATGAGGCTCATCACCGGCGCAACCACCACCAGCGCGAGCGGGGCCTTGCCGAGGAAGCAGCCCGCCACCAGCAAGGTGTTGAAGATCACCACGAGGTAGAGCAGCGGCGCGCGGTGCGAAACGCTCAGCGCATAGGCCTCGGTAAAGGCATCGCCCGGTCGCTGCTGCCAATGGCGCCCATAGCAACGCAGGCTGCGGACGAAGCCGCGCAGCCTGCGCCGTGCGCTTGTTCGCGCACCGGATGTGGGACCGCCGATTACCATCGCGGCGGTTTACGACGAGGAGAGTTAACGGCTCCTCAAGCGCAGCCGCCAAATAGCGTGAGAATTGCAGACTTTAGTACCCGGAACGGACCAAAGGCCCGCAGACGGCGGTTTTACCCGGTCGCCCCGGAAAGCGCCGCGACAAGCGCCTTGACCTTCTTCTGCCGCCACTGTGGCAGCGGCGCCACCAGCCAGTAGGAGCGGCGACAGCGGTCGGGGGCTCCCAGCGCCACGACCTTGCCCGCCGCGATCGCGCTTTCCGCCAGCATGAGCGGCACCCGCGCCTTGCCCAGCCCGGCCGCCGCCGCGCTGACCGCAGTGCCGCCGTCGCCCACCGAGAACTGCGTTTCGCGCGCCTCACCTTCCGGCGCAGGATCGCCCGGCCATGCAATCCACGGGGCATCCTCGCTGGCTCCCGGCGCGGCGACGATCTGCATCAGCGGCTCACCGAGCGCGAGGCCTTCCAGATCGCCCGGTCCTTCCGCCCAGCGCACTGCAAGGTTGAGATTCGCCTCGGTAAAATCAAGATCTCCGTCACTTCCGACCAGCGCAAACCGGAGGCCTGGATTGGCCAGGCGGAAGGCGGCCAGCCGGGGCGAGAGCCACGCGGCAAAGAAATCGCGCGGGCAAGCCACGGTATAGACATGGCTCGATTGGCCGGCCTGCATCGCCTGCACGCCTTCTTCGAAGCGCAGGAACCCCTCGCGGATCGCATCGAGCCCGGCGGCCGCTTCATCGGTCAGCACCAACCCCTTGGTGGTGCGCCGAAACAGCACGACGCCGAGCAGATCCTCGAGCGCGCGAATCTGCTGGCCGACCGCTGCCGGGGTCACGGCCAATTCGTCCGCCGCACGGGTGAAGGAAAGATGCCGGGCCGCCGCGTCGAGCACGCGCAGACCGTTGAGCGGCAGGTGGGTCCGCTTCATGGCGCCGGGTTCATGGAAGGTGCCGCAGACTCAGTTGGCCGTCGCGGGCGCGGCGAGCGGGAAGTAGGGAATCGCCACCTCAACCAGCAAGCCGTCAGCCCACTCCATCGTGTAATGGCCTTCCATGCTGCCATGCGCTGTGCCGAGCGGGCAGCCCGAAACGTAATCATGCGCGCCGCCGGGGGCGAGCAGCGGCTGTTCGCCGACCACGCCGTCACCGTCGACGAAGTTGATCATCCCCCGCCCGTCGGTGATGCGCCAGTGCCGCGTGAGCAGGCGGATCGGTTGATCGGAGCCGTTTTCGATCCGGATGTGATAGACCCAGAACCATTTGCCGGCATCGATGCGCGACTGTTCGGGCAGGAAATTGACAGCGACGCGCACTGTCACTCCCTCCGTCACGGCAGCATGCTGGAAGAGCTGTTTCATACGAAACAAGCTAACCCAGATTGCCGACGGTTCCAACGGTGGATTCGCGCATTCATTTGCTTGCTGCCCCTGGTGGCAGTCGCCACACGGGAAATCGTCATGCTGATCCCCCCATGCTCATAAGGGCCCCCGCTATTCTCTGCGCCTCGCGTGCCCACGGCGAGCACGGCGCAGTGGTGCGCCTGCTGACGGCGGATCACGGCCTGATCGCGGGCTATGTCGCCGGCGCGCGCGGGCGCACGCTGCGGCCGGTGCTGATTCCCGGCAACCTCGTCGCTGCCGAACTGACCGCCCGCACCGCGACCCAGCTTCCCTCGGCGCGGCTGGAGCTCGTCACCAGCCGGGGCCCGTGGCTCGGCGAACCACTGGCGAGCGCGGGGATCGGCTGGGTTACCACGCTCACCGCGCGAGCCCTGCCCGAAGGCCAGCCCTTTCCCGGCATTCATGCCTCCCTCGAAGCCGTACTCGATGCGATCTGCCATGCCCCCTCCGCCCGCGGCTGGGCGCGCGCGGTCGCCGCTTACGAAGCGCTGCTCTTGCAGGAAATCGGCTATGGCCACGCCCAGCCGCCGCCCGCCGACGAGCCGTGGGAAAGCCTGCTCGCCCGGCCCGATCGGCTGGGCCTCGCGCTCGCGAAGCACCTGCTTGCCGATCCGCGCCGCGATGGTATGGCGGCGCGCACCATCCTGATCGAGCGATTCAAGCGGATCGATGGCGCTGCGAAATAGTATTTCAGGGATGGCTTTGATGAAGATTGCAGTTCTGCCGGGTGACGGCATCGGCCCCGAAGTCACGCATGAGGCGCTGCGGGTGCTGGACGTGCTGGATCTCGGCATCGAACGCGCGGAAGCCCTTGTCGGCGGCGCGGCCTATCATGCCACCGGCCATCCCCTCCCGCCCGAAACGCTGGCGCTGGCAGAAGCCTCGGACGGCGTGCTGTTCGGCGCGGTCGGCGATCCCACCTGCGATGCGCTGGAGCGCCACCTGCGGCCCGAACAAGCGATCCTCGGCTTGCGCAAGGCGCTGACCTTGTTCGCAAATCTGCGGCCGGCCAAAGTCTTCACCGGGCTCGAAGGCCACTCCGCCCTGCGCCCCGAAGTCGCCGGCGCGATCGATCTCCTCATCGTGCGCGAGCTCAATGGCGACGTCTATTTCGGCGAAAAGGGCTTTCGGACCACCGCCAGCGGTGAACGCGAAGGCTGGGACATGATGTCCTATTCCGAAAGCGAAGTGCGCCGCATCGCCCATGTTGCCTTCCGTGCCGCGCAAGGACGAGGTGGGCGCCTCTGCTCGGTCGACAAGGCCAATGTTCTTGAAACCTCGCAGCTCTGGCGCGATGTGGTGATCGAAGTCGCTGCCGAATATCCCGACGTCACGCTCGAACACATGTACGTGGACAACGCCGCGATGCAGCTCGTCAAGAGCCCCGGGCAGTTCGATGTCGTGGTCACCGGC
>CAILIO010000379.1 GCA_903834285.1 uncultured Sphingomonadales bacterium | reverse complement strand
CCAATCGCGGCGCGGCGGATGTCGGCGCGGAATCGATCGGGCTGAATATCACGCTGCGGCACGAGCACACGCCCAATGCCTATGTCACCCCGCATCTCTCGTTCCAGTTCCACCGAAAACGCGCGGGCGCTGGGGCGAACTGCAACTGCGCAACGTGCTCGAACAGTGCGGACTGGCTGAGCATACCGACTTCGTGACCGAGCATTCGGTCGATACCGAGGAAGGGCGGCTGCGCCCCGATGCCATCGTCAAGGTGCCGGGCAACAAGATCCTCGTGATCGACGCCAAGGTTTCCTTGAACGCCTATCAGGATGCTTTCGAGGCGGCGGATGACGATGCACGTGCGGTGGCACTGGCGGCGCATGTGCAATCGATGCGCAATCACATCCAGACGCTCGGCGCGAAAAGCTATCAAAGCCAGTTCGACGAAGCGCCGGACTATGTGCTGATGTTCGTGCCGGGCGAGCATTTCATCGCCGCCGCGCTCGAACGCGATCCCGGGCTGTGGGACTTCGCCTTCGAGCGCCGCGTGCTGCTCGCCTCCCCCACCAACCTCGTCGCCATCGCGCGCACGATTGCGCAAGTCTGGCGGCAGGACGGCCTCGCCCGCGAGGCGCGCGAGATCGGCAAGATGGGCGGCGAGCTCTATGACCGGCTGGCGGTGGCAGCGGAGCACCTCAAGCGTGTCGGCTCGGGGCTCGACAGCGCGGTGGGACACTACAACAAGTTCGTCGGCAGCTTCGAGCGCAACGTGCTCTCCGCCGGGCGCCGCCTGCGCGACAAGCATATCGAAATCGGCAAGCGCGAGATCGAGGACGTGCCACTGATTGAGACCGCGCCGCGCCACGGCGATGCGGACGGCGGGCCGAAGCTGGCGCTGGTCGATCCGGAGACGGGCGGCGAGGCCGCGGAGTAATCGCGGCGGGGGTGGCCTAGGCTAACCCGATCGCTCTTCGAAAAACCGCACATCAGCCGTATCGGTATCCCAATCCGCGCGTGAGGCGCAGAAGAGATGGGTGTGCACGCCCGAGCCGAGCGGTTCATCAAGTGTGCCAGCCGTGACGTAGACATTGGCGTCGTCGACTTCCGCCGGAAGCGGCGTGCCGCAGGTCTTGCAGCGGGTCACCGTATAGCTGGGCCGCAAGGAGAAGGTCTCGCCGTGATCCTCGCCGCGCAACCAGCGAAAGCGCTCCCGCGGCACGATGAGAATCCAGTTGCCGTTGGCCCCGCTGGCCTTGCGGCACAGCGAGCAGTGGCACACCCAGACGCCGTCCAGTTCGCCGGCGATCTCGTAGGCCCTCGCTCCGCATAGGCAACTTCCGGTGCGAACCGTGGTCATGGCGTCCCCCTTATCCCCCCAGCGCCGCAAGCACCTCGTAGGCCAGCACTGCCGCCGCAACCGCCGCATTGAGGCTGTCGGCCCGGCCCTTCATCGGCATCGTGACGCGCAAGTCGCAAGCCATTTCGTAGTCCTCGGGCATCCCGCGCGATTCGTTGCCGACCATCACGAAACAAGGCGCCGCATAAGGAGCGCCGCGATAGGGAACGGCCTCTCGTAGGCTCGCGGCGACAAGCTGGCCGGGCCCACTGCGCAGCCAGCTCTGGAAATCTTCCCACCGCGCCTGCGCCAGCGGCACGGTGAACACCGCGCCCATGCTCGCGCGCACGGCTTCGACCGAGAAAGGATCGGCGCAATCGTCGAGGAGGATCACGCCGCCTGCGCCCACCGCGTCCGCCGTGCGCAGCATGGTGCCGAGATTACCGGGATCGCGCATAGCCTGCGCGACCAGCCACAGCGGCGCGCGCGTGCGGTCGAGCGCTGCGAGCCCCGTGTCCCATTCCGCAAAGACGCCGGCCACCGCTTGCGGATTGTCCTTACCCGTCACCTTGGCGAGCAAGTCCTCGGGCATTTCTATCACGTCACCGCCCGCGCGCGTGACCGCCGCTTCCAGCGCATCGAGCAGGGGATGCCCCTCGCGCCCCTCGGCCATGAGCAGCAGTTCAGGGATGCGACCACTTTCGCGCGCGTCGGTCAGCAGGCGCAGGCCTTCGGCGAGGAAGCGGCCCTCACGCTTGCGGTGCTTCTTTTCGCGCAAGGACCGGACGGCCTTGATGGTCGGGTTGGAAAACCCGGTGATCTGGCGGCGGGTCATGGCAGCCGATCAATCCTCGCCGAAGCCGTCCTTGACGAGCCCGGCAACTTTGAGGAGCACGCCGTCCGCGTCAGGCCCGGTGACAACGATCTCGACCGTATCGCCCTTCGCCGCGCCGAGCATCATCAGCCCGAGGATCGAGCCGCCCTGTGCCTCGGTGCCGTCCTTGATAACCAGGACTTCCACCCCTTCGGGCAGGCGCGCGACGGCATTGACGAACTTCGCGCTCGCCCGCGCATGAAGGCCGCGCTGGTTGACGATGAGGACCGTTTCACGCGCCGTGGTCACTTCGGTGGAACCGGAAGCGGAAGCAGCGGCGGCGTCATCGGTCATGCTCAGGCGTCCTGCCCCAGAAATTCAGAAGCGATGGTGATGTAATTGCGCCCCGCATCGCGCGCGGCAGCGGTCGCCTCGCGCACGCCCATCGAATTGCGCGCCTTGGCGAGGCGGATCAGCATGGGCAGGTTGATGCCGGCGATCACCTCGACTTTGCCTGCTTCCATCAGCGAGATGGCGAGGTTCGACGGGGTGCCGCCAAACAGGTCGGTGAGCACGATCACGCCCTCGCCGCTGTCGACGCGGCGGATCGCCTCGGCGATTTCCTTGCGGCGGCGTTCCATGTCGTCGTTGGGGCCGATGCAGACCGCGACGATATCGGGCTGGCGCCCGACAACGTGCTCCATCGCGTGAATGAACTCGTCGGCGAGGGCGCCGTGGGTGACGAGGATGAGACCGATCATGCTGTGCGGTTCATGGGAAAGGGGTGGCTCCGAAGGGCGATGCGGCGGTGCGCCGCGTTCAGGCTGGGCAAATTCGGTTGAGGCTGGTGCCGTATCTGGCTGAATGCCCGACCGGTCCCGCCATCTTCCAGTGCATGCCCATTCCCCCGATCCCTGCCTGTCTCCCCGGATGGACGGCAAGTGACTTTGTTTTTCATGTCTGCGTGCCTTCGACCATGTCGGCAGCGCGCGACCCCAGGTTGCGATGCAACAATGTGGGAGAAAATCCCTCATTGCGCAAGGCAGAAGCGATGTGCTCGGCCATGAACACCGAGCGGTGGCGCCCGCCGGTGCAGCCGAAGGCGACGTTCACATAAGCCTTGCCCTGCGCCTGGAAGCGCGGGAGCAGTAGCAGAAGGAGATCGCGAATCCGCGTGAAGGCCTCGCTAAAGGCCGGATCGCGGCGGATATATTCGCCCACCGGCGCATCCTGCCCCGACATCGGGCGCAAGGCATCGTCCCAGTGCGGATTGTTGAGAAAGCGCATGTCGAACACGAGATCGGCGAGCGGCGGGGTGCCGCGCGAAAAACCGAAACTGCTGATGGTGAGCGTGGTGCGCTGCGGCGTGTGGCTGCCGAATGCGCCACGAATCGCCTGCTGCAGATCATTGGTCGAAAAATCGGTGGTCGAGATGACCACGTCCGCCCAGCGGCGCAGTGGCTCGAGTAGCTCGCGCTCCGCCGCAATTCCGGTGGCGGCGGGCTTGTCCTCGCTCATCGGGTGGCGGCGGCGGGTCTCGTTGTAGCGGCGCTCAAGCTCGGACCCGCCGCAATCCAGAAAGAGCGTGGTGACCGAAAGATCGCGCCGCGTGCTAAGGTTCTTGACCCTCTCGATGGTTCTGGCCGGATCGAAACCGCGGGTACGCGTATCGAAACCGATCGCGAGCGGAGAGCCAGCATCGAGCTGGGCCGAGCCGGGCTCGGTTTCCAGCAAGCGATCAAGCAGGCGGATCGGGAAATTGTCGATGGCTTCCCAGCCCATGTCTTCAAGCGTGCGCAGCGCGGTCGTCTTGCCGGCCCCGAGCACGCCGGTGACGAGCAGGATGCGCTGCGGCGCCTCTTCCGGATCCGACTCAGCCGACATGCTGCGTTGTGTGCGCCAGCCGCCGCGCGAAAGAAAGACCGCGAAGGGGCAAGCCCACGGCTATGTTTCACGCAGGGACATCGCCTTCCGGCGGCAGGCCATAGCAGCGCAGTGCCAGCTCGGCGCGGAGGTGCAGAACGGGGCTCTCCGGCCAGAGCCGGACCAGCGGCAGCGCAGCGCCATGGCGCAAGGCCATTTCCGGGGCTTCGATGAAGCGCGGCGCAGCGCGGTCAAGCACGATCGCGAGGGCGACGGGCACGCCCTGTGCCACCGGCATGGTGACGAGGCCAAGGCCGCGCACTTCGAGAAGGCCAGCTGTGGCCGCCACCGCGCTTGCCAACAGCCGCGCACCGTCGCGTTGCAGTGAAACGCCATCATCGCCCACGAGCACCGCACCGCGATCAATCAGCGCGAGCGCAAGGCTCGACTTGCCTGCACCCGGTGGTCCCTCGATCAGGATAGCGCGGCCCCCGATGGCCACGCAGGTGGCCTGCCAGTTCATTCCTCGTCCTCCCCGGCCATGGGGAGTTCGAGCACGAGCTGCGCACCGGGTTCGCCGCCGGGGCGGTCGGTGATGGTGAGCGAGCCTTCGTGCGCCTCGGCAATCGTGCGCGCGATGGCAAGGCCGAGTCCGCTGTGCGCGCCGAAGGCCTCGCTGGCGGGGCGCACCGAATGGAAGCGTTCGAACACTTTCTCGCGCTCGGCGGGGGGAACACCCGGGCCATCATCGGTGACGGCAAGGAGCACGCGCCCCTCGCTGCTCCAGACCACGACTTCGACTGTGCCGCCCGGCGGCGAGAACGAGACGGCGTTGTCGAGCAGGTTTTCGAGCACGCGTTCCAGCTGCAGCGCATCACCACGCACCAGCGCCGCGCCGCCGCCGCGCACCATGCGGATGCGGCAGGTTTCGCGGTCGGGTCGGTCAGGCCGGGCACCGCGCGCGCCGACGACGTCTCCGGCCAGCTGCGCTAGATCGAGCGGGGCGAAAGTGGCGCGGCTCAACTGCGCATCGATGCGGCTGGCATCGGCGATTTCGGTGATCAGGCGGTCGATCCGCTGCACATCGTGCGCAGCGATCGCGGCCAGCTGCTGGCGCAGCGCGGGATCCTCGACCTTCTCCATCGTCTCGAGCGCGCTTGAGAGCGAGGCGAGCGGGTTCTTGAGTTCATGCGCGACATCGGCGGCGAAGCTTTCGACCGCGTCGATCCGCTGGCGCAGCGCGGTCGTCATGTCGGAAAAGGCACGGGCGAGGAGGCCGATCTCGTCGCCGCGTTCGGGCAGGCGGGGAACGACGACGGCGCGGTCGCGCCCCAGTCGCACGCGCACCGCGGCGCGTACCAGCGCCCGCAACGGCTGGACGATGGTGCGCGCGAGGAACAGCGAGAGCTGGATCGAAAGCATGAAAGCAACGCCGATGATGATGCCGAGCGACTGGCGCGCATCGCGCACCGACTGGGTGACATCGCGGGCGTTGCGCAAGGCCAGCAGCATTTCGCCGCGCGAGCCGACCGGCGTGGCGGCGGTGATCACCGGGGTGCGATCGGGCGCATAGCGCAAGTAGACCTCGGTGGCGTGCGCATCGCGCGCGCGAGCGATCTCGGGCCAATTGGCCGCGCCGGTTTCGGGCGGCTCGCGGTAACGTTCGATGGCCGGGGCGCCGACCACGACATCGACGCCGCGATCAAGCAGGCGCGCGGCGGTCTGGTACCAGGCTTCCTTGCCAGGATCGGCAAAGGCAAATGGCGGCGGCGCAAGGCGGAAGCTGTCGGCAATAAGGCCGCCTTTGGCATCGTAGAGCGTGAGTCGCAGCTTCTGCCGGGTGCCGATGTTAGCGAGCACCTCGCGCCGCTTCGCCGGCATGGCCTCGGTCAGCGCAATGGCGGCGATTTCCGCCTCGGCCCGCGCCAGCTTGAAGCGTTCGGCCAGGACCTGCTTGCGGTAGCTGTCGAGATAGAAGAACGATCCGGCGAGCAGCGCCAAGGCAATGCCGTTGACCGCGAGGATGCGCGCGGTGAGCGAGACGCCGCGCACGCGCCACGAACGGCGACGCAGCGGGGTGCGCACCGGATCAGGAATCGGCGAAGCTGTATCCGGCGCCATAGAGCGTTTCGATGGCGGCGAAGCCGGTGTCGGCAGCGCGGAACTTGCGCCGCAGCCGCTTGATGTGGCTGTCGATGGTGCGGTCATCGACGAAAACGTCGTCGTGGTAGGCGGCGTCCATCAGCTGGTTGCGCGTCTTGACTACGCCCGGGCGCAGCGCAAGCGCTTCGAGGATGAGGAACTCGGTGACGGTGAGCGAGACCGCCGCGCCGTCCCACGTCACGGTATGGCGCGCCGGATCCATCACGAGGCGGCCTCGGCGGATCGGCTCGGGCAGCGGCTCGCTCGCTTCGCCCGGCTCGGCGGAATCTGCAGCATCGCTGCGGGCAATCTCGGAGCGGCGCAGGATCGCGCGGATGCGCGCGATCAGGAGGCGCTGGCTGAAGGGCTTCGCGATGTAGTCGTCCGCGCCCATAGCAAGGCCGAGCGCTTCATCGCCTTCCGCATCCTTGCTGGTGAGGAAGATGACCGGCAGCTGGCTTTTCTCACGCAGGCGCTCGAGCAGTTCGAGCCCGTCCATGCGCGGCATCTTGATATCGCAGACGGCAAGGTCCGGCGGGTTTTCGAGCAGCGCCTTCAGCGCGGCGGCGCCATCATAATAGAGGCGCGTGGCAAAGCCCTCGGCCTGAAGCGCAATCGAGACCGTCGTGAGAATGTTGCGATCATCATCCACCAGTGCGATCACCCGGGGATCACCACCGCGAGGCTGCACGCGCGATGCGGAAGAAACAGGCGGTTGCAAAGCTTCTGACAGGGGCGTTTCCGGTCTGACTGGCGGCGGGGCGGGACGTATCCGATTACCGGCTGGCGCTGCGGCTGGCAACCGGGGCAGGTATCGGGAGCGGTTTGTCGAGCAGTTGTACTCGGTGCAACTTGCTGCGCAAAAATCTTGATTGCCGCAAGGGCATTTGACGCAGCAAGGCGGGGTGGCTATGCGCCAAATCGGACTCAGCGCATTCGTATGCAAAAAGTGCAACGGATTCGCCGGCGAATGAGCGCATTCTGGGTGTGATTGCAACGCGGGGCCCTGCCTCGCCCGGAGCCGAAACCGGCCCGGGCTATTGGCTAACCTGCCATGGGAGACCGATCTGTGTCTGATACCGCATTGAACGTGAGCCTGGCTGAGCAGGGCCTTCCCGAGCCCGCGCAGATCTTTGCCAACCTCGGCACCGCGCCGCTGGTGGAGCATGCCATCCGCAACGGCGAAGGCGTGCTCTCTGCGGACGGCCCGTTTGTTGTCGCCACCGGCAAGCACACCGGCCGCAGCGCCAAGGACAAATTTTTCGTCCGCGATGCCGAGACCGAGAACACGATCTGGTGGGGCAAGACCAACGTCAGCATGACGCCCGAACAGTTTGCGGTGCTCAAGGCGGATTTCCTCAGCGCGCTCGGCGGGCTCGACAAGGCCTATGTCGCCGACCTCTTCGGCGGTTCGCAGCCCGAGTATCGCGTTTCGGTGCGTGTGATCACCCAGTACGCCTGGCATTCGCAGTTCATCCGCACCCTGCTGGTGCGCCCGACGGCGGAAGAGCTCGCCGCCTTCGCCCCCGAATACACGATCATCGATATCCCCGGCTTCCGCGCCGACCCCGCGCGCCATGGCTGCCGCAGCGAGACGGTGATCGCGGTCAACTTCACCGAGAAGCTGATCCTGATCGGCGGCACCGCCTATGCAGGCGAGATGAAGAAGTCGGTCTTCGGCATTCTCAATTATCTGCTGCCGGTGCAGGGCGTGATGCCGATGCATTGCTCGGCCAATATCGGGGCCGACGGCAGCACGGCCGTGTTCTTCGGGCTTTCGGGCACGGGCAAGACGACGCTTTCGGCCGATGCCAGCCGCACGCTGATCGGCGATGACGAGCATGGCTGGTCGGACACCGCGGTCTTCAACTTCGAAGGCGGCTGCTATGCCAAGATGATCCGCCTCTCGGCTGAAGCCGAACCGGAAATCTTCGCGACGACGAAGCGTTTCGGCACGATCCTCGAAAACGTCGTGATAGATCCCGAGACCCGCACGATCGACCTCGACGATGCCTCGCTCGCGGAGAACAGCCGCGGGTCGTACCCGATTGATTTCATCCCGAACACGAGCGAGAAGAACCTGGGCCCCGTGCCCTCGAACATCATCTTCCTCACCGCGGATGCCTATGGCGTGCTCCCCCCAATTGCTCGGCTGACTCCCGATCAGGCAATGTACCACTTCCTTTCGGGCTATACCGCGCGCGTCGCCGGCACCGAAATCGGCGTGACCGAGCCCGAAGCCACCTTCAGCACCTGCTTTGGCGCGCCGTTCATGCCGCGCCATCCTTCGATTTACGGCAACCTCCTCAAGGAGCGCATTGCCAAGGGCGGGGTGAAGTGCTGGCTGGTCAACACCGGCTGGTCGGGTGGCCTTGCCACCATGCCGGGCATCAAGCGCATGCCGATCAAGGCGACCCGCGCGCTGCTCAATGCTGCGCTCGATGGCAGCCTCAACAACGCTGAATTCCGCATCGATCCCAACTTCGGCTTCGAAGTGCCGGTGTCCGTGCCGGGCGTGGATACCACCCTGCTCGATCCGCGCGGGGCTTGGGCTGATGCTGAAGCCTATGACCGCACGGCCGGGGAACTGGTGCGCAAGTTCATCGACAACTTTGCGCAGTTCGCCGACCATGTGGACGAAAGCGTGCGGAACGCGGCGCCGATCGCGGCATAAGCACAAAACGACAATCCCGTCTGGCATGAGGCCTCGCCCTGTGCGAGGCCTCTTTTTTGTGCTGGCGCGTATCCACGCGGCCTCGTCATTGCGAGCGTAGCGAAGCAATCCAGAGCGTCTGTGCGTGACGCTCCGGATTGCTCCGTCGGCTTTGCCTCCTCGCAATGACGATTTTCGGTTAGAGCGCCGATCCTGTTCTGAAAGGTGTTTCCCATGGCCGCGCATTCAATCCGACTCTTCGCCGATGATGCCGCGGTGCGACATGTCGGCGAAGGGCTGCTCGCCCGGACGCTGCCCAAGGCGGAGTGGACGCACGAGGCGCATCTGGCGGCATGCCTGTGGCTTGTCCGCGAGCGGCTGGACTTCGTGCCCGAGCGCGATATGCCCGGCACGATCAGCGCCTACAACCTTTCGGTGGGGACAGAGAACAGCGACAGCACCGGCTATCACGAGACGCTGACGCAGCTCTATATCCGCGGCGTGCGCGCCTTTGCCGCCACGCTGCCGGAAGGGACCTCGCTGGTCGACGGCGTCAACGCGCTGCTCGAAAGCGAGATCGGCGACCGCAGCTGGCCGCTGTGCTTCTATTCGAAGGAGCGCCTGTTCAGTGTCGAGGCGCGGCGCGGGTGGGTGGAGCCGGATTTGTCCCCGCTGGAGGACTAATCCCCATCACCCCGTCCGGCGCGGGACGAAGGGATACGTCCGCCGCTCGATCACTTCCTGCACCGCGCGGTGGGCTTCCTGAATCGCCGCATCGGTATGCGGGCTGGCGGCGGCGTCGCTGTTGGCGATGCTGACGAGGCCGAAGGGCTGGCGGCCGATGACGCAGGGGCGGTTCGGGCTTTCGGTGTAGACCCATTCCACCGGATCGTAGATCGAGTTGTAGGTATAGGAATAGCCGTGTCCCCAGCGGTTCACGGTAATCCCGGCAATATCACGCGCAGCATCGAAGCCCGCGCCGCCGAGCATGCGCTGCAGCTGGCGCCGCGTCTCGCGCTCGAAGGTCTCGAAGCTCATCGCCAGCAACTCGGCGCGGCCCACGCGGTGCTGGTCGCGGCGCGGCAGGCCCGGCTTGTTCATGTATTTGACGAGGTGCAGCACGACCGGCTCGTCAGGACTTTGCGGATGCTTGAGATCGCCGAGGCTGACCGCTTCGGTGAGGCCAACCTCCTGATGGAACATCGTCGGGCAATGGAAATTCGCCGCGCCCAGCTTCACGAAGGGCCGCCAGTTGGTGACCGCGACGCTGGTGTAGACCATCGGGCCCTTCACGCCATAAGCCAGCGCTTCCTTCTGCGCGACGGGCAGTTCGGGCATCATGTAGGGAATCGCCATGTTCCAGCAGGCCATGATCACGGCCTTGCCCCGCACTTCGACGAGCTTGCCCTCCTTGGCATAATGCACCGCCACATCGCCCGCCGCAGCGGGATCGCCGCGATGCGCGACATTGAGCACGACGCTGGAAAGGCGGATGCGGGTGGGCGCGCCGGGCCGGTCGAGCGCGGCATAGTCGATCACCGCCGTGCCCATGTCTTCCTGCGTGCGGGCCGCGGTCGCCTCGGGTACCAGCTTGGCAACCAGCAGCCGCGCCAGCGTGGCATTGCCATCGGGGAAATGGATCGACTTGTCGCCCTCGCGCTGGCGGCCGTGCTGGCCGCCGGGGAGATCGGCGAAGAGATCGGCGGGTACTTCGCCCAGCGCCATCCCGGAAAAGCCGGGATAGCCCTGCACCCAGCCGAACAGCGCCGGCACCGCATCGCCGCCGACGCAGAAGCTGGCCTTGCCAATGTCCTGAAACAGCCAATAGACTTGGGGATCGACGCCGACTTTCTCGATGAGGAAGTCCTTGTAGGAATGACGCGCCAGCCAGTCCTTCTTGGCGGCGGCATCGAGACCGGGCAGATAGTCGGGCTGCGGCTGGGCGAAGAGGCGGGCGAGATCCGCGCGCGCCTTGGGGGTGAGCGGCGCTTTCTCCAGCTTGTCAGGTTCGATCGCCCCGCCGCGCCAGCCACCGCCCATCGCGAGCACCACGTCCCTGCCACCACTAGCGCCGCCAAACGTCTCGGCATCGAAAACCATGCCGTGCCCTAGCCCCAACGACTTGTAGAGCCCGGCATTCACCGTGTTGTCCCGCTCATACCGCGCGATATCGACGCCGATGTCATCGAGCAGCACGCGCGACCATTTGTCGTAGCGAGAGGGGCTTTCGATGTTGAGCGTGCCGCCGTTACACAGCAGCAGCTTACCGTTCACGTTGAATTCGTTGCGCTTGGCATGGCCGCCGAAATCGTCGTGGTTGTCGAGCACCAGCACTTTTGCGCCGGGGCCGACTCGCTTCTGGAAGAAGTGCGCGGCGGAAAGCCCGGAAAGCCCACCGCCTACGACGATGAGATCATAGGTCTCGCCGCTGTTCTCGGCGTCGGCCAGCTTGAGCGTGCCATCGCGCAACATATGCGCCGCCTCATAGGTGCCGGCGTGCGAGCCGCGCATGCCCTGCCGCGCAGGCGGATAGGGATTGGGGTCGATCTCGGGTGTGACAACCGCCTTGGCGCGCCCGGTGGCAGCCAGCGATGTGCCCGGAACTCCCGCAGCAACCGCGCTGGCGGCAACCCCGTTCACGAAATCGCGCCGACTGATTGCCCGGTCCATTCCCAGTTGCCGGTCTTCGCTCTTCATGGCTCTCGCCCCCTGCCTTGCCCCAGGCACGCAGCTTTGCGCCGCAAGGGGGGCTTGTCCAGCCCTCCCCCGCCTATGGGCGGCATCAGGCGTTGAAAGCGGGGGTGGAGCGCAACAGGTTATAGGCCTCGACAACGGCCTGAAGGCGGCCCTCGTAAGCCCGGTCGCCGCCGTTGCGATCCGGATGGTAGCGGCGCACAAGCTCGGAATAGCGCGAGCGCAGCGCCTTGCGGTCGGCATCGAGGCCAAGGCCCATGACGTCATAGGCCTTGCGTTCCTCTGGCCCGATGCCGCGGCGCGCCGCTTCCTGACGGTGGAGCGCATCTTCGCGGCGCGCCCGCGCACGCTGCGCGATGGCATCGAGCGGATCGGCAAAATCGTTCCAGCGCGGGGCCTGATCGATCCCGGCGGTCGGGCGGAACGCGCGCGTCTCGGTCGCCCAGCCCGCCAGCGGAGACTGCGCGGCCATGATTTCCTCCGGCGTCATCCCCGCAAAGAAATCGTAGCCCGCGTTGAAGGCGCGGACATGCTCGAGGCACATCCAGCGGTAGTCGCCCGGCCCGTCGAAACCGGGCGCACGCGCACCGGGGGCCCGGAACTCACCGGACTCGCTGCAACCGGGAACGGCGCAGATGTGCCCGGTGTCCTGCACTCGGCCGTGGAAGCGATCATGGGGTCTTGCTTGTCTCATTCGGCTTTTCACATGGAGATGGATCGGCCAAGATGGAAGCCATGAACGGACCCCTCGCCCAAGAAATCACCCAGCTTCTCACAGCGGCCTTCGCGCCCGAGCACCTCGCCGTAGTCAACGACAGCGCCAGCCACAGCGGCCATATGGGCGATGACGGATCGGGCGAATCGCACTTCACCGTGGAGATCACGAGCGCGCAGTTCGCCGGCGTTTCGCGCGTGACGCGCCAGCGCATGGTCAACGCCGCGCTGGGTGATATTCCCGGCCAGCGCGTCCATGCGCTCGCAATCAAGGCGCGTGCTCCCGGTGAGTGAAGCCCCGCGCCGGATCCGGCGCGCCGCGCGCATCCTGCTGATGGACGAGCATGAGCGCCTGCTGCTGATCCGTTTTGCCCCGCCGGGGCGCCACGCGTTCTGGTGCGGCGTGGGCGGCGAATGCGATCCGGGGGAGGACTTTCACGCTGCCGCGTTACGCGAACTGTTCGAGGAAACCGGCTTGCAGGTCGAAAATTGCGGGCCCGAGATCGCGCAGCGGACCGACGATTTCATCATGCTGGAGGGCGAACCGGTTACCTCCGACGAGCGTTTCTTCCGCGTGCGCACCACCAATTTCACGCCCGACCATTCCGGGCACACCGCGCTCGAACGCGAGCTGATCAAGGAATTCCGCTGGTTTGCCACCGCCGAACTGGCACAGTGGCACGAGCCCATATTCCCGGTGAACATTCTCGAGCTATGCCGCGCGGAGGTATCGTCATGACCGACCTCGTAACCCAGACGCTGGCCCCAGTGACGCACGATCTCGGCGCATTCCAAGTGCGGCCCGCGCGCCCGGCAAATCATGCCGCAGCCGCCCGGCCAGAAGGAATCTGACATGTTCGAAGCCTTTTCGTGGTTCACTCTGGTCGCGGTCGTGTTGTTTCTGGTGCTCGCGCTCCAGTCGTTCGGCATCAATCAGGAGTATCAGCGCGGGGTGGTTTTCCGCCTCGGACGGCTGGTCGAGACCAAGGGACCGGGCTGGTTCTGGCTGATTCCGCTGGTCGAGCGCGTCGTAAAAATCGACCAGCGCGTGATCACCTTTGCGCTCGCCACGCAGGAAACCGTGACGCGCGACGGCGTGGCGGTAAAGATCAACGCGGTACTGTGGTTCCGCGCGGTCGATGCGGCCAAAGTCGTCACCACAGTGGAGAACTGGACGAGCGCGGTGATTCAAGCGGCCGAGACCGGGCTGCGCGATGCGATCGGGCAAAGCGAGCTCGACCTTATTCTCAAGGACCGCACATCGATCAACAAGCGCCTGCTGGAACTGCTCGACCAGACAGTGCGCCAGTGGGGCGTGACGGTGGATGCGGTGGAGATCAAGGACCTTGATATCCCCGAGCAAATGCAGCGCGCCATCGCGCGCGAGGCCGAGGCGATCCGCGAGAAGCGCGCGCGGATTATCAAGGCTGAGGGCGAATTCGAAGCCTCGCAGAAGCTGGCGGAGGCCGCACGCACGATCGGTGAAGTGCCCGGCGCCCTCGAACTGCGCCGCCTCCAGACCCTGAGCGAGATCGGAGTCGAGCACAATTCCACCATCGTCGCAATGTTCCCCACCGAACTGCTCGAAGCCGCCCAGCGGCTGGGCCGAGGCAAGGAGTAAGGCCTCATGAGCGAACAGATTACCCAGACCCTGACGCCGGTCACCCACGATCTCGGCGCCTTTCAGGTGCGGCGCGTGCTGCCGGCACGCGAGCGCACCATGGTCGGCCCGTTCATTTTCGTCGACCAGTTCGGCCCCGCAGTGCTGCCCGTGGGCACGGCGATGGACGTGCGGCCGCATCCGCATATCAATCTTGCCACCGTCACCTGGCTGTTTGGGGGCAAGTATGCGGGTGCGATCGACCACCGCGACAGCATCGGCAGCTTCGCGACGATCCGCCCCGGACAGGTCAACCTGATGACCGCCGGACGCGGCATCGTCCATTCCGAGCGCAGCCCCTTGGCGGAGCGGGAAGGCGGCCCCGCGCTCTATGGCATGCAGACTTGGCTCGCCCTGCCCGACGGGCGTGAGGAGATCGACCCCGCCTTCGAGCAGCAGGCGGACCTCCCGCTGATCGAGGACGGCTGCACCACCGCGCGGGTGATCATGGGCACGCTCTGGGGCAGGACCGCCGCGACCACGCAGCACAGCCAGACGATCTATGCCGAAATCCTCTTCGCCCCCGGCGGCGCGATCCCTATCGATGCATCGGCGGACGAGCGCGCGGTCATGCTGGTCGGCGGGGAGGCAAGCCTCGATGGCGTATCGCTGGCGCTCTACAGCCTTGCCGTGCTCGCGCCCGGCGTCACACTGAAGCTATCCTCCGAAGGCGGCGGACGCGTGATGCTGCTGGGCGGGGAGGCGTTCACCTCGCAGCGGCACGTCTGGTGGAATTTCGTCAGCTCCAGCCGCGAGCGGATCACGCAGGCCAAGCACGATTGGGACGTAGGGCGCTTTCCCAAGGTGCCGGGGGACGAGGAGGAGTTCATCCCCCTGCCCAAAGTGCCAAACACCCGCGCCAACCTTTAACAGGGCCAAGAAACTGGGCCAGAAACTGGGAGAAACTGCATGGCATTTGCCGGAGAGGTGGCATGGATCACCGGGGCATCATCGGGGATCGGCGCGGCAATGGCGCGCGCCCTTGCGGCAGACGGGGCGCATGTGATCCTGTCGGGCCGCAATGAGGAGGCGCTGGCGGAAGTCGCGGCGGATTGCGCCATCGGCAACGCGACGGCGCTGGTCCTGCCCTTTGAAGCGACGGATCATCCGGCCGGCGTTGCTGCGGCAGAGCAGGCCTGGGCGTGGGCGGCGCAGCGCAGCGGCGGGATCGATCTGCTGTTCAACAACGCCGGCATTTCGCAGCGCAGCCTCGCCGTCAATACCGACTACGCCGTCTACGAGCGGATCATCGCGGTCGATCTGCTCGCGCCTATCGCGCTGACGCAGGCGCTTTTGGGTCGCATGATGGCGCGAGGGACGGGCCGGATCGCGATGGTCTCCAGCGTTGCGGGCAAAGTCGGCGTGCCGATGCGCACCGCCTACAGCGCCGCCAAGTTCGGCCTGATCGGCTATGCCGATGCGCTGCGCACCGAAGTGACCGGCGAAGGGCTGCAAGTCCACGTCATCGCGCCGGGCTCGGTCCGCACCAATGTCTCGCGCAATGCGCTCAACGCCGACGGCAGCCGCCGCGGGGTGAGCGACAAGGCGATCGACAAGGGCATCGATCCGGCGGACGCGGCTGCGGCGATCCTCGCCGCGATGGCGGCAGGGGAGCGCGAGATCATCGTCGCGCGCGGGTTCGAACAGGAAATCGGCGAGGCCTGTCGCACGCCTGAAGCCATCTTCGACAAGATGGCCGCGATGGTGGCCGACGGCTATGCCGCCAAGATGGAGAAAGCCAGTGTCGAGTGATCTGACCCGCGTGAAGCTCGCCAACGGAATCGAGCTCGATGTGGTGGACGTAGGCCCGCGCGACGCGCCCGCGCTCATGTTTCTCCATGGCTTTCCCGAATCGCACCGCACCTGGCGGCACCAGATCGCGCACCTTTCGGGCCGCTTCCGCTGCATCGCGCCCGATCAGCGCGGCTATCGCGGCTCATCAAAGCCCGAGGGCGCGGAGAACTACACGCCGGACAAGCTGATTGGCGACATCTTCCTCCTCGCCGATGCGCTGGGCGTGGGGCAGTTCACCGTGCTCGGGCATGACTGGGGCGGCGCGATTGCCTGGGGCGTGGCCTTGATGGGCCAGGGCACCCGCGTGACCCGCGCGGTGGTCGCCAATGCACCGCATCCGGGGATCTTCCAGAAGCTGCTTTACCTCGATCCCGTCCAGCGCGGCGCGAGCCAGTACATGCGCGCCTTCCGTGATACCGCCAACGATGGCCTGGTGCGCGAGCATGGCCTCGGCGCGCTCTTGCTGCAGGCGCTCGACTGGGGCGACCGCGCGCCGGTGATGGAAGAGGCCGAGCGTGAAACCCTGCTCAAGGACTGGTCGAACCCCGACAGCGCCATCGCCATGCTCAATTGGTACCGCGCGAGCCCTATGGACGTGCCCGACATGGACGAGCCCTTCGCGCTCCCCGCCGGCTACACCCCGCCGCCGCTGCCACCGCTTGGCATCCCGACGCTGGTGATCTGGGCGATGGACGACATGGCCCTGCCGCCCGCCAATCTGGACGGGCTGGATGCGATGATACCCCACCTCACCGTGGTGCAGGTGCCGGATTGCGGCCACTTCGTGCCGTGGGAAGCACCGGACAAAGTCAACGCTGCGCTGGACGCGTTTTTAGGGTAGGCCGGTGGCTGAAAACGGGGCTGAAAGCATACCGGAGCGCTGCTCGCTGCTGCGCCATCACGGCGGCGGGCCTGCACCGGTCAGCTATCTCGAGCTGTTCTTCGATCTCGTCTATGTCTTTGCCATCACGCAGATTTCCCATGCGCTGTTGGTAAACCTTAGCTGGCGCGGGCTCGCCGAGGCATCCGTGCTGTTCCTCGCGGTGTGGTGGGCGTGGATGTATACCACATGGGCGGCGAACTGGGCCAATCCGGACCGCGCGGCCGTGCGGATCATGCTCCTGCTGGGCATGCTGGCGAGCCTGCTTATGGCCGTAGCGCTGCCCCATGCCTTCTCGCTCGGCGTGGAGGACAACGGCACGCTGTTTGCGGGCAGCTACCTGGCGCTGCAGATGGGGCGCACGCTGTTCATGGCAGTAATCATGCGCCGCGATGATCCGCGCGGCATGATGAACATGCTGCGGATTTCGAGCTGGTTCGCCGTCTCGTCGCTGCTCTGGGTGGCGGGGCTCCGCGCCGCGGGGGACGCGCGGCTCGCGTGGTGGCTCGGTGCGCTGGGCATCGAGTATCTCGGGCCGCTCGCGGGCTTTGCCACCCCGTTCCTCGGCCGCTCGCTGGCAGCGGACTGGGCCATTTCCGGCAGCCACATGGCGGAGCGCTGCGCGCTGTTCATCATCATCGCGCTGGGCGAAGGGATCGTGGTTACGGGCGTGAACTTCGGCGGCGCCGTCCCCACACCGCAGCGGATCGCCGCGTTTCTGTGTGCGTTTGCCGGATCGGTGCTGATGTGGTGGATCTACTTCGACCTCGGCGCCGAACGCGGCGCGCGGCATATCGAGAACCATGCCGAACCGGGCCGCGTGGCGCGTGAGGCCTATACCTACCTGCACATGCCGATCGTGGGCAGCATCGTGGTCAGCGCGGTCGCCGATGCGCTTGTGCTCGAAGGGTCTGAAGGCGGTGCGGCGACGGGGCTGATCCTCACGCTTTGCGGCGGATTGGTGACCTACCTCGCCAGCGTCGGCCTGTTCAAACGCTTCAGCAACGCGCTCGGCAACTTCCCGCTCTCGCACACGGTGGGCTGCGTGCTGCTTCTCGCGCTGGGCGGCTGGGCCTGGCTGCGGCCCTTGCCCGTAACCACGATCGCCGCCGCCGCCGTGCTGGTGCTGCTCACCGTCGCAGTGTGGGAATGGGGCTCGTACAACGGCGGCTGGCGCGAGCGACTGCTGCGGCTGAAACCGGTTCAGGGCAGCTCCAACCGGTAGAAATGGGTGTCCACCGGCATTCGCGGGAAGCCTTCCGGCAGCGCATCGGGATCGAAAAGGACGAACCCGTTCTTCTCATAGAACCGCCGCGCGGCATGGAGCTTCTCGACCGTGCCAAGGGTAATCCCCCTGATCCCCTTCGCGCGGGCATGCCCGAGAAGGATATCGAGCAGCCCCGCCGCCACCCCCAGCTCGCGCCCGCGCGCCTCGGCGGCGACAAACATTTTGCGCAGCGCGCCCTCGCTGGTGCCGAAGCAGATTAGGCCGATAGTTCCGACAATCCGCCCCTCCCGCTCCGCCATCCAGAACCCGCCGGTGCCGGACTGATAGACTTCGGCAACCGAGCGCAGATCGGGCTGGTCCTCCGCCGTGACGGGCACCGCGAACTCGCCCTGCTGGATGGCAAGGATATGCGCGATGACGGCGTCCTCATCGGCCTTGGTGTAGGGGCGGTAGTGGATTTCGGTCATCGGATCAGAGCGTCTTGTACCCCTCCGTCTCGCCCGCAAGCGTCTCCAGCCACTTGGCCAGAACGTCGCGGCGGGCGGGCATCAGAGCTTTGCCTGCGGGGGAGAGGACGCGCGCCGGTACATCGCGCAGATTTTCCTTCAGCATCGGCAGCACCGCCGGCCCATCGGGCTGGCCACCGTTCGGGTCCGCCAGCGCCATAATCCGCGCCGCTCCAATCGCACCGAGCCAATCGAGCGCATCGGCATCGTGGAGATAGAGCGATTCGGGGACCGTCGGCGTGCGGTAATACATGTGCTCGCGGATCGCGGCTTGGACCTTGGGGAGCTTCGCCATCGGGAAGCCCGTCGGTGCAAGAATGCCGCCGACAAGATCAGCGCCGACATCCGAATGATCGAGGTCGGGCTTCTCGTAAGGCTTGAAGCCCGCGATATCGTGCAGATAGGCTGCAGCGAACAGTACGTCGTCATCGAGCGTGACCTTGTCGGTCGCCGCCATCGCCTTCGCCAGCGCATAGTCGCGGTCCGAATGCGAGGTGCCCCAGGCAGGGTGCTTGCAGTGCTCGATATTGAACGCGCGGACTTTCTCGCGCCAGGTCACCGGCGGGGAATCGGCAAAGGCCGTTGCCGGAACAGCGGCGAGTGCGAGGGCGACAAGGAACAGTTTGAGCGGGCGCATGTCAGGGCCTTCCAAGCAGGTCTATCGCAAGGCTAGCATGCGGTGCAGCAGGCGCAATCGGTCCGTGCGGTCCATCACGCCGCCCCCTGCCACGCGACCCATGCGCCGTGCGCATGTGCCTCGCCCAGCAGCACCGGCTCGCCGCCGGGCCAATAGCGGACGATCAGCTCATGCCGGAAGGTCTCGCGGTTGGTTTCGAGCATGATCCACGCGATGCGTCCGCCGGCATCACCAGCGCCGATGATCGCCTCGGTGATCCGCGCGCGGGTTTCTGGCGGCAGATATTGCCAGACGATCGAGTGGTAGAACACGCGCGTGGTCCCCGCTTCCTGCGGCGCGGCAAGTCGCTCGTCCACCCAGTCACCTGCATCCATCTGGGTGAGGCGCGGCGGCTGTTCGCCCGCCAGCCGGATCGCCGCATCGATGCGGGCCATGCGTTCGGTTACTTCGGCCCAGACATAGCTCTTGAGCCGCAGCGCCTCGGCCGGATCGGCAAGGTTAACCGGCGCACGGTCGCAGCCCTCGATGGCCGTGATCTCCACCGCAGCCGGAATCGGCGTGCTCCCTCGCCATTCGGGCACGATCCGCATCGGCGAATCCGGCGGGCCGACCTCGGTGCCGCCGAGACCGTAGTGATAGCGCTCCATCATCGTGTTGACGCCCGCGCTGGCGCCGAGCTCGTTCATCTCGAAACGCGGCCCCACCCGGGGCGAAAGCCAGAGCAGCGCCGCCATGATCGAGGCCGATCGCCCCGCCTCGTTGGTCTGCGGTGGGCCATCAAGCCACGGCAGCAGCGAGGCGTCATGCTCGCGCGTGATGTCCATGATCAAGGCATCGACTGCGGCTTGATCGGTCACCTCGCCGCGATAGACCGCGCCGAGCCGCGTATTCGCGCCCGAAAGCACCAGATGATGAAAGCCCCCTGCCAGCCGCAGCGGCAACGCGTCCTCGAGCGGAATGCCCGGCCAGCTCGCTAGCCGCCGGCCTGTCTCGGTCTCGCCGGAAAGCAGCGCGAGCTGAGCGCGGACCACGCGCGCGGTGCATAGCGCGCCACTCTTGGCCGCATGATCCGCCTGCCAGGTGATCGCCGTCGCCACATCACGCCCATCCATGACACGTTCCATACGGTTGCCCTTTCCGGCCCTTTGCCATAGGGGCGGCAGGCCATGCCCACCCCAGCCCCACTCGTTTTCGCCCTGCCCAAGGGCCGCATCCTCGACGAAGCGCTCCCCTTGCTCGACGAGGCCGGTGTCGTGCCCGAGGCGGACTTCTTCGACAAGGCCTCGCGCAAGCTGAGCTTCGCCACCAGCCGGGCGGACATGACGATCATCCGCGTGCGCGCCTTCGATGTGGCGACCTTCGTGGCCCACGGCGCGGCGCAAGCCGGGATCGTCGGCTCGGACGTGATCGACGAGTTCGACTATGCTGATCTTTACGCACCGGTCGATCTCGATATCGGGCACTGCCGCCTTTCGGTCGCCGAACCCGCCGATGCCGTGGCCAGCGGCGCCACCGCGCGCGAAAGCCACGCGCGCGTTGCCACCAAGTATCCCAGCCTCACCCGCCGTCACTTCGAGAAGCTCGGCGTGGCTGCCGAGGTGGTAAAGCTCAACGGCGCGATGGAACT
>CAILIO010000378.1 GCA_903834285.1 uncultured Sphingomonadales bacterium | reverse complement strand
CCTCGTCATTGCGAGGAGCGCAGCGACGAAGCAATCCAGAGCGATTGCGCACGACTGCTCTGGATTGCTTCGCTGCGCTCGCAATGACGAAGCGAGGGAAGCGCCTCACCCTTCGAGCTGCTGCTCCAGCTCGCCCAGTACCCGGTAGCAATCGAGCACTTTGCCCACCGACGAATTGGGCTCACGCCCCTCGCGGATCGCCGCAATAAACTCGCGGTCCTGCAGCTCGATCCC
Source organism: uncultured Sphingomonadales bacterium (assembly GCA_903834285.1). Lineage (GTDB taxonomy): Bacteria > Pseudomonadota > Alphaproteobacteria > Sphingomonadales > Sphingomonadaceae > Novosphingobium. Next base: position 13,965 of record CAILIO010000378.1, on the reverse strand, counting down.
GTTCATCGAGACATCGACCTTCGAAACGTCGATCTGCTCTTCCTTGCCGGTGAACAGATCATCGTAGCGCGCCAGATAAGTCCCGGTGTCGCCGATATAGCGGAAGTAGGTGCCCAGCGGCCCGTCGTTGTTGAACGAGAGCGAGAGCGTGCAGATCGCCCCGCTTTCGCTCAGGAGCTGGATCGACATGTCCATCGCGATGCCGAGTTCGGGATGCTTGGGCCCCTGCAATGCATTGGCCTTCACGATCTTGCCCGCCTGATAGGCAAACAGATCGACCGTATGCGCGGCATGGTGCCACAGCAGGTGATCGGTCCACGAACGTGCCTCGCCCTTGGCGTTGATGTTGCGGCGGCGGAAGAAGTAGGTCTGGACGTCCATCTGCTGGACGTTGAACTCGCCCGCCGTGATCTTGTTGTGCACGAACTGGTGGCTCGGATTGAAGCGCCGCGTGTGGCCGACCATGCAGGTCAGGCTGGTCGCCTGCTGTTTCGCTAGCACCGCCTCGCTGTCCGCCCAGCTGTCCGCAAGCGGAATCTCGACTTGCACGTGCTTGCCCGCATCCATGCAGGCAATCGCCTGGGCCGCATGCATCTGCGTCGGCGTGCACAGGATCACCGCGTCCACGTCATCGCGCGCCAGAGCATCGTCGAGCTCGGTCGAGGAGTGCTTTGCGCCATACTTGGCTGCCACCGCTGCCGCCTGTTCGGCGGTGCGCGAAATGATCGAGACGATCTCGACCCCGTCGATCAGCTTGAGGCCATCAAGGTGCTTCTCACCAAAAGCGCCGGCACCGGCGAGTGCTATACGCATACTCTCTCTCCCTCTCCCCTTCAGGGGAGAGGGCCGGGGAGAGGGGAACTCGCCCGGCCCATGTTGCGGATGATTGATGCGGGAGTTCCCCTCTCCCAACCCTCTTCCCCTGAAGGGGAGAGGGCTTAAGCCGGCTCCAGCACGATATGGCCGATGGCCGTGTTGCTGCACGGGATATGGTAGTGGCGGTGGAGGGTCTTGACCTTCTTGCCCAGCGCGCCGCGCATGATCAGCCACATCACCATTTCGATGCCCTCGCTGCCCGTCTCGCGCAGATACTCGATATGCGGGATCCAGCGCGCCGCATCATCATCGCTTTCCAGCATGTCGAGGAACTTGTTGTCCCACTCGCGGTTGAGCAGCCCCGCGCGCGGGCCCTGCAGCTGGTGGCTCATCCCGCCTGTACCCCAGATCTGCACGTTGAGGTCTTCGGGGAAGCTCGCCACCGCGCGGGCAACCGCCTCGCCCAGCGCCCAGCAGCGGTTGCCCGAAGGCACCGGGTAGGTCACGACATTGACCGCCAGCGGCACGACCTTGCACGGCCACTTCTCCGGCGTGCCGAACATCATCGAAAGCGGCACGGTCAGCCCGTGGTCCACATCCATCTCGTTGATGATGGTCATGTCGAAATCATCGAGGATCAGGCTCTGCGCAATATGCCAGGCAAGGTCCGCATGGCCCTCTACGTCGGGCACCTTGCGCGGGCCCCAGCCCTCGTCCGCCGGCTTGTAGTGCTCGCCGCAGCCGATCGCGAAAGTCGGCACGATCTTCATGTCGAAGGCGCTGGCGTGATCGTTGTAGACGAGGATCACGACGTCCGGCTTCTCGGCCTTCTCCCATTCGCGGGTCCAATCGTAGCCTGCAAAGATCGGCCCGAAATAGTCGTCCCCGGTCTTGCCCTGATCGACCGCCACACCCAGCAAAGGCACGTGGCTGGAGCCGACACCGGCAGTCAAACGCGCCATCTCAATAGCCCTCCTTAGTGGCCTCGGCGCCTGCGGCGGCGAGGTTGGCCTTGATCGAGCGATTGCCGACGGGGGAGCGCCCGCCCTTTAGCATCATGTCACGGTATTCGGGGAACGTCATGTCGGTCATCGTGCTCACCGCCTCGGCAAAGCTCAGCCCATCGGTCGAGAACAGCTTGGAGAGGAAATACACGTTGCCGCCCAGATCCAGCAGCGTGTTGTAGTCGCGCTTCAAGAGCGCCGCCTTGGCTTCCTCGGAGATCGGCCATTCATCGAGATAGGCCCGCTCGTCCGCCTTGAAGCGCTCGCGGTTGTCGCCGGTCATCAGGCTCATCGCAAACTGGTTGATGTGATAACCCTTGCGCGCCCGCGCTGCCGTATAGACGCGCGTTCCCGGAATATCCTCGAGTTCCGCCAGATAGGCATGGATGTCCGCAGCAGGTTTGGCAGCTTCAGTCACTTGCCCATCTCCTTGAGCTTGGCATCGAGGCGCGGATAGACGCGCCGGGCATTGCCCTCGAAAATCGCATGACGCGCTTCTTCGGTGATCGGCAGCGCATCGACATAGCGCTTGGTGTCATCGAAATAGTGCCCGGTCGTCGGATCGATACCGCGCACCGCGCCAACCATCTCGCTGCCGAACAGGATGTTCTTCGTCTCGATCACTTCGGCCAGCAGGTTCACGCCCGGCTGGTGATAGACGCAGGTATCGAAGAACACGTTGTGCATCAGGTGGCCCGAAAGGTCGGGCTTCTTGAGCATGTCCGCCAGCCCCCGGTAGCGCCCCCAGTGATAGGGCACCGCGCCGCCGCCATGCGGGATAGTAAAGCGCAGCGTCGGGAACCGGCTGAACAGATCCCCTTCCAGCAGCTGCATGAAAGCGATGGTATCCGCCGCGATGTAATAGGCCCCCGTCGCGTGCATCGCGGGATTGCACGATCCCGAAACGTGGATCATCGCCGGAACGTCCAGCTCCACCATCTTCTCGTAGAGCGGGAACCAGTAAGGATCGGTCAGCGGCGGATGCTTGAAGAAGCCGCCGCCGGGATCGGGATTGAGGTTGCATCCGATAAAGCCCAGCTGCGTCACACAGCGCTCCAGCTCGGCAATCGAGCTGGTCAGGTCCGCCTCGGGCGATTGCGGCAGCATGCACACGCCCGCGAAAGTCTCGGGGTACAGCCCCACAACCCGCGCGATCAGATCGTTGCACGCCCGCGCCCAGGGCACCGCAACCGACTGATCGCCCACGTGCGGCGCCATCGCGCTGGCGCGCGGCGAAAAGATCGTCATGTCTGCGCCGCGCTCCTTGATCAGGCGCAGCTGGTTCGCCTCGATCGTTGCGCGGATCTCGTCGTCGGAAATGTCGGGATAAGGCGGACACGGCGTCCCCGCCTTGAACGCCGCCTTCTGCGCCTCGCGCCATTCGTCGTGCGCTTTGGGGAGCACGGTGTAATGGCCATGGCAGTCGATGATCATCGTCATTGCGCGGCTTCTCTCTCTTGCGAAAACAGGTCGGCCTTCCCGGCCATCTCGCGCTGGCGGCGCACCGTGCCGGCGGTCATCACCGGCTCCACGCCCAGCCCGATCAGTGTCTTGGCGCTTTCTTCCATCTCGGCTGCGCGCCGCGCTCCATGCGTCGTCATGCGCTCCAGATTGTAACCTGCACGTGCCGCCCAGCCTTGCGCCTTCTCGCTTGCATCGAGCGAGACCAGCACCTCGTCGGTCACGCCAGCGGCCTCGGCCGCCAGCATCATCTCCGCCGTCAGCGCCTCGATCCCCTTGACCATCACCGAACGGATCATCTTGATCGCGGAGGCCCGGCCCACTTCGCTGCCGACCACGCGCACATGGGCAAAGCCCGCGCCGCACAAGGCCTCAGCCGCCTCATCCGCCGCCGCGCCCGCCACCAGCAGCGGCACGTTCATCCGCGCGGGGTTCACCGGGGCCAGCACCGCCACATCGACATAGCGCCCGCCCGCCGCCTCCACGGCACGCGCCGCCGCGCGCTTGGTGTCGGGCGCGACGGAATTCATGTCGCACCACAAGGCGCCCGGCTTCAGCAGCGCGGCATAGTCCTTCGCTGCCGCCAGCGCGGCGTCCGCCGTCACCAGCGAGAGCACCAGATCAGCATCGGAAAGCGCGCATTCCGCCGTCGCGCAAACCAGCACGCCCGCCGCTTCCATGGCAGCGCGGCGCGTCGGCAGCACGTCATAGGCTGCAGCCCCGGCTTCCCAGCCAGCGGCCTCGGCAAAAGTCGATCCGGCCTCACCAAAGCCGATCAAGGCGATCATGCTGTCCATGCGCGCCCTCCTGCGGCGCGCGGCCAAGCCAAACAAATGCAATTCGCGCCCGCTCTATAAATTTATGCGAATTCCTCTGCCGCGACCGCCCGCAGCTGGTCTAGAAACGCCGCCTGCGGACCCGTCGGCTTCCACCCCTCGCGCACTGTGATCCCGATGCGCCTCCGCACCGGCGCAGGCGTCGGCAAGGTCGCCAGCACACCCGCCTCCAATTCGACCGCCAGTTGCGCCGGGCTCAGCAAGGTGAGCGCGTCCGATCCCAGCAGCAATTGCCGCACCGTCAGCACTGATCCGCACTCGATCCCGACCTCGGGCGGCTCGGCCCCGGCCGCACGCATCATCCCTTCCCAGTACTGCCGCAGCGGCGTCCCCCGCGCCGGCAGTACCCAGGGATAGTCGGCCAGCCGCGCGCCAACAGGATCAGCCACGGCCAGCAGCGGATGCCCGCTGCGCATCACCAACTGCGGGCTGTCCTCGAACACCGGCTCCTGGTGCAAATCCTCCAGCACCGCGCCTTCCCGCAGCGCGCCCAGCATCAGGTCGATCTCGCCATCACGCAGCGGCCCCGCGAGCTCCGCGTGGCTACCCTCGACCACCGCGATCCCCACCCCCGGATAGCGGCCATGAAAGCGCAGGATCGTCTCGGGCAACCACCGTGCGCGACTTAGCGGCATCGCCCCCACCACGATCCGCCCCGCCGCCTTGCCCTGCCAAGCCGCCACTTCGGCAAGGCCACTGCGCAGGTCCGCCACGGCAAGGCCAAATCCGCGTGCGCGCCGCTCGCCTTGGGGCGTCAGCAGCACCCGCCGCCCGCGCCGATCGACCAGCCGCTGCCCCAACGCCACCGCCAAATCGGCCACCGCGCGGTGGAGCGAGGCCGCCGAGAGCCCCGTCGCTTCCGCCGCCCCGGCATAGGACCCGGCCCGCGCGAGCGCCAGAAACGCGCGCACTTGCGTGCCCGTCACGCGCGGGCTGCCGATCTGCGCAATCGCTGCTTCCGCGCGCGGCGCCAGCAGCCGCGCCGGCTCGGTCGGCGCCATTCCGCCCGAGCCGCGCTCGAACAGCGCGCAACCCAGTTCCGCTTCCAGCCGCGCGATCGCTTGCGTCAGTGCGGGCTGCGTCAGGTTCACCGCCCGCGCCGCGCGCGTCACGCTGCCATGCCGCACCGTCGCGGCAAATGCGGCATAGTGGCGGATATTGTAGGCGGGTTCGGACATATGCCTCACTTAGCATTTCCTTATGCCCTGCGCCAAACATTGCATTGGCCCCGCGCCGCCCCCGGGCCGAAGGAAGCCCAATCCATTGCAGCGGGAGCCGGAACATGTCGGGTATCGTCGTCCAGAACATCGAGCGTGCCGATCCGGCGGTGATCGACGGCCTTGCCGCCTGCGGCGTCGCCACGGTCCACGAAGCGCAAGGCCGCACCGGTCTCCTCGTCAGCTACATGCGCCCGATCTATCGTGGCGCGCGGATTGCCGGCAGCGCGGTCACGATCAGCTCGCCGCCGGGCGACAACTGGATGGTCCATGTCGCCATCGAACAGCTTCAGGCCGGCGACATCATGCTGCTCGCCCCCACCTCCCCTTGCGAGGACGGCTATTTCGGCGATCTCCTCGCCACCTCGGCCATCGCCCGCGGCTGCCGCGGCCTCATCATCGACGCGGGCGTGCGCGATGTGCGCGATCTCACCGAAATGCAGTTCCCTGTCTGGTCGAAGGCGATCTACGCGCAGGGAACGGTCAAGAACACGCTCGGCAGCGTCAACGTCCCGGTTGTCTGCGCCAACCAGTTCGTGAGCCCCGGCGATGTCATTATCGCGGACGACGACGGCGTCTGCATCGTCCCCCGCGCCAATGCCGAAGCGGTGCTCAAGGCAGCCCAAGCCCGCGAAGCCAACGAAGGCGAAAAGCGCGAGAAGCTCGCCGCCGGCGTCCTCGGCCTCGACATGTACAAGATGCGCGAACGCCTTGAAAAGGAAGGCCTCAAGTATGTCTGAGGGCGTGCGCTGCATGTGGATGCGCGGCGGCACCTCCAAGGGCGGGTACTTCCTCAAGCATGACTTGCCCGCAGACACCGCACAGCGTGATGCCTTCCTCCTGGCGATGATGGGCAGCCCCGATCCGGTCCAGATCGACGGCATGGGCGGCGCCGATCCGCTCACCAGCAAAGTCGCGGTCGTATCAAAGTCCGCCCGCGAGGGCATCGACGTCGATTACCTGTTCCTCCAGGTCTTCGTCGATCAAGCGATTGTGACCGACGCGCAGAACTGCGGCAATATCCTCGCCGGCGTCGGCCCTTTCGCCATCGAACGCGGCCTCATCGCGGCCACTGGCGGTGAAACCCGCGTTTCGATCTACATGGAAAACACGGGCCAAGTCGCCGTCGCCACGGTCAGCACCCCAGGCGGTCAGGTCACCTACACGGGCGAGGCCAGGATCGACGGCGTCCCCGGCAGCCACGCCCCTGTCCCGCTCGAATTCCGCGACACGGCCGGCTCCTCCTGCGGCGCGCTGCTCCCCACCGGCAACGCGGCCGATGTTATCAACGGCGTGGCCGTCACCCTCATCGACAACGGCATGCCCTGCGTCGTGATGAAGGCGGCGGACCTCGGGATCACCGGCTACGAAGACCGCGACTGGCTCGACAACGCGACCGACCTCAAGGCGCAGATCGAAGCCATCCGCCTGATCGTCGGGCCTATGATGAACCTCGGCGATGTGGCGGCCAAATCGGTCCCCAAGATGATGCTCGTCGCCCCTCCCAAGCATGGCGGCGCCGTCACCGTGCGCAGCTTCATCCCGCACCGCGCCCACGCCACCATCGGAGTCCTCGGCGCAGTCAGCGTGGCGACGGCCTGCCTCATCCCCGGCTCCCCCGCCGCCGAAGTCGCGCAGATACCCGAAGGCCCGCGCAAGCTCCTCTCGGTCGAGCACCCCACCGGCGAAATGAGCTGCGTCCTCGAAACCGACGAAACCGGCGCGGTCCGCACCGCCGCCCTCCTGCGCACCGCGCGCAAGCTGATGGATGGGGTAGTATTTGGCTGAGCGCCAGACTCACCTCCTGACGCCCAAACACCTCGTCATTGCGAGGAGCGAAGCGACGAAGCAATCCAGAGCGGCGCGCACTGACGCTCTGGATTGCTTCGCTCCGCTCGCAAAGACGAAAACTGGAGCCCTTGAATGACCAATCATGCAACTGGCCGCATCACCAGCTGGCACGCGAACCCTTCGAAACCCCGCTACACCCCGCCCGCAGGCGCCGTGGACGCGCACTGCCACATCTTCGGACCTGCAGCCCAGTTCCCCTTCAGCGCGAAGGCCAAGTACCTCCCCGAAGACGCCGGGCCCGACATGCTCTTCGCCCTGCGCGATCATCTCGGCTTCAGCCGCAATGTCATCGTGCAGGCCAGCTGCCACGGCACCGACAACGCCGCGACGCTCCACGCCATCGCGAAATCGAATGGCCTCGCGCGCGGCGTCGCCGTCGTCGATCCCGCCATTTCCGAGGCCGAACTCCGCGCACTCCACGCCGGCGGCATTCGCGGCATCCGCTTCAATTTCCTCAAGCGCCTCGTCGATGATGCGCCCAAGGACAAATTCCTCGAAGTCGCACAGCGCCTGCCCGAGGGCTGGCACGTGGTGATCTATTTCGAGGCCGATATCCTCGAGGACTTGCGCCCCTTCATGGACGCGATCCCGGTCCCGCTCGTCATCGACCATATGGGCCGCCCCGATGTCCGCCAGGGCCCGGACGGCACCGACATGAAGGCCTTCCGCAAGTTCCTCGATGCGCGCGAGGATATCTGGTTCAAGGCGACCTGCCCCGATCGGCTCGATGCGATCAAGGAAGGCGGCGCAGGCGATCCGTGGGATGCTTTCGCGCATGCCGTCGCGCCGCTCGTCGCCGATTATCAGGACCGCGTTCTGTGGGGCACCGATTGGCCGCACCCCAACATGGACACCGAGATCCCGGACGACGGCCACCTCGTCGACATGATCCCGCGCATCGCCCCCACCGAGGAACTCCAGCGCAAGGTGCTGATCGACAACCCGATGAAACTCTACTGGGCAGACTGAACGGCAAGGCGATAGCCCACCGCCGGCTCGTTCAGAATCACGTCGTCCCCCAACTTCTTGCGCAGCGCACTCACCGCCACGCGCAAGTAGTCGATGTGGTTCTCATGGGCTGGCCCCCACACCGCGCGCAGCAGATAGCGGTGGGTCAGGACGCGCCCGGCGTTGCGTGCGAGTTCGGCCAGCACCGCGAATTCCTTGGGCGTCAGATGCACCGGCTCACCGCCTAGCGTCACCGTCCGGCGATAGAGATCGATCGCCACCGCACCGATCACCACCGGATCCTGCGTCTGCGTCAGGTCGAGATCAGCCAGATTGTCGATAAAGCCGGTCAGCTTGGCGGTCTCGCCGCCCACATCGTGCAGCACCTCGGCGTCTGTAACCCCGGTACGCTGCAGCTTGCGCAGGCCGGCCGCGATCGCGTGGAGCCGTGGTCGGATATCGCTACCGATCGAACCCAGCAGCGCCGAGCGCAGCGTATCGCGCTCACGTAGCACGATATTCTCGCGCCCCGCGCTTTCCAGCCACGCCCGCTCCAGCGCCAGCGCGACCTGATCGAGCAGGTTCTCCAGCAGCGAGAGCCGCTCCTCCACGACCGGCGGCGAGCCGTCGCTGCGCGCCAGGCCAACCGCCGCCAGGGTGCCCGCCGCCGCTCGTACCGGGTAAAACTGCCAATCGGTCAGGCTTCCCCCGGAAATGTGGCGCCCCGCCGCCATGCCGCTTGTCAGCGCCTGCGCCGCGACCGCGAGATCAGCGTCTGTGAGCCGATCCACTCCTGCGGCGCCCGCGATCAGCCGCGCTTCCGGCTGTCCGCCGACCATGCAGGCATGGCACGCGAAGATTGCCGCGAGTTCGCCCGCCGCCACTTCAGCAATCGCTGCCTCGTCCCCGCACGAAAGCAGCCGCCGCGCAAAACCGGCGATGGTCGCATTGCGGCTCGCGTGGAACGCCGCCAGCGCCGCCTGCACGCGCAGCGAGCTGACGAGATGGCTGGTGACAAGCCCCACCATGAGCAGCATCGCCACCGTCACTACATCGCCCGGATCGCGAATCAGCAGCGTGTAAGTCGGCTCGGTGAAGAAGAAATTGTAGGCGAGCGTCGCCGCCACTGCGGTCAGCAGCGCGGGCCAACGCCCGGCAAAGGCGGCCGCTGCCAGCACCGGCGGCAGATAGAGCAGCACCACCGGCGCCCGCCCCCACTGCGCCGCCATGGCAAGCCCGATCCCGGTCGCAGCCAGGAACATCGCCGCAAGAGCGGCCACCCCGTACCACGAAAGGCGCGCGTGCAGCGCGGCAGGCAGTTCGCTTGACGGCGGGTCGCTTGACGGCGGGTCGAGTACAGGCGGGCTCATGCCCGGTATTTACCGTGCCGCGCCGCCGGAGTCCCGCGCGGCTGCACCCGCTTCGGCACAATCCACATGGAAACTTAATGCCCGGAAGGCGCATTTCGCGCCCATGACACACCCGGTCTCAGCCGCTTTGACGGCATCACCCGCCCCTCCCCTCACCCACGGCAGCAGCCGCACCGCGCTTACGCTCGGCGCGCTCGGCGTGGTCTTCGGCGATATCGGCACCAGCCCGCTCTATGCGCTGCAGGCCACGCTCGATCCGCGCTACCACCTCGGCACCACGATCACCGATCTCTACGGCATCGTAAGCCTCATCTTCTGGGCCTTCGTCTTCGTGGTCACGGTCAAGTACGTCTTCATCGTCATGCGCTGCGACAACAAGGGCGAAGGGGGCAGCCTCGCGCTTTATGCGCTGATCCACCGCGAACTCGGCGCCAGGGCCCCGCAGCGGCTGCTGGTCGTCGGCGCGCTGTTCGCCACCGCGCTGTTCTTTGCCGATGCCATGCTCACCCCGGCCATCTCCGTCATCTCCGCTGTCGAGGGGCTCGGCGTCGTCAGCTCCGCGTTCAAGCCATGGATCGTGTGGATCGCGCTTGCCATCCTCATCGGCCTCTTCGCCATCCAGAGCCGCGGCACCGACAAGGTCGGCCGCCTGTTCGGTCCGGTCATGCTCGTTTATTTCGCTGTGATCGCCGCGATGGGGATCGCCCACATCCTGCAGACCCCCGAAGTCCTTGGCGCGCTCAATCCGATCTGGATGGTGCGCTTCTTCGCTGCCCACCCGCTGTTCTCGTTCCTCTCATTGGGCGCCATCGTCTACGCGATCACCGGCACCGAGGCGCTTTACGCCGATATGGGCCACTTCGGCCGCATCCCGATCACCATCGCCTGGCTTTCGATCTGCGTCCCTGCGCTCATGCTCAATTACATGGGCCAGGCCGCGATGCTGCTGAAGCACCCCGAATTCGTGGACAATCCCTTCTTCCACATGGTCCCCCCGCACCTCACCATCCCGCTGCTGGTCATCGCCACCCTCGCGACGATCATCGCCAGCCAGGCCGTCATCTCTGGCGCTTTCTCGGTCACCCAGCAGGCTGTCCAGCTCGGCTTCGTGCCGCGCCTGCGCATCCTCCACACGTCCTCCGAGGCGCGCGGGCAGATCTATGTGCCGGTGGTGAACTGGGCACTCGCGATCATGGTCGCGGCGCTGGTCATCGGCTTCCAGGCCTCGTCCGCAATGCTCCCCGCCTATGGCCTCGCCGTCGTTGCCACCATGCTGATCACCACGCTCATGCAGTATGTCGTCGTCTTCCGCATCTGGCGCACTCCCGTGTGGCGCGGCGTGGTGGGCTTCGTCACGTTCATCACCATCGACGCGATCCTGCTCGCCTCGGGCTTTGCCAAGCTGTTCGAAGGCGCGTGGTTCCCCATCCTTGTCGGCCTCGTCATCTTCACCCTGCTCACCACCTGGTCGACCGGTCGCCGCCTGATGCGCGAGAGCATGCTCGAAGACAGCCTGCCGCTCGCCGTCTTCATCCAGTCCGCCGCCGCATCGATCCACCGCGTGCGCGGCACCGCAGTGTTCCTCTCCGCCTCACCGGAGGCGCTGCCCGCCGCGCTGCTTCACAACCTCAAGCACAACCAGGTCCTCCACGAACGCGTCGTACTGCTCACCGTACAGGTAGACGATGTGCCGCAAGTCGATCCTGCCCGCCGCGCCGCGTTCCACGCTGAAGGCCACGGGTTCTTCCGCGTGGTGCTGCACTATGGCTTCATGGAAGACGTCGACATCCCCCGCGATCTCGCCGCCGCCGCCGCGCAGACGGACCTCGTGTTCGAACCCTTGCACACAAGCTACTTCCTCAGCCGCCAGAAGCTCATTGCCTCCTGCGAGGTCCCGGGCATGGCGCTGTGGCGCGAACGCCTCTTCGCATGGATGCTGAAGGCCTCGGAAAGCGCGATGGACTTCTTCAAGCTCCCCACCAACCGCGTGGTCGAACTCGGCAGCCAGCTCAGGATCTGATCAGGCCATCAGACGAGCGGCGGCTTCCGCGCAAGGATGTCGCCGCTCGCCGCTTCCCAAGCCGCTGCCGCCGCCAGACACGCCGCGTCGCCATGCACCGGCGCGACGATCTGCAAGCCCATCGGCAGCCCCGCCGGGCCAAACCCCGCAGGTACCGCCACCACCGGGCAGCCTGTCAGCGTAACCAGGCACACCGCCTTCATCCATTCGTGATAGGTGCGCATGGTCTGCCCGGCGATTTCCTTCGGATAAGTCCAGTCCGCCGGAAACGGGAACAGCTGCGCCGTCGGCATCACCCAATAGTCATAGCGCTGGAACAACTTGTGCACCGCCCGGCTCCACCCGCTGCGCACCGCGCTCCACGCATTCACATCGAAAGCCGAGAGGCCAAGGCCGCCCTCCACTTCCCACACCGCCGCCTCCTTCAGCAGCGCGCGCTGCGCCGGATCGCGGTAGTACGCCAGCAGCCCGCCGCCCTGCTGCCAGTGCCGCAGCTTCACGAAAGCCTGCCACGCCTGCTCGACCGGAAAGTCCGGCACGGCCTCTTCGACCACCGCGCCCATATCCTCGAAGCGGCGCAGTGCCTTGCGGCAGGTCTCAAGCACCCCCGGCTCATAAGGCACTGCACCGCCCAGATCGCCCGACCAGCCGATGCGCTTGCCCCTCATTCCCTCAGGCCGCACGGCGCGCAGCGCCTCGCCGCTGCCCTCCAGCATCATCGGCTTGCGGGCGTCATAGCCCACCTGCACTGAAAGCAGCAGCGCGAGATCTGCGACCGAGCGCGCCATAGGCCCCGCGACGCCCATCGAGGTCAGCCAGTCATCCGGCCCATCCCCCGGCACGCGGCCAAGGCTGGGCCGCATTCCGAAGACATTGTTCCACCCAGCCGGGTTGCGCAGCGATCCGCCATAATCGCTGCCATCAGCCAGCGGCAGCAGATCGAGCGCAAGCGCCACCGCCGCGCCGCCGGAGCTCCCCCCGGCCGAGCGCGTCACGTCCCAGGGATTGCGCGTCACGCCCCAGACCGGATTGAAGGTATGGCTGCCGAGCCCGAACTCGGGCGAATTGGTCTTGCCGACAAAGATCGCACCCGCCTTGCGCAGCCGCTCGACCATCAGCCCGTCGGCCTTCGCCACCTGATCGCGGAAAATCGGCGAGCCCATGGTCCAGGGCAGCCCGGCCACCGCCGCAAGATCCTTCACCGCATGCGGCAGCCCGTGCAGCGCCCCGAGCGGCCCTCCAGCGGCGACCGCCGCATCCGCCGCCGCCGCTTGGCCAAGCAGGCCGGCCCGGTCCTGCAGGCCAACTATCGCATTCACCGAGGGATTGAGCCGCGCGATCCGGTCGAGATAGGCCCCTGTCACTTCGACCGACGAGGCCTTGCGTGCCGCGATCATCGCCGCCAGCCGGTGCGCCGGCAGCGCGGTGATCGTCCCCGACGGCGGGCTCGCGCCGGCACGCGCCTCGGCCAGCACGGCAGCGGATGCGGCGGCAAGCGCCAGAGCGGACCGCCGGGTAAGGCGCGGAATATCGACCATGCGCGCAGTCAACATGCCGAAGCGCCCGATGGCAAGCACGACCGTTGCGCTGCCCCCGTTCGCCTATATGCTCGCGCTCGAGAGGAGCCAGAACCATGGCCTACGACACCTACAAACTGCTGCATGTCCACCAGACCGGCGCGCTGGTCACCGCGGTCGTCGATGCACCGCCGATCAACGTCATCACCGGAGACTTGTTCGGCGAACTGGCGGCTCTTGCCATCGAGCTCGAGGCGGATCCCGCCGCACTCGTCTTCGTGCTCAAGAGCGCCGATCCCGATTTCTTCCTCGCCCATTTCGATGTCGCGCTGCTCGTCGCCATGGCCGATGCGCCCACGCCGCCGACCGGCGACCTCAACACCTACCACGAGATGTGCAACCGCTTTCAGCGCATGAACAAAGTCACCATCGCCCAGATCGAAGGCCGCGTCGGCGGCGGCGGCGCAGAGCTGGCGATGAGCTTCGACATGCGCTTCGGCGTGCTCGGCAAGACGGTGATCAACCAGATGGAAGTTCCCATCGGCATCCTCCCCGGCGGCACCGGCACCCAGCGCCTCCCCCGCCTGATCGGCCGCGCCCGCGCAGTGGAAGTGATCCTCGGCGCCATGGATCTCGATGCCGAAACCGCCGAAAAGTGGGGCTGGCTCAACCGCGCGCTCCCCGCGGACCAGATCGAAGCCCACGTTGCCGCGCTTGTCCGCCGCATCGCCAGCTTCCCGCCCGAAGCCGTGCGCATCGCCAAGCAATCCATCGAAGCCTCCGCCCTCCCGCTCGACGAAGGCTGCCGCATCGAATCCGGCCTGTTCCAGACCCTCCTCTTCAGCGACTCCGCCCGCACCCAAATGCGGCGCTTCCTGGAGCTTGGCGGCCAGACGCGCGAGGCGGAATTGCGGGTGGCGGAGCT
>CAILIO010000377.1 GCA_903834285.1 uncultured Sphingomonadales bacterium | reverse complement strand
GGATCGGTCCAGCCGGGCACGAGGCGCGGCACGTTCTGGATCACGATGGGTTCGCGGAAGACGACGCCGCCGAGGATGTTGCGGATCGTGCCATTGGGCGATTTCCACATCTTCTTGAGATGGAATTCCTCGACGCGCTGTTCGTCCGGGGTGATCGTCGCGCACTTCACGCCGACGCCGTACTGCTTGATCGCATTGGCCGAATCGATGGTGATCTGGTCGTTCGTCTCGTCGCGCTTCTCGACCGAGAGATCGTAGTACTTCAGATCGATATCGAGATAGGGAAGGATCAGGCGTTCGCGGATCCACTGCCAGATGATCCGCGTCATTTCGTCGCCGTCGAGCTCGACGACAGGATTCTTAACCTTGATCTTTGCCATGGTTTTGCGTGCCTTCCCCGGGGAGGTGATTCATAGAAATTTGCCGTTCCTTAGCAGGCGCTTGGCCGGGCGCAAGCGGGGCAATCTCACCAAAGGGCAATGCCTCTCGCGATTCGCGCGGTTTGGGTCTGGACAGCAGCGGGTGGCGGGCTCTAGACATTTAACCAAGCGATTAAGCGCAAGCAGAGGAGAGATGCCGTGAGCGATGCCCCCGAAGTGCTGACCGAAGTGGATGGCAATGTCCTGATCGTCACGATCAACCGGCCCGAGGCCAAGAACGCGATGACCAAGGCGGCAGCCGAGGGGATCGCCGCGGCGATGGACCAGTTCGATGCTGATGTGGAACTGCGCTGCGCGATCCTGACGGGCGCTGGCGGCACGTTCTGCTCAGGGATGGACCTCAAGGGCTTCCTGCGCGGCGAGCGGCCGAGCGTGCCCGGGCGCGGCTTTGGCGCGCTTTCACAGTGGACGCCGAAGAAGCCGATCATCGCGGCGGTCGATGGTTATGCACTGGCGGGCGGCATGGAACTGGCGCTTTCGTGCGATCTGATCGTCGCCCACAAGGGCGCCAAGTTCGGCATTCCCGAAGCGAAGCGCGGCCTTGCCGCGGCAGCCGGCGGCCTCATCAAGCTGCCCCGCCAGATCCCGCCGCGCATCGCGATGGAACTGGCGCTGACGGGCGACTTCATCGATGCGCAGCGCGCCTATGCGCTGGGCTTCATCAACGAAATCACCGAAGGTCCCTCGCTCGAGGCGGCCAAGGCGCTGGCCGCGCGCGTGGCGGCCAATGGCCCGCTCGCGCTGATCGCGTCCAAGGCGATCGTGCGCGATTCGCATGAATGGACCGAGGCCGAGATGTGGGACAAGCAGGAGGCCTATATCGCCCCGGTGTTCACCTCGCAGGACGCGCGCGAAGGCAGCCTTGCCTTCGCCGAGAAGCGCAAGCCTAACTGGCAGGGCAAGTAAGGCTTGGCCAAACTGCCGCCGGACTGGTGCAAGTGCCGGTCTGGCGGCCGCGCTTCAGGCAACAAAAAACCCCGCCGCGGCGGGGTTTTTCTTGGCGATGGTGGGCGTAGCAAGGATTGAACTTGCGACCCCTACGATGTCAACATAGTGCTCTACCACTGAGCTATACGCCCGCACCATCGAGCTTCCGGTGCGCGATGCGCCGCGGAAGAGGCAGCCCATTAGCCTTGGGCGGCTGGGCTGGCAAGAGGGGTTTTTTTGGTTCTCAAGAACCCCTCCGCCCGTCCTTCGGACTGCCACCTCCCCATTTGCACTTCGTGAAAATGGAGAGGGTCAAGAAGTCAGCGCAAATTGCCGGTCATTGGCGAATCGGCGAAGACGCGTTCCACCTCGAGCACGAGATCGCGCAAGTGGAAGGGCTTCGAGAGTACGCGCGCGCTCGGGGCCTCGCGGTTGGCCTTGAGCGTGACGGCGGCGAAGCCGGTAATGAACATGACCTTGGTGCCGGGGCTGATCTCGGCGCAGCGCTGCGCCAGCTCGATCCCGTCCATTTCGGGCATGACAATGTCTGACAGCAGCAGATCGAAGTGCTGCGTTTCGAGCAGGGGTACCGCCTCGGTGCCGCGATCGACCGAGACGACTTCGTAGCCGGCATTCTCCAGCGCCCGCGCGAGGTAGGTGCGCATGGCTTCTTCGTCTTCGGCCAGGAGGATTCGAATCATGGTCACCTTCATCGTCATGCCAGTTTGCCTGGCTTTTGCGCCCTTGGGCCGTGGCTGACGGCTTGCTTTACCCGCACCGCGTACACCCGCGCAGGTTAAGATTCCGTCCAGCCGGACCCCCGATCCCGTCACGCACTATGGACCACTTTGACATGCGGGCCAAACCCCGGCAGCCTTCGTTCATGGACCGACTTTTCGCATCGCGGGGCGAGTCGCCTGCGCACGGCAATGCCGAGATTTCCAGCGGGGGCTGCGTCCCCGGTCTCGAAGGCGTGCCTGCGTTCACGGTGTGGCAGCACGCACCCTCGCCGGTGCCAGTGGTGATCGCTGTGCCCCATGCCGGTCGCAGCTATCCGCCCGACCTTGTGTCGCGCATGCGCCAGCCAGCCTACAGCGCGCCGCGGCTCGAGGACAGGCTGGTCGATCTGATCGGGCGCGCGGTGGCGGAGCGGACCG
The DNA here is from genome assembly GCA_903834285.1 of uncultured Sphingomonadales bacterium. Lineage (GTDB taxonomy): Bacteria > Pseudomonadota > Alphaproteobacteria > Sphingomonadales > Sphingomonadaceae > Novosphingobium. The sequence goes on along the minus strand of CAILIO010000377.1, from coordinate 6,013 downwards.
GGGCGGCGCTGCTGGTGGCGCATGCACCGCGCGCGATGATCGATCTCAACCGTGCCAGTGACGATGTCGATTGGGAGATGGTCGGGGGCGGCGCACCCGATGCCAGCTCGGCACCGGCCAGTCCTGCCTCGGGGAGGCGCGCGCGCAGCGGGCTCGGTCTCGTGCCGCGGCGGCTACCGGGGCTGGGCGAGCTGTGGAAATGGCCGATCGCGCACGATGATCTCGCCGCGCGGATCGCGGGCGTGCACCAGCCCTATCACACGGCGCTGGCCACGCTGCTGGAAGGCGTGCGCGGGCGCTGGGGCGCGGCGCTGCTGATCGACCTCCATTCGATGCCGCCGCTGCCCGCCCGAGCGGGCGAACCGGCGGCCGAATTCGTGGTGGGCGACCGCTTCGGCGCGGCCTGCGACGGCGCGCTGGTGGCCGAGGCCTTTGCCATGCTCGGCCAGGCGCGGCGGCTCGCGGCGCACAACCGGCCTTATGCCGGCGGCTATGTGCTGGAGCGTCACGCCCGCCGCCACGCCGGGGTCCATTGCCTGCAGCTCGAAATCGACCGGCGAACCTACCTCGATGCGGCGCTGGCCGAGCCAGGACCGGGGCTGGAAGCGACGGTCGATCTGGTTTCGGCACTGGTGCAGCGCATGGCGATTGCGGTGGCCGATCTGGGCCGCGAGCGGGGCTATTGGCGCGCAGCGGCGGAGTGACTCCTCCCTTGATGGCAGGCGCCGCCATTTGCCGCTCGCTCTGCGCGCAATGACGAGCGAAAGCTCCAAAACCTTGAATCCATGAAAAAACCACCTGGAGCATTGCTCCAGGTGGCCAAGGTTCAGGGAGGAGGTGCACCAAGTGCACCCGCCGCGCCGGGCCATGAGGGGAGCGCCGACGCGACTTTCGGAAGATAAGGAGTGCTACCCGTCAAGGCAAGGGCTTTTGCCCTCCGATCTGGCGGTATTGGTGTGCGCCCCTTATCTGATTGGTATTACGGTTTAATCAGAACGAGGGCAGCGGCGGCGTCGGGCCGTTGCCCTGTTCCACTTGCTTGCCGAAGATCGTGCTCATCAGCTCGAGCGAGAAGACGTGCGCGTAGACCAGCGGAAGCAGGCCGCTCTGCGCCCAGCCGCGCAGGACATCGCCGCGCATGTCACGCAGCTTTTCCTGGTTCACCATCTGGAAGCCGCGGTAGACGAAGGGCTGCTCGACACCGGCCTGCTGGATTGCCGCTTCGCCGTCCATCAGGAGATCGTGCTTGACCAGTTCATCGATGAAAGTCTGCGTGCGCTGGCCGGCCTGCTCGAATTGCTCGCAGAACTGGAGCACGTTGCGGGTGGCTTCCGAGGGCTCTTCGCCCGTGAACAGCGGCTCGCCCTCTTCGAAATCACCGAGTAGACCCGAGCTGGGATCGAAGCACAGCGAGAGGTCGGTGGTTTCCGGCGTCAGCTTGGCAAGGAGGAAAGGATAGCGGCGGGCATAGGCCGGGACATAGGCGCCGGGGGCGACATTGCCTTCGGCATCGACGAACACGTTGATGCCTTCGTTGAGGCCCATCAGCGCCAGCGGCACCGGATTGTCGCCCGAGGCGAAGATGATCGGGAAGTTGCGGCCCGCCTGGGGGAATTCCTCGACCGTCAGCGGCACGGCGTGCTGGCCGACCATCCACGACGCGGTCGACGCCGCGCGGGCCTTCCAGTTCGCATGATCGCGCAAGTTGAGCGGCGTGAGATCGTTGTAGAAAAGGGGCAGAGTGGTTTGCGGCGCGGTGGCCATGGAATTCTCTCCGTCAGACTGATCGCCTAGACGCGCCATGACGCGCGGGGTTGCGGCGGGAAGCGCGCCGTTTAGGGATTGAACGGAAGCTGCGCAAGAGCACCTGCAACGTGGTTGTCATACTACGGCAAGTATTCTGCGGACCCGCCTCAGATCAGCTTCCCGGGATTGAGCAGCCCCTGCGGATCGAGCGCGGCCTTGATCTGCCGGAGCAGGCCAAGCGCCACCGGATCGCCAAGGCGCGCGAGTTCATCGCGCTTCAATTGGCCGATGCCATGCTCGGCCGAAATCGAGCCACCCCACTCTGTCACGAGATCGTGGACCTGGGCGCTGATCGCCTTGCCGTCACCCTGCTGCCACGTGGCGGGATCGACGCCGGCAGGGGCGAGGACATGGAAGTGGATATTGCCATCGCCCAGATGGCCGAAGCCGACCGCGCGCGTCCCGGGCCAGGCCGCTTCGAGCCGCGGGACTGCCTGTTCGACGAAATCGGGCATGAGGTGGGTGGGCACGCTGATATCGTGCTGGACGGCGGGGCCGATCGCACGTTCGGCGGGCGCGATGCTGTCGCGCAAGGTCCAGAAGGCTTCGGCCTGCGCTTCGCTGGCGGCAATCGTGGCATCCGCAATCAGGCCGGCCTCGAAGGCGGAGGCCAGCAAGGCCTCGGCGCGGTCGGGGAGGCTGGCGGCATCGGCTTCGTTCGTTGCGACAAGTTCGATGAGCGCGTTCCAGGCGTGGGGACCCTGCAGCGGGGGGCGTGCGGAGGGCAGGTAGCTGCAGACCGCCTCGAGCGAATGGCGGGGCATGACCTCGAACCCTTCGAGCGCAGCGCCGGCGTGTGCCTCGGCATGCAGCAGCAGCGCGCGCGCATCGTGCAGGGAGGCAAGGCCCGCCCAAAGCACGGCGCGGCCCGCGATGGCAGGCTCCAGCCGCAGCGTGGCGGCGGTGATCAGGCCGATGGTGCCTTCCGAGCCGATCAGCACCTGCTTGAGGTCAAACCCGCGGTTGTCCTTCTTGAGCGGGGTCAGCGTATCGAGCACCGAGCCATCGGCCATGACTGCCTCAAGCCCCAGCACCATGGCGCGCATCGTGCCGTGGCGCAGGACTTGCGTGCCCCCGGCATTGGTCGAGATGAGGCCGCCGATCGTGGCCGAGCCCTTGCCGCCGAGCGTGAGGGCAAAGCGCAAGGACGCCGCGTCTGCCGCTTCATGTAGCGTCTGTAGCACGACTCCGGCCTCGGCGGTGACCATGCGGTTTTCCGCATCGAGCCGGCGGATCGTGTTCATCCGGCGCAGGCTGAGGAGCAGCGCGTGGCCGCCGCTATCGGGCGTCGCGCCGCCCGACATGCCGCTGTTGCCGCCCTGGGGCACGATGGGCACGGAGTGCTCGGCGCAAAGGCGTATCAGCGCGGCGACTTCGGCGGTGGAGGCGGGCGAGGCCATCGCGAGCGCGCGGCCGGTGAAGCGCCCGCGCCAGTCGGTCAGCCAGGGGGCCATGAGATCGGGATCGGCGGTAAAGCCGCGGGGCCCGAGCAGCGCGGAGGCGGCTTCGAGGAACGGGGTATGATCGGTATCGGCCATAGCGTGCCGGGCTAATCCCGGCAGGGTGCTGTGGGCAATTCATTTTTTCGCGAAGGCGAGTTAAGCGGGGGTTCAAGCAAAAGTGCTAACGGGAACAAACGATTCTCCGGGCACGAAGCTGGCCTGAGACAAGAGTCGGGGCGGAGACAACAGTTTCGAGGGACCACACTGCTTCTGCCGTCGCCATGACCAGTTTTTTTGACCTTTTTGCGAGCATCGCCCTAGTCTTGCCGGGTTTTTCCGGAAGCGAAGCCGCGTTTGGCCCGTCGGCGGACGAGCCGGTGACGGAGGATGTGTGGGATGCCGCGGCGCTGCCGCCCGGGTCAATCCTGCTGGTGAACCCGCAAGGCGCCGCGTCCGGCTCGGCGGCGGCGCTGAACCCGCTGGCGCCCGACGTGTGGGACCAGGTGCGCATCGAGCAGCGCGTGATCATCCGCGTGACCCCGCGCGATGCCGGGCGCGAGGCGGTGGCGCCGCTGGTGATGCCGTTCCAGTCGATGCAGCCGGTGGTCCAGCCCATGGTGCCGCAGCCCCGCTCCACGTCGGTGCGCGTGCGCGAGCGCAAGACGGGCAAGTGCATGCCCGCGCTGGGCATCGCGGCGGTACAGCCGATCACCGACGGGCGGCTGATGTTCTACATGCGTGACCGGCGGATGATCGCGGCGGGGCTGGAAAAAGCCTGCAGCGCGCGCGATTTCTACCTCGGTTTCTACATGTCGAAGACAGCGGACGGGCAGCTTTGCGTCGGCCGCGATGCGATCCATTCGCGCGCGGGAACGACTTGCAAGATCAAGGACGTGCGCGAATACGTTCCCGTAGACGGAAACTGACGGCAAGACTTCGCTTCCCTAACCAGTTTCCTTGACTTTCGTGGGTCTTTGCGCCTAGGCGCGGGGCCACGATGGCGGGCCGCGAGGCCGAGCCTTCCGCGCGCTGGACAATCTGGCACGCATCTGCTTTTCGGAAAAACCCCGCCACATGAAATTTGCCGATCTCGGCCTGTCTGACGAATTGCTCCAGTCGGTTCTCGACGCGGGCTACGATACCCCGACCGCGATCCAGGCGCAGGCCATCCCCTCGGTGCTGATGATGCGCGATATCATCGGCATCGCGCAGACCGGGACGGGCAAGACGGCGAGCTTCGTGCTGCCGATGATCGACATCCTGGCGCATGGCCGCCGCCGCGCGCTGATGCCGCGCTCGCTGATCCTCGAGCCGACTCGCGAGCTTGCCGCGCAAGTCGCCGAGAACTTCGAGAAGTATGGCAAGAACCACGATCTCAAGATGGCGCTGCTGATCGGCGGCGTGCAAATGGGCGATCAGGTCAAGGCGCTGTCGGACGGCGTGGACGTGCTGATCGCGACGCCGGGCCGGCTGATGGACTTGTTCGAGCGCGGCAAGATCATGCTCAACGGCTGCGATCTGCTCGTGATCGACGAGGCGGACCGCATGCTCGACATGGGGTTCATCCCCGATATCGAGACGATCTGCTCGAAGCTCCCCGCCACGCGCCAGACCTTGCTGTTTTCGGCGACGATGCCGCCGGTGATCAAGAAGCTGGCGGACAAGTTCCTCTCGAACCCCAAGTACATCGAAGTCGCGCGCCCGGCCTCGAACAACTCGAACATCGTCCAGCACAAAGTCCGCATGCCCAGCCGCGCCAAGCGCGAAGTGCTGCGCCACCTGCTGCGCACCGACAATGTTTCTACCGCGATCATCTTTGCCAACCGCAAGACCACGGTGCGCGATCTCGCCAAGAGCCTGCAACAAAGCGGCTTTTCGGCGGGCGAAATCCACGGCGACATGGACCAGAACGCCCGCAATGCCGAGCTGCAGAAGTTCAAGGACGGCGCGATCTCGATCCTCGTGGCGTCCGACGTCGCCGCGCGCGGGCTTGATGTTAAGGGCGTGAGCCACGTGTTCAACTATGACACGCCGTGGCACCCGGACGACTACGTCCACCGCATCGGCCGCACCGGCCGCGCGGGCGCAACCGGCCGCGCGTTCACGTTCGTGACGGATGAGGACGCCGAGGCAATTGCCAATGTCGAGAAGCTGACGGGGGGGAAGATCCCCGAGTTTCAGCTGAACGTGGCCGAACCGGCAGCAGCCGCGGAAGCGCCGTCCAAGCAGAGGCGGGCTCCGCGCGCCGAGAAGCCGGAGCGCAAGCCGCGCGGCGCAAAGGCTGCGGTGGTTGAAGAGGTTGTTGAGGTTGCAGAGGCTCCGGTCCGCGCTGAACCGCCGGTACGCGAACCCCGCGCCCCGCGCATCCAGCGCGACGAGCCCCGGCCTCCGCGCGATGTGCTGCCGGACCTGCCCTCCGCGCCCGGCGAATGGAACGGCCCGGTTCCGGGCTTCCTGAGCTTTTCGGCGCTTTAATTCCTCCCCGAAACGGGGAGGGGGACCACCGAAGGTGGTGGAGGGGCAGGTTCGGAAACTCTGAACCTAAAGCCCTCTCCCCTTCATAGGAGAGGGCCCGCGAGAGGGGGCCTCGCACCAGCCCGCACCGCCCAAGCCCCTCTCAACTCCGGCTAGACAGCAAGCTGCCAAGCCTTGAGCTGCTGCCGGTTTGACGGACACCGGGTTAAGGTGTTTTGACCTTACCGGAGAGCATCAATGCAACGAAGGAAGTTTGCCCGCGAGTTCAAGCTCGAGGCGGTTAGATTGGT
>CAILIO010000376.1 GCA_903834285.1 uncultured Sphingomonadales bacterium | reverse complement strand
CGACTTGCGGCCGACGACCGAAGCGTTGCCCTTGTAGAGCTTGAGGCGGACGGTGCCGCTCACCCGGGCCTGGCTGTGGTCGATCGCCGCCTGCAGCATCTCGCGCTCCGGGCTGAACCAGAAGCCGTTGTAGATGAGCTCGGCATACTTGGGCATCAGCTCGTCCTTGAGGTGCGCCGCGCCGCGGTCGAGCGTGATGCTTTCGATGCCGCGGTGCGCGCGGGCGTAGATTTCGCCGCCCGGCGTCTCGTACATCCCGCGGCTCTTCATGCCGACGAAGCGGTTCTCGACGAGATCGAGCCGGCCGATGCCATGCTTGCGGCCGAGATCATTGAGCGCAGCGAGCAGCGTGGCGGGCGACATTGCCTCCCCGTTGAGGGCAGTGCCATCGCCCTTCTCGAAGTCGATGGTGATGTATTCCGGCTCGTCCGGCGCGTCCTCGGGATTGACCGTCCGGCTGTAGACGTAGTCCGGCGTCTCCTGCCACGGATCCTCGAGCACTTTGCCTTCGGACGAAGTGTGGAGGAGGTTCGCGTCGGTCGAGAACGGGCTTTCGCCGCGCTTGTCCTTGGGGACGGGGATCTGGTGCTCTTCGGCCCAGGCGATGAGCGCGGTGCGGCTGGTGAGATCCCATTCGCGCCACGGGGCGATGACCTTGATGCCCGGCTCCAGCGCATAGGCGGACAGCTCGAAGCGCACCTGGTCGTTGCCCTTGCCGGTGGCGCCGTGGGCGACGGCGTCCGCGCCGGTTTCGCGGGCAATCTCGATCAGGCGCTTGGAAATGAGCGGGCGGGCGATCGAGGTGCCGAGGAGATAGTCGCCCTCATAGCGGGCATTGGCGCGCATCATCGGGAAGACGAAATCGCGCACGAATTCCTCGCGCAAGTCGTCGATGTAGATGTGCTCCGCCTTCACGCCCATCAGCTCGGCCTTGGCGCGGGCCGGGCCGAGTTCTTCACCTTGGCCGAGGTCGGCGGTGAAGGTCACCACTTCGCAGCCGTAGGTCACCTGCAGCCACTTGAGGATGACGCTGGTATCGAGACCGCCAGAGTAGGCGAGGACGACGCGCTTGATATCGGACATGGCAGCACTTCCCGTAGTCAGGTGCAAGGATCGCGGCGGCGGCTAGCAGGGCCGCCGCGTGCGCGCAACCTGTCGGGGGACACTCAGCCTTTGCGCGCGGCGCGGTAGGCCAGTTCGGTCTCGTTGATGTAGGTGCGCGTGAGCGGAAGGGCATCGCGATTGCGCACGATCTGGAGCTGGAAATTAACCAGATCGGCGTGCTCAAAGCCTGTCGCAGCACCTGCGAGGTAAAATTGCCACATGCGGAAGAAGCGCCCGTCGTAGATCTTGGTAATCGTCTCTTCCTGCTCGGCGCAGCGCTTGTACCATTCGCGCAAAGTCAGCGCGTAGTGACGGCGCAGGATCTCGCAATCGGTGAGCATGAGCTTGCACGGCTCGATCGCCTCCACCGTCTCGCTGAGCGAGGGGATATAGCCGCCGGGGAAGATATACTTGCGGGTGAAATCATCGGTGATGTTGGGAGGGCCGGCGCGGCCGATGGTGTGGAGCAGCATGACCCCGTCCACTGTCAGCAGATCGTGGCACTTGCGGAAGAAGGTCTCGTAATTGGGCACGCCGACATGTTCGAACATGCCGACCGAGACGATGCGATCGAACGGCCCCTGCTGGTCGCGGTAGTCGGTGAGGCTGAAGGTCACTTTGTCGGCCACGCCCTCCCGCTCAGCCCAGGCCTTGGCATAGCCGATCTGTTCGACGCTGAGCGAAATGCCGTGGATTGGCGCACCCGAGATCTTGTGGAGGTGGAGCGCAAGGCCGCCCCAGCCGCAGCCGATATCGAGGACGCGCGTGCCGGGTTTGAGGTCCAGCTTGGCCGCGATGTGCTCCATTTTGGCAAGCTGCGCGTCCTCGAGCGTGGTGATGCCTTCGTCCCAATAAGCGCAGGAGTACTGCCGTGCGGGATCGAGGAACAAGTCGTAGAGGCGGTCGTCAAGATCATAGTGGTGCGCCACGTTGCGCTTCGAGGAGCGGCGCTGGTTGATCTGGTCGAGCCTGCCGGTGATCGCCACGCGCGCCCGGTCGAACAGATTGAGATTGTCGAGATCGCCGTCCTTGTCCCACGGGTTGTTGCGGCGGATGAAGCTGACGAAATCCATGATGTCGCCGCTCTCAATGGTCAGGCGGCCATCCATGAAGCATTCGGCCATGCCGAGACTCGGATTGCGGGCCAGCGCGCCGGCCACGCGCGTGTCATGGAGCTTGAGGCCAAGATCGGGCCAGCCCGGGGCTGCCGTGCCATAGCGGCGCTGGCGGCCCGAGGCTTCGGTGAGCGTTAGGGTCCCGTGCTTCACCAGACGGCGCAGCGCGGCATCAAGCAAAAACATCGACATCGGCGACCTCATTGATCGGACTATCTGTAGTTCTGCCTATGGCCCGCTGTGGCTGCCCGGGCAAGCCACGCAGCGCATATGATCGATGCGTCAGCGGCAGCGCGAACCACTCCGGTCGATCGCGCGGCCCACCAGTGCGCCGCCGACGGCGCCGATGACGAGGCCGGTCGTGCCATTGCTGCGCTTGCAGTAGTAGCGCCCGTCGCGGCCGCGCCAGACCTGGTCGCGGTTGGTGAGGGGGCGCGGCTCGCTGTAGCGGCCATACTGGTCGTATTCGCCGTTGTGGGCGCGGCGGCCATGGGCCGGTGCCCACGAGGGCGGATCGGCCAGCGCGGGCATTGCGCCAAGCGTGGTGGCGGCAAGGGCCGCGGCGATGATGAACCTGTTCATGATGTGAGCATCCTTTCGGTTTGCATCGAGAGTGACGGTCGTCTTGCGTGACCCTGCAGGCAGAATGCCCAACCGCGCATGAATGCCCGAGCAAAGGCGATGAGATGGGGGTTCAGCGCAGTGAAGCGCGATTTTGGATCAGAGACCTTTCCTACAAGAACCAAATAGGTTATTTGTGCTTGCACTTCCCCTGCCTGTCTGGAGAGAGTTCATGCCAAATCCACCGGTAACATTCCCTGCGCTGTTCACCCCGGCCAATGCCGTCGCCTTTTCCAATGTCGATGGGACTGCCCAGACCGTGAGCGCCGCCGCACCGCTGCCCGTCGCGATTTCCGGCAGCGTTGGGACCCAGGCGATCAGCGCCGTCAGCCTGCCCTTGCCCACCGGTGCGGCAAGCGCCGCGAATCAGGCGACGGTGATGGCCTCGCTTTCCGCCATTTCCGGCCAGCTTCCGACCAACCTCGGGCCAAAGACGTCCGCCGCCAGCCTTTCGGTTGGCATGGCAAATGACATCGCCAATCTCGAGCCGGCGGCCGCGGCGATCACCGGTACGACGATGCCGACCGGGGGAACCGGTCTCACCGGCTGGCTCTCGGCGATCTACCGGTCGTGCAGCGAGGGATCGACGATTTCGGGCAGTGTCACATCGGCCACGACTGTGGTCTCGTCGAGCAACAATCTCTACATGGGCGGCTCGTTCCACGTGACAAGCGCCGGCACGACCTGCACGATCACATACGAGCAGTCGAACGATGGAACCAACTGGGTCACGCTTCCGGTTATCAACGCCGCATCAACTTCTGCCTCGCCTGGAGGAACCTCGACTTCTGCCGGCATCTATACTTATGTATCCTCGGCAGCCTTCGTGCGGGCCCGTGTCTCCACTTATACGAGCGGCACCGTTTCGGTGGTGCTGAGCCAGAAGCAGCAGGTGGCGCCATCGACGGGTGTCTCGCTCGCTGGGGGAGCGGCGGGGATCGGCAGCGTTACGGTGAGCGGTACGGCGACCGTCGTCAACGCCGGGACCGGCTTTACCGACAGCACGACCGTGCTTGCCGCATCGGCCACGTTTACCGGTACGGGGCGCGCCAACAGTGCGGGCCAGTTCGCGTTTTTCAATACAACGGCTTTTGCCGACCAGGCGGGCACGCTATTCATTGACCAGTCGCTCGATACCGGCGCGACCTATCAGGCGATTGCGAGCCAAGCCGTGGCTGCGGGCGGAGCGGCCAACCTTTCCGTGCGGATGTGCGGCGCGGTGGGCACCGCAACGCTCTACCGCGTGCGCTATGTGAATGGCGCAACGCTGCAGGCTACCTTCCGTCTCTCGAGCAGCTTCTCGGCGAGCTGATCGTCTTTAGCCGAGCGCGGCCTGTTTTTCTTCGAGCAACCGGTCGACTTCGGCGCGAGACTTGCGTTCGGCCGCGGTCTTGAGCTGTCCGCAGGCAGCATCAATATCGCGGCCGCGCGGGGTACGCACCGGGGCGGAAATGCCTGCGTCAAACACGATTTTGGCAAAGCGGCGAATGCGTTCGGGTGTCGAGCACTCATAAGGTGCGCCTGGCCAGGGATTGAACGGGATCAGGTTCACCTTGGCGGGCAGATCATATTGGCGCAGCAGTCGCACGAGTTCATGGGCGTCGCTGTCGCGGTCGTTCTTATCCTTCAGCATGACATATTCGAAGGTGATACGCCGCGAATTTGAAGCACCGGGATAGTCGGCGCAAGCCTGCAGCAGCTCCTCGATCCCGTACTTGCGGTTGATCGGGACGATCTCGTCGCGCACGTCCTTGGTCACCGCATGGAGCGAGACCGCGAGATTGACGCCGATTTCCTCGCCCGCGCGTGCCATCATCGGCACGACGCCGCTGGTCGATAGTGTGATCCGGCGCTTCGAGAGTGCAAGGCCGTCACCGTCCATCACCAGTTTCAACGCATCGCGGACGTGCTCGAAATTGTAGAGCGGCTCACCCATGCCCATCATCACGATGTTGGTGAGGAGCCGACCGTCCGGCGTGTAGTCGGCCGAGGGTTCGTCGTCGTCCGGCTCATCAAAGTCGAGCCCGGCCATCGACCCCTTTGGCCATTCACCCAGCACATCGCGCGCCAGCATGACCTGGCCGACGAT
>CAILIO010000375.1 GCA_903834285.1 uncultured Sphingomonadales bacterium | reverse complement strand
GAGGATCTTCATTGCACGTGGGTCGTCCGGGCCGAACGGCATCCGCTTGACGGCGATCGTCTTCAGGCCCGTCTTCTTCTCCGCCGCCTCGACCACGCCGTGACCGGCGAGGAGCGTCCCGTCGTTCGCGACGACGACGTTCCGATAAACCCCGAACTCCCGGAGACTCTGGGCGATGTGCTCGAGCTGCGCCTCGGGGTGCGCGCGATAGTTCTTCGGGTGCCGCCGAAGGGAAGCGATCGTGACGATCTCCTCCGGGATGTTCGTGAGCTCCGGAAGCGCCGCCGGGGGCGGCCCGCTCTTCTTCCTGACGGCTCAAACCAAAGGAAGCGAGGCGGTCCAGCAGGGTGCGACGCTTGGTCTCCGGGGTTTCGGCGGGCTGCCCGCGCTGGGCGCGCAGCTGATTCTGCGCCGGCAGGGGCAGGTCGTCGATGGTCGGCATGCGGGGCGCGCGAATCGGCTGCTCGGCCTGCGGCGGGATGAAATGGCCCGCGTCAGCCTCGGGGATCGACCGCGCCTGAGGCTCGACATAGGCCGCGGCGCGCGGCGCAGGCGCTGGCTGATAATAGGCCGGAGCGGCCTCGTAAGCCACGGGCTGCTCCACGGGCCCTTCGCTCAACGTGGGCTGCTGGTAGCGCACCTGCTCGGGCTGCCGGGGGGCGGGGTTGGGGCGAAGCTTCTGGGCGGCTTCGGCGATCCGCGCCTCCGCTTCGACCTGCTCGCGGGCGTTGAGCGGATGATCGATGCCGGTGGCCACCACGGAAACCCGGATCAGGCCAGTCAACGCGTCGTCGAAGGTGGCGCCCAGAATGATGTTGGCGTCCTCGTCGACTTCCTGACGGATGCGGCTGGCGGCTTCATCGACTTCATAGAGGGTCAGGTCGCTGCCGCCCGTGATCGAGATCAGCAGGCCGCGCGCGCCCTTCATGGAGACTTCGTCGAGCAGCGGATTGGCGATGGCGGCCTCGGCGGCCAGGATCGCCCGGTTGTCGCCGGAGGACTGGCCGGTGCCCATCATGGCCTTGCCCATCTCGCGCATGATCGAGCGGACGTCGGCGAAATCGAGGTTGACGAGCCCCTGCTTGACCATGAGGTCGGTGATAGAGGCGACGCCCGAATAGAGCACCTGATCGGCCATGGCGAAGGCGTCCGCGAAGGTCGTCTTCTCGTTGGCGATGCGGAACAGGTTCTGGTTCGGAATGACGATCAGCGTGTCGACGGCCTTGGTGAGCTCGTTGATGCCGGCCTCCGCGAGGCGCATCCTGCGCATGCCCTCGAAGTGGAACGGCTTGGTGACCACGCCCACGGTCAAGATGCCCATCTCGCGCGCGACGCGAGCGATGACGGGGGCCGCGCCGGTGCCGGTGCCGCCGCCCATGCCGGCGGTGACGAAGCACATGTGCGCGCCCATCAGATGATCGCGGATCTCTTCGATGGTTTCCTCAGCCGCCGCGCGGCCGACCTCGGGCTGCGCGCCCGCGCCAAGACCTTCGGTCACCTGCAGGCCCATCTGGATGATGCGCTCGGCCTTGGAGGTCGTAAGCGCCTGGGCGTCCGTATTGGCGACAATGAAATCGACCCCGGTCAGGCCCGACGTGATCATGTTGTTGACCGCGTTGCAGCCCGCGCCGCCAACGCCGCACACCATGATGCGGGGCTTGAGTTCCCGGAGTTCGGGAGCTTGGAAATTGATCGTCATCGTCTGGCCTCTCGACGTTTGCGCAGG
>CAILIO010000374.1 GCA_903834285.1 uncultured Sphingomonadales bacterium | reverse complement strand
TTGATAATTTCTTGAAACTAACCTCTTTGCCGCGTCTCGAACTCTGTGCCTTTTTTATGAGCAGGTTCGCGGGCGGTGTCGAAAGCGGTGGGATGGGGCTGGTCTGGCTCCGTGCTGCATCGGCACCCTGGGGATTGATATGATTTTGAATTGGAACGGATTGCGCGCGTCGGCCGGAGCGGCGGCGTTGGCGCTCACGCTGTTGGCGGGTGCGCCGGCGCAGGCGGCGATGTATAAGATCACGATGACCGAGCACGATGCTGATGGCAGCACCAATGTGGGATCGGGTATCATCGATACAGCAAATTCGTACATTTATAGTGGTAATGGCTACTTTAATGCCTATTATAACATGACCGATTTTTCCGGCATTTTTAAGCCGATTTATCAAAATTTTGGCGGTCAATTCTACGTAGAAAATTACGGTTCCAACCGAGCGGGAATCTACAATAGTTCTTACCAAACCGTAGGCGGAATTGATTTCTACCAAGACAACAATATGTCAGGTGAAATTAGTGCAGAGAGCCTGTTCACACCAGGTGCAATTGCCAATGGGCAATATGATGTATTTCAGCTTGGTCAATATGACCTTGGTAATTCAGGTGGATACTTTAACATGTCTACCTACAATTACAACGATGGGTCATACACTGGCACGCCATCCAACTTCAACCCTGTCAGCATGACGCTCCGGATCGGTCCGGCGGCTCCTGCGCCACTGGTTGGCGGCGGGCTGCTTTCGGCGCTCGCGGCGCTGCTGGCGCTGGGCATGACCCGGTTCGCCCGTCGCGGCAACGTGCTGGCGTGATCGCCTGATCCCTCGAGCGGCAGCGTTCGAGGGAGCGACAACTGCGCGCGATCAGGGGGTGCGGAAGGGGAAACCTTTCCGCGCCCCTTTTGCGTTGGTGCGCTGCGGGCTGCGGCCAATGGCTGTTTACGAGCCCCATGAAGACGCCCGCGTGAGGGCATCGCAGCGAACTGCCTGCTATCGGTTCGGCCCGTAAACCTTTCGGCGATATCCGTGTCAGGTAAATTTCCCCAAGCCCTCACCCGGGGGCGGCGATGTGCGTTGAAGTCACGTTGGGGCGCACAGCTGATGGGGCGAGATGGAGCAAATTCTGCTCCATGCTACATCACCTCAACAGGGGTAGTTATGACTGTGAATTGGAACGGATTGCGCGCGACGACCGGAGCGGCGGCACTGGCAGTTGCGCTGGTGGCAGGGACGCCGGCGCAGGCGAAGCTGTATAGTTTCACGCTTACCGAGACGGAGATCGACAACAGCACCAACGTGGGATCGGGGGTGATTGACTCAAACCCGAATTTTACGGTTGACGGTTACGGGCAGTACGACGTCTCGAATGCAACCGGATATTTCCAGCCGATCTATACGGATAGTGTTCATTCCGGTTTTAGTGCGTCAATTGGCCAGGATGGCTACATAAACATTTCAACTGATGCGTACGGTAATGGCGATCATCAGCACAGTCAGGCGTTTGGATCAATCGATACATCCAATCTCTTGACGGCGAACGCGATCTCCAGTGGCCTGTATGACGAGTTCAATAGCGGAACCTATACGTTTACCGACCCCCATGGCCATTGGTTTTCCGCGTCAGGCTCCGGCAACTTCAACCCGGTCAGCATGACGCTCCGGATCGGTCCGCCCGCGCCCGCGCCACTGGTTGGCGGCGGGCTGCTTTCGGCGCTCGCGGCGCTGCTGGGGCTGGGGATGACCCGGTTTGCCCGTCGCGGCAACGTGCTGGCGTGATCGCCTGATCCCTCGAGCGGCAGCGTTCGGGGAAACGACAACTGCGCGCGATCAGGGGGCGCGGAAGGGGAAACCTTTCCGCGCCCCTTTTGTTGGGGTGCGCTACCGGCTGCGGTGGCGAACCAGATGGGGCCGCCCGATGGTCGGCAGGACACCAATCTGCCTGCTGGACGGCCAGCGCATAAACCTTTCGGCCATATACCCAGCGGACAATTTTAACCAATGTCCCAAAACGGGGAAATCTTGCGCCTTGACGTCACGTCCGGGGCGCACGGTCGATGGGGCGAGATGGAGCCAATCCGGTTCCATGCTGCATCACCTCACAACAGAGGTGTTTATGGTTTTGAAATGGAATGGACTGCGCTTGTCGGCCGGAGCGGCCGCGATGGCGTTCGCATTGGTGGCGTCTGTGCCTGCGAGCGCGAACATCTACAAGTTCACGTTCAGTGATCAAGGTACGGAAGTGGGATCGTTCAATATCGATTCCACTCCGGTCTCCTCATATACTGATGGATCGTATTATCAAGGCGTATACTCAAACGTCCTCGGTTCGGGTACCGGTTTCTTCAAGACCAATTACACCCAATTCTGGTCGGACCCTAGCGCAAATGGGTTTTTCGTATATAGTGATGGAGGTAATCCCGAAATGTATGGCGGCACTTCGTCATATGACGAGATTCTCGGCAGCGATTACAGTTTTTTTGGCGGCAATGTCGGCGCTAACTTCATAGCGAATACCAACGTCTCGGGATCCGCACTTGATATGTTTGTGCCGGGCACGTATTCATTTTACACTTATAATTCGTTCTCATACCCCAGCGATCAGGTGCTTCCGCAAAATCTTT
This sequence comes from uncultured Sphingomonadales bacterium, assembly GCA_903834285.1. Classification (GTDB taxonomy): domain Bacteria; phylum Pseudomonadota; class Alphaproteobacteria; order Sphingomonadales; family Sphingomonadaceae; genus Novosphingobium. The sequence continues at coordinate 4,463 of CAILIO010000374.1, read as the reverse complement.
CACTCACCATCGGTCCGGTCGGACCGGCGGCCCCCGCGCCGCTTGCAGGTGGTGGAATCCTGGCCGGGCTTGTCTCGCTGCTTGGCTTCGGCTTCACCCGCTTCGGCCGTCGCCGGCAGGCGCTTGCCTGATCCTGACTGATGATGTGAACGCCCCGCCCACCACCGGGTTGGCGGGGCGAACCTCACCGGTTTTACCAGCAGCCAAGGCGATTGCCTCGCTGCGAACATCTCATTTGCAAAGTCTGGCTGTCATGGCGCTGCCTACCGTAAGCATCGTTACCCCAACGTATGGCCGCGCCGACTTCATCCCGCAAATGCTGCGGTGCGTCAGGCTGCAGGACTATCCACAGCACCTGATCGAAGTGGTGATCCTCGATGACAGCCCGGAGCCGCTGGTCATGCCGGAGGCGTGGAAGACCGGGCTGGATGTCCGCCTCTACCGCAGCGAGGCCCGCGTTCCGCTCGGCGAGAAGCGCAACCGGCTGAACCGGTTTGCCGATGGCGAGATCATCGTGGCGTTTGACGATGACGATTATTACCCAGCCACGCGCGTGTCGCACGCGGTGCAATCGCTGCAGGCATCGGGGCGCAAGCTCGCCGGATCGACGGTGATGCTGACCTGGTTTACCGCGACCGGCACGCTGGCGGCGTTCGGTCCGTTTCACCGCAACCATTCGGGCAACGGCGCTATTGCCTATACGCGCGGCTATGCCCGGCGCCATGCCTATGACCCCACCGCAGCAGTGGGGGAGGAGCCCTCGTTCACGCGCAATTTCACCGAGCCGATGGTGCAGCTCGATCCGGTCAAGACCATGCTGGCGATTGCGCATCAGGCCAATACGGTGCCCAAGACCCTGGAGGGCGGGGGCCGGTGCGTGTTGCCCAACCCCTTGCGCTTCCCCGGGCTGACCCAGAACAGCTGGCTCAACCTGGTGCCCGATGAAGAAAGCCGCGCGTTCTATCGGGGCATGTTCGCTCTGGCGCCGGAATGAGCGGCTCATCCCACATACGTGCGGCCCTGCTTCACGGGCTTGGCCGGCAGGCCGAAGATCGCGCCGGCAGATAGGCGGGTGCCGCGCACGATGAGCACCAGCGTATCGCCGGGTTCGATGTTCACGTCCTCACCGGGGTGCTGGATGGATTGGCCGCCGACGCGGTCGATCTGGACGATGAAGAAGGCGCCCGCGCCGCGGCGTTCGGCCTCGCCGACGGTGGCGCCGGTGAGGGCGCCCTTGGGAACCGCGGTGACGACTTCGACATCGAGGCCGAGATCGTGGAGGAACCGCCGCGCTTCGCCCATGTGCTCGGCATCCTGGATGCGCGTGTCGGTCGCGGGGTAGAGGATCAGTTCGACGATCCGTTCGGCGCCGATGTGGGTGGGGAGCACGACTTTGTCTGCTCCGGCGTGGAACAGCTTGCGTTCGGTGCTGGGCGCTTCGCCGCGCGCGATGATCTGGACATCGGGGTTGAGGCTGCGCGCCGAGAGCGTGATGAACACATTGGCGGCATCATCGGGCAAGACCGAGGCAAGGACGCGGGCGCGGTCGATCCCGGCGGCGCGCAGGGTTTCTTCCTGCGTGGCTTCGCCAACCAGCACGAGCCAGCCGGCAGCGCGCGCTTCCTCGGCCTTTTCGGCGGTGCGCTCGATCAGGATGAAGGGATGGCGCGCCTCGGTCAGCGCCTTGGCCAGCTGGAGGCCGATGCGGCCCATGCCGCAGATGATCGCGTGATCCTTGAGCTTGTCGATTTCGGTCTGCATCTTGCCTACCCCCAGAAGCTGGCGGAACTGGAACAGGGTGAACACCTGCACGAGCGCGGAAGTGAGCACGATCATGCCGGTGCAGCCGAGCACGATCGTGGCCGTGGTCCATAGGCGCAGGAACGCGGTGTCGATCGGGCGGACTTCGCCGTAGCCGACCGAGAAGATGGTGAGGAGCACCATATAGGCGGCATCGCCCACCGGCCAGCCGCTGACGATATAGCCCAGCGTGGAAACCGCGAAGACGATCCCGACGTAGATCAGCGTGCCCGAAAGCAGCCGAAGCGGCGAGCCGAGCACGCGGCCCGCGCCCTGGCTGAAGGCAGAGGGCTGCTCCATCGCCGGCCGCTAGCCGCCGCCCAGCCGCATCAGTGCGGCCATCCCCCAGACCGTGCCGACGATCAGTGGCACGCCGGCCAGATCGAGCATCAGCCCGGCGCGCAGCACGCGCGGCATGGCGATATGGCCGGTTCCCCAGGCAAGCGCGTTGGGCCCGGTTCCGGCCGGGAGCATGAAGCCCCAGCTGGCGGCGAGCGCGGCGGGGAGGGCGAGCAGGATCGGATCGGCCCCGAGCGCGCCGCAGAGCGCGGCGACGACGGGCATGATCCCGCTGGCGGCCGCGATGTTGCTGGCGAACTCGGTGACGATCACCACGAAGCCGACCAGCACCAGCGCCACCACCGGCAGTGGCACGGTGCGCAAGGGGAGCATCGCGGTGCCGAGCCAATCACTGAGGCCCGACGCATCCATGCCCATGGCGAGGCTGAGCCCGCCTCCGAACATCAGGATCACGTCCCAGGGCATGCGGTTGGCCTCTTTCCACGTCAGCATCGCGCGTCCCGTGCCGTCGGGGAGGACGAAGAGTGTAAGGCCGGCAATCGCGGCGATGGTGCCGTCGGTCAGCCCGCCCTTGGGAAACAGGCCTTCGGTGAGCGGGAGCGTGACCCAGGCGAGCACGGTGAGGAGGAACAGCGGGACAAGGCGGCGTTCGGGGACGGTCCAGTGCACCGAATGCTCGATGGCATCGCGCGCGGCCGCGGGATCGAACGAACCGGGGCCGATGCGGTGGACGCGCGCGATGATCAGGGCGGCGAGCGGCACGCCGACCAGCACGATCGGCAGGCCGAAGGCGGACCATTCAAGGAAGCTGATCTTCACGCCCAGCGTGCGGTCAAGCAGAGCCACGGCGATGGCGTTGGTGGGGGTGCCGACGATGGTGCCGTAGCCGCCGAGGGTTGCGGCAAAGGCGACGCCCATCGGCAGGGCGCCGGCCATGCCGTCCGTCTCGCCCGGTTTGACGCCGCCAGAGGAGAGGATGGCCAGCGCCATCGGCATCATGATCAGCGCGGTCGAGGTGTTCGAGATGAACATCGAGATCGAGGCCGTCGCCATCATCACCGCCAGCAGCAGCCGCACAGGGCTGGTGCCGGCATGGGCGAGCATGGTGAGCGCAAGGCGGCGGTGCAGGCCGGTGCGCTCGATGGCGAGCGCAAGGAAGGCGCCGCCGACGAAGAGGAACATGATGGGTGAGTAATAGGCCGCCGCGGTCTTGTTCGCATCGACCACGCCGGTGAGCGGGAGGACGATGAAGGGCAGCATGGCGGTGGCCGAAAGCGGCATCGCCTCCGTCATCCACCAGACCGCCATCCACCAGACGAGCCCGGCGGTGTGCCACGCGGTGGGCGGCATGCCCGCAGGCGCGGCGAGGAACAGCGTGGCGATGAGGCCGAGCGGGCCGGCGACAAGAGCAATGGCGCGGGCGCTCATGCGGCGGGCCCGCGAGTCCCGGATCGGGACCAAGTTGACACAGTTGACACTGTCCTGGGGAATACTTCAGATCGATCAGTATCGCGGTTTTGATCGGTTTTCTCGATCAGCCGCCCACCCGCGCCCGGCATCACCATTCCATCGCCCTTTGCCCCGCCTGCGCAACGCACTGGCCCTCCAACGCCATAGGCGATGAAGGGCCGGGTAGGAAATCGGTTTTGCTGGAAGCGACGGTTCGCCCGGCGCCTTACTTGGGCGCGAGGACCATCAGCATCTGGCGGCCTTCCATGCGGGGGAAGGCTTCGACCTTGGCGATTTCGGCAACGTCGTCCTGCACCTTGCGCAGGAGGTTCATGCCGAGCTGCTGGTGCGAAAGCTCGCGGCCGCGGAAGCGGAGCGTGATCTTGACCTTGTCGCCCTCTTCGATGAACTTCACGACATTGCGCATCTTGGTGTCGTAATCGTGGTCATCGATGTTCGGACGCATCTTGATCTCCTTGATCTCCTGCGTCTTCTGGCTCTTGCGGGCGAGGTTGGCCTTTTTCTGCGCTTCGTAGCGGAACTTGCCGACATCGAGGAACTTGCAGACCGGCGGATCTGCGTTGGGCGAGACTTCGACCAGATCGAGACCGACTTCGGCGGCCTGATCGATCGCCTCGCGGGTGTACATGACGCCCAGATTTTCGCCGTTCTCATCGATCACACGCACTTTGGGCACGGTGATGAGCTGGTTGTAGCGGGGGCCGGTCTTTACAGGGGGCGCCATCATGCGCCGGGGTGGGGGGGCTATAGTGCTTGCTCCTGACGTTTCAACAAGGGGGCGATCGCGTGTCGTGTGCACGCCCCCGCGCGCTCATATCACAATGCACCCGCAGATAAAGCGCGAAGGTTAAGGATTCTCAATCCGCCCCGCGCCAGAGTCACGCCACAGCGCA
>CAILIO010000373.1 GCA_903834285.1 uncultured Sphingomonadales bacterium | reverse complement strand
GCTGGCCGCAACGCCAGTAAAAGGGGCGTCGGGATAATGTCTGACAAGCGCGTCAATGCGCGGGTATGGCCACCGGTCGCAGCGATCTGTGTCGCGCTGCTGGTGGCTGTCGAATTACGGGCAAGCTTCGCGTTTCCGGCGCTGGCGATCGCCGGCCTGATGATTGCCTCCCTGGTCTGGGCTCTGGGCCATCTGCTCATCGTACGCGCGGAACTGCTCGGGCAGCTCGATGTCGCCCGGATCGCCGCCAACGCGATAGACCAGATCATCTGGATCGAGGCCTATCCCTCGGGTGAAACCGCATTTACGACCGAGACTTACGAACAGGTCTGGGGCCACGACGCGCTCACGTTGTTCCAGGCCGCTGAATCCCGCCTCGAAATGGTCCACAACGAGGATCGCCAGCGCGTCCGCCGCGAGATCCGCGCAGGTCAGGCCGGGCTCGAAACCTTCCGCACCGAGTTCCGCATGCAGACGGCAACGGGCGAAGAGCGCGTGCTGAACGTCAAGTTCCATCCTCACGAGATCAAGGGCAAGCGCAGCGGTTACTGGATCGGCTTTGCCTGCGATGTGACCGAAGACCGGCGCTACCACGCCAGCATTCTGCGCAATCGCCGCGCACTCAGGGCACTTGCGCTGGTGAATGCGGCAATCTCGCGTGCCCAGTCGCGTTCCGAACTGCACAAGCTGGTGTGCCAGAGCCTGACCGAAGCGGGCGGCTATGCCGCCGCGTGGATCGGGCTCAGGGAATTTGGCCCCGTCGCCAAGATCAGGGTCACCGCCCATGCCGCGTCCCACGCGGACTACATCACCGCACTCGACATCCGCCCCGACGATCCCGTGCTCGGCCAGGGTCCTACCGCAAGAGCGATGCGCGAGGGCCGCGTCTCGGTGTCCTGCTCGGTCGCCAACGATCCGGAACTGGCCCCCTGGCGCGAGGCTGCGCTCAACCAAGGATTCCAGGCGATTGCCGCGTTCCCGCTGCTGCACGATGCGCGCGCGTTCGGCACGCTCACCCTCTACTCGGATGAGCCGGGCGCCTTTGCCGATGACGAAATTCGCATTCTCGAAGAAATGAGCGTCAGCCTCGCGCAGGGAATCGTGATGATCGAGGCCAAGTCCGAACTGTTGAGCAGCCGCAAGATGGAACTGCTCGGCCAGATCTCCGGCGAGCTCTCCCACGATTTCAACAATCTCCTCGGCATCATCGCGACCCACGCGGAAATCGGCGGACGTGAGGCCGACAGCGAAGCGGTGCGCGACAGGTTCAGCCTGATCGCACAAGCGGCGCTGCGCGGGGTCGATATCACGCGTTCGCTGCTGGGCATTGCCCGCCACCCGCGCGGCATCCCAGAGCTCGCCGACGTCAACAGCCAGACCATGCGCCTGCTTGCGCTGGTCCGCGCGGCGGTTGGCCCTGGCATCGACGTGCAGGTTCAGCTGTGGGACGCGCCGTTGCCGGTCGAAGTCGATCCGGCCGGGTTCAACAACGCGCTGGTCAATCTTGCCATCAATGCGCGCGACGCGATGGGCGATCATGGCACACTCACCTTGCGCACCTGGCTTAGCGATACTCCCGAGGGTTGCCCCGGCCGCGAAGGTCTGCCTGCCGGGTTGCAAAGTGTTCCACTGGTCTTCGTCGAGGTCGCCGACACGGGCTCGGGCATGACCGAAGATGTCCGCGAACAGGCGTTCGAGCCGTTCTTTTCAACCAAGGGTGTCAGCAAGGGCACCGGGCTCGGCCTCTCGGCGGTCCTCGGCTTTGCCGTGCACCACGGCGGCACCGCCCGCATCCTGAGCAGCAGCCCGGCAGGCACCACCGTCCAGATCGTGCTTCCGGCCAGCAGCGGCGCGGCAGGAACCGGGGACCGGCGGCCGCTCGCCCTGACCGCGCCGAAACCGGCGCGGCGGCGCGTGCTGATTGTGGACAACGAGCCCGATCTGCTCAGCGGCATGGTCGAGACCCTGAGCCTCGCCGGGCATTCAGCGCTCGGCTGCACGACTTCGCACGACGCACTCGCAGCCCTCGCGCGCGAGACATTCGATGTCCTGATCTGCGATCTGCTGCTCGATAATGGTGAGGACGGCACCGCGCTGGCCCGGCAGGCCGTGCTCAAGGATCCGCAGCTGCGCGTTATCGTGATGTCCGGCAATGCCGCGCGGCATGCCGAAACCGGTCTCGCCTGGCCGCTGCTCGAAAAACCCTTCCCCGTCGGTACGCTGATCCGCGAGTTGGAACGGCTCTAGGATCCTAGGTGGTCGCGCTATCCGCCAGCATGGCGTGGGCCGTCGCCAGCGTCTGCGAAAGCAGGCTGAGATCGAGCGGCTTGCGCAGCATCCGCCAATGTGGCCGCAGCATGCTTTCATCGGGCAGGTAGCCGCTCATCAGGATGATCCCGATCTGCGGATGCCGCGCCTCGACTTCGTGCGCCAGTTCGACACCGTTGCGCTCGGGCATGACCACGTCGGTCAGCAGTATGTCGAAATCGCCGCTTTCCAGCGCCTCGATCGCCTGCGCAGCGTTGCAGGCGGGCGTTGCGTGGTAGCCTTCAAGGCGCAGGATCTCGACCACCGCTTCAAGAGCATGGACTTCGTCCTCGACGACGAGCACCCGTGCTGTCCGCACCGGCTGATGCGCGGCGCCCACGGGAGCTGGCACCGCGTGGTACTCCACCACGTTTCCCTCGTCGCTGACCGGCAGATAGATGCGGATGTCAGTCCCCGCCGCCGTCAGCGCGGTGATCCGGGCATCGCCCCCCGTCGAGCGCGACCAGGTCCTGACCGAGCGCAGCGGAAAGTCCGCCCCGTCTGCCTGGAGCGGCGCATGCGGATCGAGCATGATCCGCGCAGTGTCCTTGTCGATCCCGGTGCCGTCGTGGATGATCTTGATAACGAGCCAGGCGCCACGCGCGGAAATAGCCCCATCCGGGCCCTCGTCCGAGCGATAGGTCGTGATCGTGATCGCACCGCCATCGGGCATCGCACCGCGCGCATGGACGATCACGTCGGTAAGTATCGTCACGAGTTCGGTCCGCCCCACCCGCACCGCGACCTGCGCCGCGCTGCCGATGAAATCGAGCGTGAAATCCTGCGGCAGCGATGCGGCGAGGAACGCGAGGTTGGCCCGGATAGTCTGGTCGATTGCAAGCGGCGGCACTTCCACGTCGCGGTGACCGGTCAGGCGTTCGAGCGACAGCACCAGATCGCTCACATGGCGCGTCGCCGCCTCGATCGCGGCCCGGCTCATTTCCGCACTGCCGCCCGAGCGGGCAAGGTTGGCGACATTGAGCCGGATGATCGAGAGGTAGTTGGTCAGATCGTGGACGATATAGCGTCCGAGCCGCTGGGTCCGCTCCAGCAGTTCCACCGCTTCGGCTTGGGCATTGGCCAGGTCGATCGCCGCCTGCCGCGCCTCGGCCAGCAGCGCGCGCTGCATGCCGATCAGCGTCAGCGCCGGCACCGAGGCGTCGATCTGGCAGAAGTCCGTGATGTGGAGCCCCTGACCTTCGATAATGAAGTCCTCGGGCACGATGTTGAGCGCGAGCAGGAAGCCCTCCTCGGCCGAGAAGACAATCCCCGCCAGCCGGATGTTCTTGCTCTTGCAGAACAGCTCGAGCCGCTCCGGCGTATCCACCATCGCCGGGATCGCCACGTCGAGCGGCCGCGCATGGGCATCGTCGCGGTCGTGGCGGAGAGAGAACAGTTCAGCCAGCTGCGCGCCGGGCACGACCTCGGTCTCGCGGCTCAGGAAAAACGGCCCGGTGGCGATGACGACCAAGCGCGCGTCAACCATGATGAATGCGCGGAAAAGCGCCCCAAGCTGCGATTCACGGATCGTGACAGCAGCTTGCATCCCGGTCAATTCCTGTCGAGTTGGATGGCGAAATCGACCGCGCCGTTCGTATGCCCAACCAGTTTGGCGGTGCCTGTCTCGTTCAACCGGTCCATCAGACCCTCGAGCAGCCCGATCACGAAAGCCTCAAGCCCGGTGCGATCGGAGCGATAGCGCACCAGCAGCCGCTCGCGCGTCTCCTCGATCAGCGTGAACGAAGGCACCCGCGCATCGGGCATCGCCAGCACGACCGAGCGATGCATCCGGTCCAGATTGTTGATGAAGGTGACGAGGTCCTGCCCGGTAAAGTCCATGATCGGACCGAACGAGCTGAGCTCGGCAAATCGCACCCAGTAGCGGCCGAAGATCCGCAGCGCCTCGTCCACCTCCATGCCAAGGCGCGCGGCGGAGGCGCTGATCAGCGCGATGGTCTTTGAATCATCATAGACACACAGGCTGATGAGATCTGCAGGCCCCGTTGCTGTCTCCCGCTCGACTTTTGCCCAGGCCGATGGGCCGAGCCGGTCGATCATCATCTGACGAAGCGCGCGGTGAGTCATTCCGTACATCGGTCGCTACTCCGCCTCAGCTCTGGCGCGCGGCCAGAAGCGCATCGCGCGCCGCGGCGGCCAGCTGGTCGGCAAGCTGCGCGACCCGCGTCACCTGCTCATCGATGCGGTCGAGCTTGGCGGCAAGATAATCGGCCTGCTCCCGCGCAAGGCCGGGGCAGAGTGCCGAGCGCAGATTGCCAGTCGCAAGGCCAATCACGTTGAGTGGTTGGCGCAGCTCATGCAGAAAATCCGAAACCTGTGCGTCACTGTCATCAATCATTTTTACCTGCGCCCCTGACACCCCGCCCCGCGATGCGTGCCCGTGATCAAATTCTAAGCAAAAGAAGTAGCCATGGGGTAATTCTAGGCATTTACCCTGAGGCAATCGAGCCGGATCGGTGCCACATTGGCACCGATCCTGCGTTGATCGATGCGCTTTCATACGACATGCGCGCTTTTGACGGGAATAAAACCCAATACGGATGTAATGCTCGCGGGCGATTTAGGTGTAACGTGAGGTCATGAACGCAAAAGCGCTAACAGAGCGGGACAATGCGCATTGCCGGATCCTGGTCGTCGATGATGACCGGGCAACAGCCGAAGAAGTCGTGGAAGCCGCGCACCTCCTTGGCTACCAGTGCAGCTTCGCGCTCGATGCGGCTTCCGCGCTGCGCACCATCGCCGAGGACGATGCCATCGGCATCGTGGTGACCGACGTCCAGATGCCGGGCATGACCGGGCTTTCGCTGCTCGACGAGCTTGCCTCGCGCTTTGCCTCGCAACGTCCGCTGGTCACGCTGGTGATCACCGGGTTTGGCAGCATCGATGTGGCGGTTGCCGCCATGCGCAACGAGGCCGCCGATTTCCTTACCAAGCCCGTCTCCCGCGATGATCTGGCCGGAGCGCTGCGCCGCGCCATGCGCAAGTGGCTGCGCCTGTGCGGCGAACGCTCGCTCGCCGCACTCAGCGCCAGCCTGAGGGGGCCTGTCAGCGAACCGGGTCAGCCGGCCACCACTGCCCCGCTGGCGCCGGTGGACGACACCGAGCTGCTCAAGATCACCCGCAAGCTCGTGCGCATGCGCGAACAGCGCGGACAGTTCCTCAATCCCGCGCTGTTCTCGGATCCGATGTGGGATATCCTGCTCGATCTCACCTCGGCCCGGCTCGAGCAGAAGACCGTCCCGGTCTCCAGCGTGTGCCAGGCCGCCGGCGTGCCGATGAGCACCGCGCTGCGCCAGATCCGCAGCCTTGTCGACATGGGCCTGATCCGGCGCTGGTCCGATCCGCTTGACCGCCGCCGCGATCTCCTTGCCATCAACGACGAGGCGATGGAGGCGATGCGCCAGTATCTTACCTATCTGAGGGATCGCATCGGCGTCTGATCGCCATGGCAAAGGGGTGGTGCGCCCGACGGGATTCGAACCCATGGCCCCCAGATTAGGAATTAGAGATTAAGACCCGGACTTGCTTCGGTTCAAATCCAATAATGGCTTAAATGCGTGGTTTTTTCCATCCACTCCCATCCTCAACCCTTGTCAATGTGATTGCTGGTGCTTACCATGTGATTGCTAGAGCGGTTTGAAGGGCAGGACGATGGCAATCGGCAAGATCACGAAGGACAGCGTTGATAAGCTGGCGAAGGGCGCAGTCGATCTGTTTACGTGGGACGACAAATTGTCCGGCTTCGGCGTGAAGGTCACGCCTGCCGGTGCCAAGGTCTACCTGTTTCAATACCGTGTAGGCGGGCGAGGCAACCCGACCCGGCGCTACACCATCGGCAAGCATGGTGCCCTTACCCCTGACCAAGCCCGCACCCGCGCAAAGCAGCTTGCAGCTATGGTAGAGGGCGGGATTGATCCGCGCCAAGCGGAGGACGAAGCCAAAGCGGCGAAAGCAGAGGCGCAGCGACTTGCCGACGAACACGCGCGCCTGCTGGGCGAACTTACGTTCACAAAGCAGGTTGATGTTTGGCTGTCGGAATATGAGGTGGATCACCGTACCCGCACTGTGGACCAAGCCCGGTCGATTGTTGAACTGTATCTTCGGCCTGCTCTTGCCAACAAGCCCCTGCCCCACATCACCCGCGCCGATCTGCAACCGATCATCGATGCAATCCCGCAGCGCAGCCGCGCGGTTCGTTTGGCGGCATACGCCTACGCTTCGATATTCTTCCGCTGGGCAGTTGAGCGCGGCACGGTGGCGACGAACCCGATCAAGACCTTGGCCAAGCCCAAGGCCCCGGAGGCACGTGACCGCGTTCTGACCGACAATGAACTTGGTGCGGTCTGGAATGCCAGCACCACCCTGTCCGGTCCGTTCGGCGCGTTCTACCGCCTGCTGATCCTGACCGGACAACGGCGCGATGAAGTGGCGGGCATGAAGTGGGCGGAACTGGACCGGGCGCGCTCGATCTGGACCATTCCTGCCGACAAAGCCAAGAACGGTAAAACCCATATCGTGCCGCTCGCCCCTGCCGTTGTGGCTGAACTGGACGCAATCGCACTTGCTCTGCAAATGAAGGCCAAGGCAAAAGAACTGGACGCGACCGCTTGGCCGAAGGCTGGGCCGGTGTTGACCACGGACGGCGCAACATCGATCCGCAGTTATTCCAAGGCCAAGCTCGCGATTGATTCCGCGATTGGTGAAGCGCGCGGGACGAAGAAAAACCCTGCACCGCTCCCGGCGTGGCGGGTGCATGATCTGCGCCGCACACTGGCAACTGGATTGCAGCGTCTGGACGTACGCCTAGAGGTAACCGAGGCGGTGCTCAATCACCTCTCTGGATCACGTGCCGGGATCGTGGCGGTTTACCAGCAACACGATTGGGCCGCAGAAAAGCGCGATGCTTTGCGCGGATGGGCCGCTGCTGTGCTGGCCGTTGTCGCGGGCCATCGCCCGGAGCAATTCAAGAACGAAGCTGGCGAAGCTGACCCGAAGGCATGGCGCGCTTACGTCATGGCTTGCGTCGCCAACGGCGGGCAACCTGTGCCACGCGATCAAGACAACGTGGTGCCGATTGGTGCCGCATCGAAATTGGCGGGCTGACACTCGGCTTTGAGGCCCTACACAGAATTGATTTTCGCCGTCTAAGAATAGCCTTCTGCAGGCTCATTTTCCCTCGTGCAATTAAAAATTGTGTGCATACTGTGCGGGGCTATCGCCAATCAGGAGATAGCCCAAGTGTCTATTTGCAGCACTGCACCGCAAACGAGCGGAGCTTCGCCGTCCTTTACCCCTGACATTCTTGATACCGCTGGCGCGGCTGAATACGTCAAACTTTCCACCCCGACCCTTGAACGCCTGCGGCTAACCGGAAACGGCCCTGCATTCGCCAAGCTCACACCCGGCCCGCGCGGTTCGGTTCGGTATCGCCGCGCCGATCTGGACGCATGGCTTGCATCGCGGCTCGTTCGCTCGACCAGCGAGGTGGCCTGACCATGAAAAACGAAAACCCGACGCTTTCGAAAAAGAGCCGGGCTTCGCGCGTTATGGTGGGGACCGGAACGCAGGAAGCCAATAACCCGACCGTCTATCAGGTTCAACACCTGATCGCCCGTCACGCTCTTACCCTCGAATCCGCTGCGATCATCGCGGCGCTGGCATTCGGAGGTTCGCAATATGGATGACTTCTATCCCGGCGAACCCGGCGCAAAGGGCCTGACCCCCGCGACCTATGCCGCCAGTGCCGACGCTGCGGACGCGATGGCGACCAGCCGCAAGCGCCTGCACTTTATCGCGCTGCGCACCCTCTACGCCATGGGCGCGGCTGCACCGTTCGAAGCGGTGGCCGTGTCCGGGGTGAAAGGTTCTGCGCTGCAACCCCGGTTTAGCGAATTGATCGCAGACGGGCTTGTGGAACCGACCGGCGAACGGCGGCGCAATCCTGACACCGGCAAAAGTGCTGCTGTCCTGCGCCTGACCGAAACGGCCCGCGCGCGGATTGGGGGTGACGCTTGACAGCCATGCACAAACCGCAGCCGCACCGCTGGCATGATCACCGCGTGGTCGTGTTCAGCGGGCAGTATGACAGCAACATCAAAACCGGCGAGTGCTATCAGACGCAAACCCTTGCCGACCTGTTCGACTTCCACCCCGCTCGCCAACCAAAGCAGCACGGTCCCGCGTTCATTCCGTCAAGCTATGCTGATCACGATGCACGCTCGCACGCGGCGCAACAGGCGCGCGGTTCGTTCGTGTCACTGACCGCTGATGTCGATAGCGGCGACCATGCCCTTGCGGTGCTCGTGGACGCTATCACGGCGTTCGCGGGTGCTGCGGCATCCTTGGTCTATTCAAGCCCGCATGCACGCCCCGGAGATCGTCGCTGGCGTGCCATCTTACCGTTGGCCGAACCGGCACCCTATCCCGTGTGGCTCGATACGCAGACGGCGTTGTATGACCACCTCGAACCCGGCGGCATCCGGCCAGACCGCACGTTGTGCCGCGCTGCGCAACCTGTGTTCCTGCCCAACGTTCCGCGCCGCCATGCCAAAACGGGGGAACCTTTGCGCGGGCGCGATGGTGAGCCGCTGTTTTTCACGTGGCGTTCGACCGGGATAAATGCGCCTGGCCTTCGTCTGGATCATGGCCCTGTGGCGGCGCTTGTGGCCCGTGTGGCCGGTCTGCGCATGGAGGCAGAGCGCGACCGGGAGCGGAGGCGGATTGCATCCCTGCGGCGTCCTGTGGCCGATTCCGACGATCTGGTGGCGGCGTTCAACCGCGCTAACTCCATCACCGACCTGATGCGTCATTACGGTTATCTGACTGATCCGAAAAATAGCCTGCATTGGCGCAGCCCGAAGCAGCAAGGCACGACTTACGCGACCCGGATCATGGGCGATAAGTGGTTCAGTCTATCCGGTAGTGATGTCGAAGCCCGGCTGGGCGCGAGCAAGGGGACCGGGTGCTTTGGCGATGCCTTCGACCTGTTTGTGCACTTCGATCACGGCGGCAACCGGCGAGCGGCGATTGAGGCATTGGCTAAGGAGGCGGGGCTATGAACGCGATCAAGGCCACACCACTTCGCGCGCCGACCATCATCATCGATCCGGGCGAACTGCACAACATGGCGACCGAAGCCGAGATTGCACTGATCGCAGCCAACGCGCCAATCTATCAACGTGGTGATCTCGTGCGCCCGGTGGTTGATGAGGTCGCAGCGTCTGGTGGACATAAAACCAAGGTAGTGCGGTTGGCACCGATCACAGTGCCCGCGCTGCTGGATCACCTTTGTCGGGCCGCGCAATTCGAAAAATATAGCGCAACCCGCAAGGTCTACGTTCCTGCTGATCCGCCTGAAAACCTCGCCAAGATTATCATGGCGCGGGC
>CAILIO010000372.1 GCA_903834285.1 uncultured Sphingomonadales bacterium | reverse complement strand
TGGGGCAATTACGATCTCGTCGTTATCGACGAGTCACACAATTTCAGAAACAAGGCCACCCATAAGGATCGGGATACGCGCTACGATCACCTGATGAAACGCGTCATCAAGGCGGGCGTCAAAACCAAGGTGCTGATGCTGTCGGCGACGCCGGTGAACAACCGCTTGGCCGACCTGAAGAACCAGATTGCCTTCATGACGGAAGGCAATGATCTTGCTTTGGCCGCGCACGGCATTCCGAGCATTGAGGCCACGATCCGGAAGGCCCAGGCGCAGTTCAATCGTTGGCTCGATCTTGCGTCCGATGATCGTCGGCCGTCGCGGCTGATGGATATGCTCGGCTTCGACTATTTCAAGCTGCTCGACATGCTGACGATCGCACGGTCGCGCAAGCATGTGCAGCGCTACTATGGCACGGCCGAAACCGGCCAGTTTCCCGAGCGGCGCACGCCCGTCAACATCAAGGCGGATGCGGACCTTGCGGGTGAGTTCCGTCCTATCCGGGAAATCAACAATGAAATCCGCCGCCTGACGCTCGGTGCCTATGCGCCGCTGCGCTATGTGCTCCCGCACAAGCAAGCGGCCTATGACGAGAAATACAGCACTAAAATCAGGGGCGGGGAGAGCTTCTTTCGCCAGGTGGACCGTGAGGAAAGCCTGATCCACCTGCTGCGGGTGAATATCCTCAAGCGGATGGAAAGCTCGGTTGCCTCCTTCGCTCTCACGATCAAGCGCCAGCTCGCGGACGTTGAGTCCCTGCTCGCGAAGATCGATGCGCACGAGGAATCCGTCGAGGAGTCGGTGATCGACGATATCGACGTGGACGATCCTGCCTTTGAATCGCTGCTGGTCGGACGCAAGGTCAAAGTGCTCCTCCAGGACGTTGACCGCGTGCGGTGGCGTCAAGACTTGATTGAGGATCGTAATCGGCTTGCGACCCTGCTGTCAGCCGCGCGGGCTGTCACGGCCGATCGCGACGCCAAGCTGGACGCCCTGAAACAGCTGATCGCCCGCAAGGTTCACAGTCCGATCAATGAGAGCAACCGCAAGGTGCTATTGTTCACGGCCTTCGCCGATACGGCGGAATACCTCTATCGGGAGATTGCGCCCTGGGCGAACAAGACGCTCGGTATCAATGTCGCTGTTGTCACCGGAACGGGGGCCAACAAGACGACGCTGCCGGGTCTGCGCGGCGATATGAGCACGATACTCAGCGCCTTCTCCCCTCGGTCGAAAGAGCGGCCGGAAGAGATGGCCGGGGAAGGGGAGATTGACCTCCTCATCGCCACGGATTGCATTTCGGAAGGGCAGAACCTTCAGGACTGCGATTATCTGGTCAATTACGACATTCACTGGAATCCGGTGCGGATTATCCAGCGGTTTGGCCGCATCGATCGCATTGGCTCGACGAACGGTCAGATTCAGCTTGTGAATTTCTGGCCGAATATGGAGCTGGACGAATATCTGGACCTCGAATCCCGCGTGAGCGGCCGCATGGTCCTCCTCGATGTTTCCGCCACGGGCGAGGAAAACGTGATCGAGTTTCAGGCGGGGAACCAGATGAACGATCTGGAATACCGCCGTGCCCAGCTTCAAAAGCTCCAGGACGCGGTGATTGATCTGGAAGACTTGTCGAGCGGGGTCTCGATCGCCGATCTGACCCTCAATGATTTCCGGATCGATCTGGCGGGGTATCTCCGCGACAACCGTGAAAGTTTGGAAACGCTGCCGTTGGGTAGCTACGCGGTCGTCTCCGCCCCAGCGGTCGTTGGTGCGGAACCGGCGATTTCGCCGGGGGCCTTTTTCTGCCTGCGTGCGGTGGGGGAGGCGGCGCAAAGCGCAGCGGAGCCGGGCTATCCGCTCAGCCCGCATTTCGTGGTGCATGTCGGCGACGACGGCGACGTGCTGCTTCCTTACACCCAGGCAAAGCAGGTTCTCGATCGCTTGAAAAAACTGAGTATTGGGCGCGATCTGGCCGATGCGGAAGCCTGCGCCCGCTTCGATCAGTCAACTCGCTTCGGGCGGGACATGGAGCCTTATCAGAAGCTGCTCTCGCGAACGGTGGCGTCGATCGTTGGGAAAAGCGAGGAACGGGCTGTCGCCAGCCTGTTCTCCCCTGGCGGGACACACGCCCTGAAGGGCGAGTTTGCCGGTATGAATGATTTTGAAGTGGTCGCCTTTCTTGTGGTGCTGCCGCAAGCGGGGGCAGGGGCATGACGGTGGACAGTGCCATCCTCGCGGTCGTGGATGCGCTCGGACTGCCCCCGGAATCTCGGGTCGATGCCCGCGTGCCGAAGAAGTTGCTGGTCGAGCAAGGTGCGCCGACGGCGGCAGACAAGCGTGCCATTCAAGAGGGGATCGATGAGCTGCAATGGCTTGCGGCCTGCAAGGCGGCGACGATCGGCGTGCCGAGCTTCACCGATGACGTGCGCGAATATCTGGAGATTGCCATTATTGCCTGCGTGTTTCGCGCAGGGGCGAAAGCCTCGCGGCTTGTTGAGCTGATCCATCGCGCCATTCCCTATCCGGTCTTGTTGATTACGGCGGACGAAGCTGGCCTCACCGTCTCCGCCGCCCATAAGCGGGCGGCGCAAAATGAAGCGCAGCGTGTCGTCATTGACGGCGTGGTCGGCGTGTCCGGCCTCCATCCCGAACAGGATCAGCCCGAAGAACAGGAGTTTCTGCGGAGCCTGGCCTTGGCGCGGCAACCGCGCCAGAGCCTCTGGACCCTTTATGAAGGGTGGCTCTCGCGGATTGAGGCGCTCAAGGCTGCCCGCCTGAATGGCGTCTATGCTGCAACCGATGACCCTGAAGTGATAGGTCGCCGACGCGAGTCACTGGACGCCGCGGCGGTGCTCAATCGCCAACTGGTCGGCCTGCATTCCCAAGCCAAGCGCGAAAAACAGCTCAACCGGCGTGTGGACCTGAATCTCCAGATTCAGCGTCTCGAAGCCGATCTCGCCACTCACAAAAAGAACCTCTGAAAGGACGCCCATACCCATGCCGGACATCAAGAAACTCGACCTGAACGACGCCGATACCAAGAGCGCCGATATCGTCGCTGGCAATATCGAGGCGCTAAAAGCGTTGTTTCCGGACGCGTTCAAGGAAGGGGGCATTGATTTCGAGGTGCTGAAGGAGCTCCTGGGCAGCGCTGTCGATGAGCGCGACGAGAAGTATGGCCTGAACTGGCATGGCAAGCGCAAAGCCCGCCAAATTGCCCTGACGCCCTCAACCGGCACGCTGCTTCCCTGTCCTGACGAAAGTGTCGATTGGGATACGACGCAAAACCTGATGATCGAGGGCGACAACCTTGAAGTGCTCAAGCTCTTGCAAAAGAGCTACGCAGGAAAGGTTAAGCTCATCTATATTGACCCGCCTTACAACACGGGCAGCGACCTAATTTATGAAGACAGTTTTTCTGATAACATAAAAAACTATCTCGAACTCACAGGACAGTCTGAAGATAGTAGACCTCTTAATAGTAATACAGAGGCCGATGGTAGATTCCATACTAATTGGCTCAACATGATATTCCCGAGAATTAAACTTGCCAGATCTCTCCTCAAAGAAGACGGCGTGCTCATGTTTAATGTTGGAGCTAAGGAATTTGCGAATGCCCGTATTGTTCTCGATAACGTTTTTGGCGAGGAAAACTTTGTTGCAAATATTTCGCGTGTGATGAAAACCGGTGGTGCGAAGGGCCGCTTTTTTACACCAAACGTAGATTATATCCTTATATATGCTCGTGATATAAACGTGACGCCCTATTTTAGAACACAAATAAAGCAATCACAGATTGATAACTACTACAATAAGATACAGTCCGGGGGGCCACGAGACGGGGAGCGATATGGAGAAGAACGGCTTTATCTGCCTAGTCTTACACCTCGACCAAATCAGAGATATTGGGTTAAGTGCCCAGACGGTTCGTTCGTTATTCCCCCTGGTGAGAATTTTCCAGCAAGCATTGAGGAAGGCGAAAAGATACGGCCAACTAGCGCTGACGGGTGCTGGAGGTGGACTTACGAATCCTATAAGGTGGCCCGTGACGCGGATCGAATTATATTCAAAGAGACATCGACGTCCGCGTTGGTCGACCAAGATGGGAGGCAGTCTAAATATAACCTTTACTTTAAGCTGTGGCTTTTAGATCAGCAGGAAAAAGGGAAAGTTCCAGCGGACTTTATCGACGATTATGAGAACAGGCAGAGCTCAGCCGAGCTTAAGGAGTTAGGGATCGAGTTCGATTTCGCCAAGCCGAGCGCTCTATTGGCTTTTCTAATTGACATTGTCGGGCTTGTCGACGGGGATATTGTGCTTGATTTCTTTGCTGGGTCAGGATCAACGGCACACGGGGTTCTCCGATTGAATGCAGATGACGGAGTGAAGCGGCGATATATACTAGTCCAGCTCCCTGAGGCCATTGAATCTACTAAATACAAAAACATCTTCCAACTTACCAGGGACAGGATTGAGCGAGCGGGCGCACAGTTGCGAAGCAATGCTCGCGCCGAGTTGAAATTCCGGGAAGAGCTTGACACCGGTTTTCGCGTCCTAAAGCTGGCTCCATCTAACATCCGTGCCTGGGAGCCTGATCCCTCCGACCTAGACGCCAGCCTGCTCAAGAATGCAGAGCACCTCGTCCACGGACGGACGGAATCGGACGTGCTTTATGAGCTGCTGCTCAAGCTTGGCCTCGATCTTTGCGTGCCGATTGAACAGAGGAAGATCAACGGAAAGACAGTGCATTCCATCGGTGGCGGCGCGCTCATGGCTTGCCTTGCAGACGGCCTGACCAAAGAAGTGGTGGAGCCGCTGAGCGTCGGCATCGTTGCCTGGGTGAAGGAGCTGGCTCCCGCTGTTGATACCCGGATCGTATTCAAAGATTCCGGTTTCGCTGATGACATCGCAAAGACGAATATGGCGGCGATCCTAAACCAGAACGGCATTACCGACGTTCGCAGCCTGTAAGGAGGGGTCAGTGAAGCTACATTTTGAACCTGATCTCGATTATCAAAAGGCGGCGATCGAGTCCGTCGCTGACCTGTTCCGAGGGCAGGAGATCAATCGGACCGAATTCACCGTGACCCGTCGGCCGATTGCCGACAAAGCGGGGCAGGGTGGCCTTGATCTCGGCGCGTTTCTTGGCGTTCAGGGCGAGCTGGGCCTTGTCGAAAGCGAGCTGGGCATCGGGAACCGGCTGACGCTGCTCGATGACGAAATCATTGCGAACCTGAAGGCCATCCAGCTCCAGAACGGCCTCGCGCCCTCCTCGTCGCTCGCATCAGGCGATTTTACCGTCGAAATGGAGACCGGAACCGGCAAGACCTATGTCTATCTGCGGACCGTTTTCGAGCTTAACCGTCGCTTCGGCTTCACGAAATTCGTGATTGTCGTACCGTCGGTGGCGATCAAAGAAGGAGTCTATAAGACGCTGCAAATCACTGAAGAGCACTTCAAAGGCCTCTATTCTGGACAACCATTTGATTATTTTCTCTATGACTCGGCTAAGCCCGCGCCGGTCCGCAACTTTGCTACCAGCCCTACCATCCAAATAATGGTCGTCACTGTCGGAGCGATCAACAAGAAGGAAGTAAACAACCTCTACAAGGAAAACGAAAAAACGGGTGGTGAGCGGCCCATCGATCTGATCCGTGCCACGAATCCAATTTTGATCGTGGATGAGCCGCAGAGTGTCGATGGCGGCCTCACCGGCGCGGGCAAGAGCGCTCTTGGCGAAATGAATCCGCTTTGCACGCTGCGCTATTCGGCGACGCATGCGGACAAGCATCATATGGTTTTCCGGCTTGATGCGGTGGATGCCTATGAGCGCAAGCTGGTGAAGCAGATCGAGGTTGCGTCGCTGGAAGTTGAGGGCGGTCACAACAAGGCTTATGTCCGCTTTATCTCCGCCAGAAACGGGAAGGGGCCGATCACCGCTCGCGTCGAAATCGACGTGCTGGAAGGCAAGACGGTGCGCCGGAAGGAAGTCGTCGTCCAGGATGGCGACGATCTGGAGGAGCTGACCAAGCGGGCGGTCTATGCCGACTGCCGGATCGGGGAAATTCGGGCCGCCAAGGACGATCAGCTTTTGGAACTCAAAACGCCCGGTGGGGAGACGTTCCTGGAGCCGGGGCAGGCCTTCGGCGACGTGGATGCCGACGCGCTCAAGCGCCTGATGATCCGGCGCACGATCCATGAACATCTGGAGAAGGAAAAGCGGCTCGCGCCTCTCGGGATCAAGGTGCTCAGCCTCTTTTTCATCGACGCTGTGGAATTTTACCGCAGCTATGATGAAGATGGAAACCCGGTGAAGGGCAAATATGCGGCGATCTTTGAAGAAGAGTATCGTCGCGCGGCCAAACTTCCGGAGTTCTCAAGCCTCTTCAAAGAAGTCGATCTGACTTCCGAGGCAGAAGA
>CAILIO010000371.1 GCA_903834285.1 uncultured Sphingomonadales bacterium | reverse complement strand
CTCCTTCTACAGCGACAACGGAGCGCCTCGGCGGTGGCTTCGCAGGTCCCCGAATCTGATAAACATGAACTTCCGCAACACGTTCTTCCGCGCGGAATTATTCATGGGAGTCGGATCTGGAGTACCACTTTCAGGAACCGGCTCGATGCCGACCGTGACGCTCCGGTATAGCTATGATGGGGGCTACGATTGGTCGTACGATAAAATTCAGTCGATCGGCAGGACCGGGAAGTACAAGAACCGCGTGATCTGGAGGCAGCTTGGGTCCGGCCGCGACTTCGTACCGGAGGTGAGCGGGTCTGACCCCATTCCGGTTTCTCTCATCGACATGTTCGTAAGGGTATTGCCAGGGACAGAATGATTACGCTTCAGAGAACGCGGGACATGGACGTCATCCGGGAGATCGCACGGGACTCGCGGATATGGGACCAGATGGCAGACGATCATTCCGGCTCCCGCGAGGAGTATGAGCCGCCATCGGACGGCGCGGTTTACGTGGCTGTAATGCTGAATGGGAGGGCCGAGGGGTTCTTTGCGTTGATCCCGAAAACGCCGACGCGAATCGAGGTCCATACCTGCCTCACCCCGGACCTGAGCCCATGGCAAAAAATGGAAGCGGGGGCTCAACTGCCGCGCTGGGTCTGGGCTAATACGAGTTGCATACGAATCTATACCGAAATCCCCACCTGCAACCAAGCCGCCTATGGATTCGCAAAAGCGTGCGGGATGACGCAGTCCGGAGTGGAACCGCAATGCTTCCTGAAGGGCGGCGTACTCCATGACGTGTACGTCATGGGGATGAACCGTCCTACAATAGAGCAAGGATAAGATGTCTCTGATTTCGGCCATCATCGGAAGCGACCAAACCAGTAAGGCTGTTTCTTCGCTGGTCAACGCTGACACGTCGGCCATGAACATCGGGAACACTGCGACAACAGCAGCGCAGAATCAGGTCATGGGCGCGGGGAAGAATGCAAACGACGTCCTGTCGGGGGTATTGCAGGCGCAGACAAGCAACCTACAGCCATACCTCAGCCTTGGGAGTACGGCGGCAACCAACCTGTCGGCCGCGCTGGCGCCCGGCGGCGGGCTGACGAATACGTTCTCGTTCGACCCGACGCAGATCGCAGGCAACCCGGATTACCAGTTCCAACTTCAGCAGGGGATAAAGGCCGTTCAGGGCGCGGCCGCGGCAACTGGGACCAATCTGTCCAGCGGCACGCTGAAGGGTCTGACGAACTACGCCGGAGGTTTGGCGAGCAACGAAATCGGACAGGCATACAATCAGGCGCTGACGACGTTCAACACGAATCGACAGAATACCCTTCAAAACTACCTGCTACCGTTGCAGGCCGGGCAGACGGCATCCGGGCAGGCGAACACGGCGCTTGCTCAGTACGCTCCACAGGTGAACAGCAACATCATCGGTACGAACCAGTTGGCCGCACAGTATGGGTTGTCCAACTCCTTGAATCAGCAGCAGTTGACGCTCAACACCGGGAACGCTAAGGCGGGCGGATCGATCCGGCAGGGAGATATCTGGGGAGGGGTTGCAGGTTCCATGCTCGGCGGCGGTAACGGATTGTCGAACGCGGTATACAATGCAACGCCGAATTTCGGCACTATCGGTAACGCGGCGGCATCGGCTGCGCTGGGGTTGGGGTAATCATGGCTCTTGAAGGCAGCAGCTACGGATCGCAGTTGTACAACTCCCTGTCGCCGGAACTGCAACCCGACTACGGGCAGCGCGTCACTTCCGAAATGACGGCGAACCAGATCGCGCGCGAACAGGCGCGAGGGGAAGCCCTGAAGAATCAGCAGATCGATTATCAGATGCGGGCCATCAAGGCGATCGATCAGGCGTTGCGCGATTCGATGAAGAAGGAACCCGCGCCCGGTCATTACGACCCGGCATCGGGGCGGCCAACGCTACGCGGAACGGGATCGGCAGCAACGGAAACGGAGGATGAGTCCGCCGCTCCTGCGCCTGCGCCTTCCGCGCCGATTGCGCCACCAAACCCGGCAACATCTGCGGCTGCGCCCCCGCCACAGTCTTCAGGGTTGGCCAATTCCTTGATGCCGCCGGCGGGGCCACAAACGTTCGGGCCAACCCAATGGCCGATGACCCGGCAAGAATATAAAGATGGACCAGGGTTGCTCCCCGGCCCCGGCGGGATCAGCCAATCCGGCCAACTTATCACTCAGATATCACCACAGGCCGCGCCCCTTCTTCTCGATTCGGGCGATCCGTGGCCTTCGATCGGAGAGATGATAGGTCCGGTGTCCCCTGACTCGGGAAATGCCGCACAGGGATTAAGCCCCGACGGCGGGGCCGGAACCGCAATGCCGAATTCGCTGGCCCCCATTGCACCACAACAGCAGCCATCTCCGGTAATGGCGCCTCCGCCCCAATCGCCCGCCCCCGCAGTTGCGCCGGACCGCGCTGCGGTGACTCCGCCCGAGCCTGCTCCAAGGCCGATGGACTCGCGCGATCCGAAGACCTACAACGTCCGTTTCGACATGGAGAAGTTCATGACGTCCATGGCGCAACAGGGGTATGGGTCACAGGGCGCCAAGATCGCCAAAGAGCATGCGGACG
>CAILIO010000370.1 GCA_903834285.1 uncultured Sphingomonadales bacterium | reverse complement strand
GCTCGGCATCCACAGCATGACCGAGAAGACCATGCCCAAGGTCTGCGCCCAATCGGGCAGCGCGGTGTAGTGGAGGTGGTGCGGGCCCGCCCAGATATAGAGGAAGATCAGCGCCCAGAAGTGGATGATCGAGAGCCGGTAGGAATAGACTGGGCGCTCGGCCTGCTTGGGCACGAAGTAGTACATCATCGCGAGGAAGCCGGCGGTGAGGAAGAAGCCCACCGCATTGTGGCCATACCACCACTCGACCAGCGCGCCCTGCACCCCGCCGAACAGCGGATAGCTGCGCGATCCGAACCAGCTGACGGGCACGTTGATGTTGTTGACGAGGTGGAGCATCGCCACCGTCAGGATGAAGGCGAGGTAGAACCAGTTGGCGACATAGATGTGCGGTTCGCTGCGCTTGAGCAGCGTGCCGACAAAGACCGCGAGATAGGCGACCCAGACCACGGTAAGCCAGATATCGACGTACCATTCCGGTTCAGCGTACTCCTTGCCTTGCGTGATCCCCATGAGGTAGCCGGTTGCCGCCAACACGATGAAGAGCTGGTATCCCCAGAACACGAACGCGGCGAGGCCGGGAAAGGCCAGCCGCGTCCGGCAAGTGCGCTGGACGACGTAGAACGAGGTCGCGATGAGCGCATTGCCGCCGAATGCGAAGATCACGGCGGAGGTATGGAGCGGTCGCAGCCGCCCGAAATTGATCCACTGCAGCCCCAGATTCATCTGCGGCCAAGCCATCTCGAGCGCGATGTAAACGCCGGCCAGGAAGCCCGCCATGCCCCAGAACACCGTGGCGATCACACCGAGGCGGATCAGGTCATCATCGTAACGGCTTGTATCGACCGGGCGAATCGCGGCGGCCGGATCCCAGCCCCGCACCGTGACGACGAGACCGATGAACGCAGCAAGGCCGCAGATCATCATATGGACGGCAAAGCCGATGTCGGCCGCCAGAGCGGTGGCGATCACTGCGAAGAACAACGCGCCGAGCCAAAGGCCCGTGCGCGGGAGTACGGAGTCCATGGAGATTCCCTTCCATGCATGGTTCTGGAAGCGTCCCTGCCCGTCCTTCGCCTGCGCAACATTGACCGGTGTCAATTTGCCGCGCGGCGTTTTGCTCTGCTCATTTTTTCTTTGCCGAAACGGTTATATTTTCCTGACGCGTTTTGCGCTCCGTCAATGTTGCGGATGCGTTGTCACGGCAATCAGGCGGCGTGCTGCGGATCACAAGCCGTCCTGCGAGAGGCAGGACGCCCGCAGCGAAAGGGAGCCTCAACTCATGAATACCTTGCATGCCGCCGTGATGGGTGTGGCCCTCGCGATCACCGGCGCCGCACCGGCCTATGCCGGATCCACCGATGGCCAGTGGCAGATCAAGGTGCTTGGCTCGGGGGTTCTGCCCGATGGCAAGATCAGCCGCGTCGACAAGGACCTCATCGGCCTGCCTGCCGGATCGCAGACCAAGGCGACCAACAATCTCGCGCCCACGCTGGCGGTCGAATACTTCTTCACGCCCAACATCTCGGCCGAGACGATCTGCTGCACCAGCGCGCACAACGTCTCGGGCGACGGTCCGCTGGCAGGCGCGGCGATTGTCGATCACGCGATCCTCATCCCCGCGACGCTGACGGTGAAGTATCACCTGCCGCTGGGTCAGGGGATCAAGCCCTATATCGGCGCTGGCCCCGCACTCTACCTCTGGCTGGGTGAGCGCCCCGGCGCCGCCGCCGCGGCCTTGGGCGCCGCACACGTGCGCCTGTCAAACGAAGTGGGTGTCGCGGTTCAAGGCGGCGTCGACATCGCGCTCGGCAAGAAGGGCTATGGCCTGAGCCTCGATGCCAAGAAGTACTGGGTCAACACGACCGCACATTTCACCACGGCTGGCGGGGTCGAGGCGCTCACCACGCGCCACAAGATCAACGCCTGGATCCTGAGCGCGGGCGTCACCTACCGCTTTTGATCGGTAGCAGGTGCCATGCCGGCTAGTCCCGGATCAGCCCGCGAGCATTTCCAGCGCGCCGCGGTCGAGGATCTCGACATCGCGTCGGCTGGGCAGCGCGACGACGCCGTCCGCCTTGAGCCTCGTGAACTGGCGGCTCACTGTCTCGATCGTGAGGCCGAGGAGGTCTGCCACTTGCTGGCGCGAGAACGGCAGGGTGAACTGCCGCGCGGGCCCGATGTGCGCCATGCAGCCGTTGTCGGCGAGGCGCTCCGACATATCGAGCAGGAAAGTTGCGATCTTTTCAGGCGCGCTCTTGCGACCGAGCAGCATCATCCATGCGCGCGTGCGGTCAAGCTCGGCCAAGGTGCGTTCGAGCAGCTTGTGCTCAAGCTCGGGATGTTCGCGCGCGAAGCGGTCGAAATCGTTGCGCGCGAAGACGCAGACGCGCGCGTCGGTCAGCGCAACCACGCTGGCGGCGCTCGTCTGGCCAAACGGGCGGCCGATGAAGTCGGAAGGATAAGCAACGCCCACAATCTGCTCGCGGCCATCGGCGGTGCTGGTCGTCAGCTTGAGCACGCCCTCGATCACATTGGCGACGAGCAGCGAGTCGTCGTCTTCCCAGATCAGCGGTTCACCGGCGGAAACCGAACGGCGGCGGCCCATGGTGCTGAGCGCCGTGATCTCGGGGTGTTCGAGACCGGCGCAAATCGCCCGATTGCGGACTATGCAGGTATCACAAGCGCTCATCCATTCCGGATGTACCAGCCAGACTGGCCTGCGGCAATCGTGCATCCGTTCTAACTCAGTAAAAACAATTACGAAAAGAGGGCGGCCAGGGGTACTGGCCGCCCGAAGTCGGGGAGAAATCGGCGGAAGGGGGAATGGCAGCCCATACCCACTCGGGGGGCCTTCCGCGCCCCATCCTTCTGGCAGCAGCGGCACAGACAGTCCTTGACCGAAATCAATCTACAACGACTGGACGAAAATATTCTAACAAATGGTACGATGACCGATCGTCGCGCGTGTCAGTCCACCAACAGCGCAAGATCGTGATACTGGCCGCGGAAGAACAGCAGCGGGTTGCCCTCGCCCTGCTTCCCCAGCGCCTCGACCGCGCCGACGACCAGCCAGTGATCACCCACTTCGGTGACCCGCTCGATCGTGCAGTCGATCCACGCGATCGCATTGTCGAGCACGGGAAGGCCCGCCGGGCTCTGGCCATGGGCGAGCTCGGCAAACTTGTCAGCGCTGCGTGCGGCAAAGCGGTGGCACAGTGCAAGCTGATCCGCGCCCAGCACATTGACGCAAAAGCGCCCCGTCGTCTCGATCTTTGGCCAGGTCCCCGAACGCTTGTCCGGAAAAAAGCCAACCAGCGGCGGATCGAGCGAGATCGAAGTGAACGAGCCCACGACAAGGCCGAAGCGCTGGCCATCTTCGGCAAGCGCCGTAATCACGCAGACCCCGGTGGGGTATGCTCCAAGCACATCGCGGAACTGGCGGGAGTCGATCATTGCAACTCTCCCGTGTCGGACAAGCCCCAGCCGGTCAAGCCTCGAGTGCCGCTACGGCACCAAGGACAAGGCTTGCCCACTCGCGGCGGCAGATGAGCAGGTCCGGCAGGTAGGTGTCGCGGTTGTTGTAGACGAGCGGCGAACCGTCGATGCGCGAGACATGGAGGCCTGCAGCAGCAGCCACGGCCACCGGCGCGCAGTTATCCCACTCGTATTGCCCACCCGAATGGAGGTAGATTTCCGCCTCACCGCGCACGACCGCCATCGCCTTCGCGCCCGCCGAGCCCATCGGCACGAGTTCGCCGCCGAGCATCTTCGCCACT
>CAILIO010000369.1 GCA_903834285.1 uncultured Sphingomonadales bacterium | reverse complement strand
TCGCTGGCGTACTCATCGCCGCAACCGTCAGCTACTGGGCCAAATGAGTCCGGACCCTAACGCTTTCCGCCGAGACCCCGGAACAGCTGACGCTGGTCTTCCCAGGAGACAGGAAGCGGCCGACGCGTCAGTGCGCCAAGCGAGATCGCCGCCGGCTGGCGTCCTTGCAGAATCAATTCGACCAAATCCGGCGCAAGCCAAGCCAGCGGAAGCAGGCGAGCGGCATAGTGATCGCAGTAGCCCTCGCTCATTGACACTGTCTTGAGCGACGGCGCATCGCCGGATGCAAGTCGGATTGACCAGGATCTCGCCAGAGCGATGGCGCGCACGAGCGCGCGATCGATCCTGCCAGCGACGCCGGGGGCGCCCGGAGCTTCGATCACAGCTGCGCCCTGGCGGTGCTTCAACTCGATCGGCAAGGTAACCGTAAGTCCAGCATCCGATCGGACTGCTGTGTCTGTGGTGACGTTGACCATGGTTGCTGCGGCCTCCTCCGCGATCAGAAGCTGCACATCCTGCTCGCCGAGACCAACGCGCAGGACAAGGCACCACGCAGGGAGTGCGCTTGCCAGCCGGTCGCTTCGCAGAGATCCACCAGAGTGGCGCCATCGGGCTGACCGAGGCGTTCGATCACGACGTCGATCTTCGACTTCGACCGTTCCGGAGTTGGCATGATGGATGAAACCGGGCCAGCAATCTGCTGATCCTTTGAGATTTTCTTTCGTGGCATGTGACGCTCCCAGGCTTACGGGCCGCGGCACGCGACCCTACTGAGGCGAGCCCGGCTGGCCGGGCGCGACACCAACGCTCCGGTTGGGAGGAAAGTCGAGGGCGAATATGCGCCAACTGCAGACATTGGCGCACCGCCGGAAACTTGCCGTACCGACCAGCGCACCTTTTAAACGCGCTCCTGTCCACCTGCGCGCATATCGAAGTAAAGCAGGGATGCGAGGGTGGCGATCAGCCCGAGGCCCAGTGACGGATAGGTCAGCCCGATGAAGAAGTTGAGCCACGACTGATTGGCGGAGGCCGATGCGCGGAACAACAGGACCGCCACGCTTCCCCCGTAGGCCCAGGCGTCCAGCATGTAGAGCATGAACCCCGAATTGCCGCGGGAATGCAGGGACGCGATCAGGCGGTCCGCCAGAATGGACGTACACGGAACATAGCCCAGATAGATGCCGGCCCCGACGATGACCATCCACCAGACCGGGTCGAGGAGATGGAGCTGGAAGGCGATCGTGGCACCCAGCGACATCACGATCCCGCCGGCCATCAGCAGATGGATGACACGGACGGCCCGGCGATTGTCTCGCACGAGCGTTACCGCGCCGATGCTGACCAGTACCAGCAGAGCCGCCGGGATTTCGGAATAGGAAAAGATCGCCGGGGTCTTGCCGTAGCCGACCGCCTTCCAGATGTCCGCGGCAAAGTTGTCCCGGAAGTCCCGCAGGGACCCCAAGGCGATGAAGGACGCCGTCAGCAGCACCAGACCGATGCCGTACTGGCGGAAGAACGCCTTGCGGTC
>CAILIO010000368.1 GCA_903834285.1 uncultured Sphingomonadales bacterium | reverse complement strand
GAGCCCTACCGGGTCGCGCTGACCCGCTACAACCTGATCGGGCTCGTCGTCACGCTGCTGATCGCCTTTGCTGGCGGTGCCTTCTCGTTCCTGCGCCTCCGGCCCGATTTCGGCGCGCGGACCCGGGTCGAACGCGCGGTCATGGGACTCCTGCTGTTGGCCTCGCTGGTAGCGATCCTGACCACGATCGGCATCGTCGGGAGCCTCGTGTTCGAAACCGTGCGCTTCTTTGGCATGGTCTCGCCCATCGACTTCCTCTTCGGCACACACTGGGCGCCCGATCCGATGAGCACCGGCAAGCCAGATGGCAATGCGTTCGGGGCCATTCCGCTGTTCTGGGGTACGATCTACATCGGTGCGATCATCGCCATGGCCGTGGCCATCCCGCTGGGGCTGATGAGCGCGGTCTATCTTACCCAATATGCCGACAATTCGGTCCGCAGCATCATCAAGCCGCTGCTCGAGATCCTCGCCGGCGTGCCGACCGTCGTCTACGGCTATTTCGCCGCGCTCACCGTGGCGCCGGCCGTACGCGATGCGGCGCAGGCCGTCGGCATATCGGGCGCCTCGACCGAAAGCGCGATGGCGGCCGGCCTCGTCATGGGCGTGATGATCATTCCCTTCGTGTCCTCGATGGCTGACGACAGCATTGCCGCCGTCCCCCAGGCCATGCGTGATGGCAGCCTTGCCATGGGCGCCACCCGCGCGGAAACGATCCGCAAGGTGTTGATCCCCGCCGCCCTCCCCGGCATTGTCGCGGGCATCATGCTCGCGATCAGCCGCGCAATCGGCGAGACGATGATCGTGGTGATGGCGGCCGGCGCCGCCGCCAACCTCACTGCCAACCCGTTCGAATCGATGACCACGGTGACGTTCCAGATCGTTGCCATGCTCACCGGCGAAGGGAGCTTCGATCATCCCGCCACATTGTCTGCCTTCGCGCTCGGCATGGTGCTGTTCCTCGTCACGCTCACGCTCAATTTCATCGCCCTGCGCGTGGTCAAGCGGTACCGCGAAGCCTATGAGTGACCGGCCATGAACACGACGAAGAATTCCGCCGCGAGCGATGCGCTCCGCGAGGCGCGACAGGCCCGGATGAAGGCCGGGCTTGCCAGTCGTTACCGCGCCGATGCGCTGTTCCGCTGGGCTGGCTTCAGCGCAGTCAGCTTCTCCGCAGCGATCCTCGTTCTGCTGCTTGTCTCGATGGGGTCGAGCGGCTGGGCCGGCTTCCACCGCAGCGAACTGCGCATGACCGTGCCGATCCGCGGCCACTTGCAGATCGATCCCGCCCGCCTCGCCCAGCCTGATCCGCTCGGCGGGCTCGAGGCGGCCGGCCTTCCTGCGCTTGTCGATTCCGCCGCCATCCAATCCTTTGGTCGCGGCGGTGATGCCCTGCTTGCCGATGGCGCCTGGCGCGAAGTCGGTGACAAGCTGGTTGCCGATCCCTCGCTTCTCACGGCACCCGAGATCAAGGTCTCGGTGCCAGCCAGCGACGATCTGGCCAATGCCCAGCGCGGCGGCGGCGATGCGGCGACGCAGAAGACGGCGCATGATCTTGCCGGCAATGGCCAGCTCGTACGCGCCTTCGATACCGGTTTTCTCGTTCGTGCCGATGCCACCAATCCCCAGAGCGTCGGCATCTGGGGGGCGCTCAAGGGTTCGATGATGACAATGTTCATCACGCTCGTGCTCGCCTTTCCGGTTGGCGTGCTTTCGGCGCTCTACCTTGAGGAATATGCCACGCGGAACCGCTGGACCGACCTCATCGAAATCTCGATCAACAACCTTGCCGCGGTGCCTTCGATCATCTTCGGCCTGCTTGGCCTTGCGGTGTTCCTCGCCGCATTTCCCAACTACCGTTCTGCGCCGCTGATCGGCGGCTTGACGCTCGCGCTCATGACCATGCCGGTGATCGTGATTTCGGGCCGCAATGCGATCAAAGCGGTGCCGCCCTCGATCCGCGACGCTGCGCTCGCCGTTGGGGCGAGCCCGGTACAGGTGGTGTTCCACCATGTCCTGCCGCTTGCGCTGCCTGGTATTCTCACAGGCACGATTATCGGCATGGCGCGTGCGCTCGGCGAAACCGCACCGCTCTTGATGATCGGCATGCGCGCCTTCGTCGCCAGCCCGCCGAGCGACTTCACTTCGCCCGCCACGGTGCTGCCGGTGCAGATATTCCTGTGGTCCGACGAAATCGACCGCGGCTTCATCGAGCGCACCAGCGCCGCGATCGTCGTCCTTCTGATCTTCCTGCTCGTGATGAACGGCATCGCGATCTACCTGCGCAACCGCTTCGAGAAACGGTGGTAACATGAACGCTCCAGTCCCGGCCGCAGAAGCGGCGAACCAATCTGCGGCGTCGGCGTTTCCCGACCCGGTCGGCCCTGCCAAGATCAGTGCGCGTGGCGTCTCGGTCTACTATGGACAGAAGCGCGCGATCGACGATGTCTCGATCGACATCCCGAAGAACTACGTCACCGCGTTCATCGGTCCTTCGGGCTGCGGCAAATCGACGTTCCTGCGCACGCTCAATCGCATGAACGACACGATCACCGGTGCCCGGGTGGAAGGCGAGATCCTGCTCGACGGGACCGATATCTACCGCTCCACCATGGACGTCGTGCAATTGCGCGCGCGCGTCGGCATGGTGTTCCAGAAGCCCAATCCCTTCCCAAAGTCGATCTACGAAAACATCGCGTACGGTCCGCGCATCCACGGCATCACCTCCAGCAAGGGCGAGCTTGACGGCATTGTCGAGCAATCGCTCCAGCGCGCCGGTCTGTGGGACGAGGTCAAGGACCGGCTGAGCGACAGCGGCACGGCCCTCTCGGGCGGCCAGCAGCAGCGCCTGTGCATCGCACGCGCCATCGCGGTCGATCCCGAAGTGATCCTGATGGACGAGCCCTGCTCGGCGCTCGATCCCATTGCCACCGCGCGCATCGAGGAGCTGATTGACGAGCTGCGCGGCCGCTATGCCATTGTGATCGTTACCCACTCGATGCAGCAGGCCGCGCGTGTTTCGCAGCGGACCGCGTTTTTCCATCTCGGGAAAATCGTCGAATACGGTACAACTTCCGATATATTCACCAATCCCCGCGAAGAGAAGACCAAGGACTATATCACTGGTCGGTACGGCTAAGGCAAGGAACGATGATGGCCGAGCACACCGTGAAGGCGTTCGACGAGGACATCACCCGTCTGCGCGGCCTTGTCGCCGAGATGGGTGGTCTGGCCGAGCTGTCCGTGGCGGAGGCCATGGACGCGCTCGTCAGCGGCAACCAGGACCTCGCCGAAGGCGTGATCGCGCGCGACAAGCGGATCGACCATCTCGAAGGCGAAGTTGACCGGCTCGCGGTCCGTGTGCTTGCCTTGCGTGCGCCCATGGCGGATGACCTGCGCGAAGTGATCGCAGCGCTCAAGATCGCCGGCGTGATCGAACGGATCGGCGATTATGCCAAGAACATCGCCAAGCGTGTCGGCCATATCGAGGGCCGCAAACGCTTCGAGCCGCTGACGCTGCTGCCGGTGATGAACGAACTGGCGGGCGATATGGTGCACGACGTGCTCACCGCTTACGCCGCGCGTGATCCGGTCGCCGCGGCCGAGATCGTCAAGCGCGATGCCAAGGTCGATGCCTTTTATGACAGCGTGTTCCGCAACTTCGTGTCCTACATGGTTGAGAATCCGGCGACGATCAGCTCGGTCGCGCAACTTATGTTTGTCGCCCGCAATATCGAGCGCATTGGCGATCATGCCACCAATATCGCCGAGATGGTTCACTACGCCGCCACCGGTACGTACCTGCCTGAACGTGACGAAGTCATCCCGCCCGTCTGAGCGCGCGAGGCCTCACGTAACGACGGCGTAACAAATGTCGTGTTTGCGCAATGTGACTGTCATGTCCGGCGGTCGAACGATTGCATCGGGGGTTATCCATGTCCGCGCCGAAGCTGCTTCTGGTTGAGGATGACACCGCGCTTGCCGAACTGGTCGAATACCGGTTTCGCGGCGAGGGCTACGACGTACGTACGACCGACGATGGCGACGAGGCCCTTCTCCTCGCCGCTGAGGACACCCCTGATCTGGTCCTGCTCGACTGGATGATCGGCGGCACCAGCGGCATCGAAGTCTGCCGCCGCCTGCGCCGCAACAAGTCCACCGCGCATGTTCCCATCATCATCCTCACCGCACGCAGCGACGAGGACGACCGCGTGCGCGGGCTCGAGACGGGCGCCGACGACTATGTCACCAAGCCCTTCTCCCCGCGCGAGCTGATCGCCCGCGTCGGCGCTGTGCTGCGCCGCGTCCGCCCGGCGCTCGCCGGTGAGACGATCACCGTCGGCGATCTCGCGCTTGATCCCACGGCGCACCGCGTCACACGGCGCGGCCAGGCGATCAAGATCGGGCCGACCGAATTCCGCCTCCTGCGCCATTTCATGGAGCATCCCGGCCGCGTCTTCTCGCGCGGGCAGCTGCTCGATGCGGTCTGGGGCAGCGGCAGCGATATCGAACTGCGCACGGTGGACGTCCATATCCGCCGCCTGCGTCAGGCGATCGCGATCCCCGGCGCGGCTGATCCAGTTCGCACGGTGCGCTCGGCCGGCTACGCGCTCGAAGGCGTCTGACTTGGCCCTCTCCCCTGCGGGGAGAGGGAAACCTCAAATCCCCAGCAGAGGCGCGATATCGAGGTCCTCGATCGTGATCCAGTGGTTCACGAAGTTCGCGTAATAAAGCCAGAACAGCACCGTCGACAGCACCGTCGCGCGCAGGATGATCCGGCGCGGGTTGAAATTGGCCGGGGCGCTGGGTGCCTGTCCCGGCACTTGCGTCACGCCCAGCTCATCGGACGTGCGCACGCCGAACGGCATCACGAGGAATGCCGAGAGGACCCAGAACAGCGCCCAGATCGCGATGATCGATGTCAGCTTCATGCGATTCAGCCTTCCCGCAGCATGACCTGGACGACGGGCTTCTTGCCCGACCAGCGCTGCGCCGCGCGCCGCACTGTCAGCCGCACCGTCTCTGATATGGCCGCCCGGTCGCGCTTCTTGTCGCCCTTGATCGCGGCGATAGCCTTGTCGACATCGACCTGAGCTTCGGCGATGAATTCGTCCATGTCTTCCTCAAGCGGCAAACCAACGGCAGCAATCTCCACCGCTGAGGTCAGCTTGCCCACCGCCGAGACAGCAAGCGCGGCGACCACCAGGCCGCTTTCCGCGAGCTTGCGCCGCTGCCCCATGGCGTTGCCGTCTGCTGGCGCAATGATGTCGCCATCCAGCACCAGCCGACCGTTGCGCACTTCGGACAGCTTGGCCGGCCCATTCGGCGCGAGCCGCACCACGTCACCGTTCTTCTGGACGATCGTGCGCGGGATGCCGCGCGCCTTGCCCAGCCGCGCCTGCTCGGCCATGTGGCGCATCTCGCCATGCACCGGGACGAGGATCTCCGGCCGGATCCAGCTGTAGAGCGCCTCCAGCTCCGGCCGCCCAGGATGGCCAGAGACGTGGATCATGCCCTGCCGATCGGTGAGGATTTCGACGCCCTTGGCGGCCAGCTGGTTCTGCACCCGACCGATGGCCAGTTCATTGCCGGGGATCTGGCGGCTCGAAAAGATCACCGCATCGCCCTTCTCGAGCCGCACGGGATGGCTGTCCGATGCGATCCGCGCCAACGCGGCGCGAACTTCGCCCTGCCCGCCGGTGGCGAGCACCAGCACCTGCCCGCGCGGCACGTCCATCGCCTCGTCCATGCTGACCGTCTCGGGGAAGTGCTCGAGATAGCCGCTCGCCTGCGCAACGCCGATGATCCGGTCGAGCGAGCGCCCCGCGACGCAGAGCTTGCGTCCGGTCGCCAGGGCAACTTCGCCCAGCGTTTGCAACCGCGCGACGTTCGAGGCGAACGTTGTCACCACCACGCGCTTGCCCTTGAGGCCCGCGACCATCTCCATCAGCCCGTCGCGCACCGCGCCTTCGGAACCCGATGGCTTGGGGTTGAAGACATTGGTCGAATCGCAAACGAGCGCCAGCACACCTTCGTCGCCCAGTGCGGTGAGCTCGCCTTCGGTCGCAGGGACACCGATCAGCGGCTCGTCATCCAGCTTCCAGTCGCCAGTGTGGAACACGCGGCCATGCGGCGTCTCGATCACCAGCGCGTTGCCCTCGGCAATCGAGTGCGCCAGAGGCACATAGCGGATGTCGAAAGGCCCGAGACTTAGAGACGAATCGTTCGGGATCGTGTTCAGCGTCACCTGCTTCGAGATGCCCGCTTCCGCCAGCTTCTCGGCCACCAGCCGTGCGGTGAACGGCGTCGCATAGAGCGGCACGCCGAGATCGAGCGCGAAATAAGGCACCGCGCCGATGTGGTCCTCGTGCGCATGAGTCAGCACGATCCCGACCAGATCGTCGAGCCGATCCTCGATGAACGAGAGATCGGCGAAGACAAGGTCGACGCCAGGATAATGGGGGTCGGCAAAGGTCATGCCGAGATCGACCATCAGCCACTTGCCATTGCAGCCGTAGAGATTGACGTTCATACCGATCTCGCCCGAACCGCCGAGCGCGAGAAACAGCAATTCCTTACCGGGTTTCACAAGAATTCCATTTCACTGTGGGCCCTCGGGCCCGAAAAAATCAGGATGCGGCAACGCGTTCCGCAAGGATGGCGATGCCGTCGAGCGTGAGGTCGGTATCGACGTGGTCGAAGATCGCGGTGTGCTCGTCGAACAGTACCGCAAGGCCGCCCGTTGCCACGACCTTGACGGGACGCCCGATTTCAGCGCGCAAACGGGATATCAGACCTTCCATCATCGCCACATAGCCCCAGAACACCCCGATCTGCATCTGATCTTCAGTGTTACGGCCGATCACGCTGCGGTTGTTGCCCCGGGGCGGCGCGATGGCAATGCGCGGCAGCTTGGCCGCCGCCGTCACCAGCGCATCGAGCGAGAGATTGATGCCCGGCGCGATGATCCCGCCCTTGTAGGCCCCGTTCGCGTCAACGACGTCGAACGTCGTCGCGGTGCCGAAATCGACCACAATCAGATCGCCCTCGTACTTCGCATGCGCCGCCACTGTGTTGACCGCGCGGTCTGCACCCAGCGAGCGCGGTTGCTCGACATCGGCGACAAAGCCCCACTCAACCGGCGGCTGCCCGGCGATCAGCGGATCGATGCCGAAATACTTCTGCCCGAGCACCTGCAGATTGTGCAGCGCGCGCGGCACCACGGTGGAAATCAGGATCTGCCGCACGCGCTCCGGATCGAAGCCTTGCAGCTTCATCAGCTGAAGCAGCCAGACCGCATACTCGTCCGCCGTCCGCCGCGGATCGGTCGTCACGCGCCAGCGCGAGCGGATCTCGCGGCCGTCAAACAGTGCGAACACGACATTGGTGTTGCCGACGTCAACCGCCAGAAGCATGGCTCTCTCCACTAGCGCCGATGAGCTCGACATCTCCGGCGTGGATGGCACGGACGGCGCCGTCCGCCAAGCGCAGAAGGGCCGCGCCGTCCGGCTCCAACCCGGCAAAACCGCCGATCACATGGCCTTCCTCAGTCAGGTTCACGCCCAGCAGCGTGCCCTTGGGCAGCGCGCGCGCCAGCCAGGCCTCGCGTAGCAGCGGCCAGCCACCGGCGTGCCACGCGGTCAGGTCCTCGGCCCATGCGGCGGCCAGCGCCGAAGCGAACGCATCACGGCTCACCGCATGACTCAGCGCGGCAAGCGATGCCGTCTTGCGGCCGAGTACATCGGGCGCTTCGGCCAGATTGACCCCGATGCCGACGATCACCGCATCGCGCTGCCGCTCGAGCAGGATCCCGCCCAGCTTGGCCTCGTCCACCAGCAGATCGTTGGGCCACTTCAGCGCAAGACCGGAAAGCGCCGGCACCACGGCCATGAGCGCGCGGTGCACGCTAACCCCAGCGACCAGCGCCAAAGTCTGCGGCAGGGCCTCACCATCGCGCAAGGCCACGGCGGTCGATCCCATGAAATTGCCGAGCCCACCGGTCCAGACCCGCCCGGCACGCCCGCGCCCAGCGGTCTGCCGGTCGGCCAGCAGCCAGTGGCCTTCCGCCGGAGCCTCACCATTGGCCAACCGCGTCAGCAGGGCCGAATTGGTTGAGGCGATCTCCGCGACGACCTTGATCAGCGGGTCCGGCACCGCCCGCTCAGCGTATCATGCGATGTGGAACAGCGCGGCTGCGGCGTGGCCGGCCAGCACGCCCAGCGACTTGGTTAGCAGGTAGCCCAAAGGCGAAATCGCCACGACCGAGACGAACAGCAGGACGCGCTGTGCCACGTCGCTCCGGCCCCGCACCACATCGGCCGCCTCGTCGAAGTACATCACCTTGACGACCTTGATGTAGTAGAACGCGCCAATCACCGAAGCCGCGATACCGATGGCCGCGAGCGTTAGCAGCCCTGCCTGCACCGCCGCCTGGAACACCACGAACTTGCCCCAGAAGCCGAACAGCGGCGGAATACCCGCAAGGCTGAACATGACCGCCGCCAGCGCCAGCGCCAGCGCGGGCCGCGTCTTGGAAAGCCCGGCCATCGCCGCGATCGATTCCACCGGCGCGCCGTTTTCGTCGCGCAGCATCAGCACCGCGACAAAGCCCGCGATCGACATCGCAACATAGATCGCAAGGTAGACGAGCATCGCTGCCGCACCCGCCTGATTGGCGCAGGCAAGACCGATCAGCATGAAGCCGACGTTGTTGATCGAGGAGTAAGCAAGCAGGCGCTTGATATTGTCCTGCCCGATCGCGCCCAGCGCGCCGATCACGATCGAGAGCAATGCCACGAAGATCACGATCTGCTGCCACACCCCCGGCTGCGCGCCGAAGGCAAACAGGCTGACGCGCATGAGGAGGCCAAGTGCCGCCACTTTGGGTGCGGTCGCGAAGAAGGTCGTCACCGGGGTCGGCGCGCCTTCATAGACGTCGGGCGTCCACATGTGGAACGGCGCCGCGCTTACCTTGAAGGCTAGGCCCGCGAGCACGAAGACCACGCCGAACACCGCGCCCATCGAGAGCGGCCCGGCGAGCGCCACGTGAATGCCGGCAAAGCTGGTGCTCCCGGTGAAGCCATACGTCAGGCTGATGCCGTAAAGCAGGATGCCCGAGGCAAGCGAACCCAGCACGAAGTACTTGAGGCCCGCTTCCGCCGACCGCTCGTCGCTGCGCAGGAACGCAGCCATGACGTAGGCGGCAAGACTGTTGAGCTCGAGGCCGATATAGAGCGCGAGCATGTCGGTCGCGGAGACCATCATGCCCATGCCCATCGCGGCAAACAGGACGAGCAGCGGGAATTCCGAGCGCATTGCATTGTCGCGCTCGAAGAAGGCCGGAGCAACGATCAGCGTGACCGCGGCGCCCGCATAGACGAGCAGCTTGCCGAACGCGGCGAAGGCATCGCCAGAGAACTGTCCGTTCCATGCACTCACGCCGGGGCCCATCGCGGCCTGGCAGAGCGCAGGTGCGGTCAGCACGGCGCAGACGGTGAGCACGGCCACTGCCGCGATCGAAATGGCGCGGCTCGCCTTGTCACCGCCCCAGGCAGCGGCGAGCAGCAGAATCAGGCCGGAAATGCTGAGGACTTCCTCGGTCCCGGTGATCGCCAGCGAACGGAGCAGTTCCATTAGCGTGCTCCCTCGTGCTGGGCTTCAGGCCCGGATTGTGGCCCGTGTTCCATTGCGTCCCCATGTTCGTGTGTTGCCGCGGCCGGCGGAAGCGCTGCGAGCTGCACATCGGCATCGCCCTTGGGCCGCGCCTGCGCGAGCCGTGCTTCGAGGCTGGCGATATCCTTGCGCATCGGCGCGAGGAAGGTTTCCGGATAGATGCCCATCCACAGCACCGCGATGCCGAGCGGGATCATCATCGCCCATTCGCGCGCATCGAGATCGGACATCGCTGCCGCGTCCGCGTTCTTCTGCACGCCGAATATAACACGGCGATAGAGGTAGAGCATGTAGGCCGCGCCCAGAATGATGCCGGTGGTGCACACCAGCGCCACCCAGCTCGATTGCGCGTAGATGCCCAGCAGCGAGAGGAACTCGCCGACGAAGCCGCTGGTGCCGGGCAGACCTACCGAGGCCATCGTGAACAGCATGAAGAACAGCGCGTAGCCCGGCATGTTGATGGCAAGGCCGCCGTAGCGGTCGATCTCGCGGGTGTGGAGCCGGTCGTAGATCACGCCCACGGCCAGGAACAGCGCGCCCGAGACGATGCCGTGGCTCAGCATCACGATCATCGAGCCTTCAAGGCCCTGCCGGTTGAAGGCGAACAGACCCACCGTCACTATCGCCATGTGCGCGACCGAGGAATAGGCGATCAGCTTCTTCATGTCGTGCTGCACCAGCGCAATCAGCGAGGTGATGACGACCGCCGCCATCGAGAGTCCATAGATCAGCGGCGCGAACTGCGCGCTGGCTTCGGGGAACATCGGCAGCGAGAAGCGAATGAAGCCGTAGCCGCCCATCTTGAGCAGCACGCCTGCAAGGATCACCGAGCCTGCGGTCGGCGCCTGCACGTGCGCATCGGGCAGCCAGGTGTGTGTCGGCCACATCGGCATCTTCACGGCAAAGCTCGCGAAGAAAGCCAGCCACAGCCAGGTCTGCGCCTTCACCGGGAAGCTGTAGGCCATCAAGGTCGGAATATCGGTCGTGCCCGCCTCGTTCGCCATCCACATCATCGCGATCAGCATCAGCACCGAGCCGAGCAGCGTGTAGAGGAAGAACTTGTAGCTCGCGTAGATACGGTCCGCGCCGCCCCAGATGCCGATGATCAGGTACATCGGGATGAGGCCGGCCTCGAACATGATGTAGAACAGGAACAGGTCCTGCGCTGCAAAGACGCCGATCATCAGCGTCTCCATCACGAGGAAGTTGGCGTAGTACTCGCCGGCGCGCTTCTCGATCGCGTTCCAGCTCGCGCCGATGCAAATCGGCATGAGGAACACGGTGAGCGCGATCAGCAGCAGCGCGATGCCGTCGATGCCGAGCTTCCATTCGAAGCCGGCAAAGACCGAGGCATGTTCCTGGAACTGCCATTGCGGCCCGCCGATCTGATAATGCGACCAGAGCACTGCACCGAGCACGAGATCGACCAAAGTCGCCGTCAGCGCGATCACGCGCGCCTGCTCGCGCCCCGCCATGAGGCAGGCCACCGCGCCGATCAGCGGCACGAGAAGCATCAGGCTGAGAATGGGAAAGCCGCTCATTTCGCAATCACCCAGCTGACCGCGCCGACAAGGCCGACGAGCATGACCAGCGCATAGCTGTTAAGATATCCGGACTGGAGCCGGACCGCGATCCGGCTGCCGCGCGCGACCATCGCCGCTGCACCATTGGGCCCGAACCGGTCGATGATGCCGATGTCGCCCTGCTTCCAGAACACCCGGCCCAGCGCCATCGCGGGCTTCACGAAGACCGCGTTGTAGAGCTCGTCGAAGTACCACTTGTTGAGCACGAACCGGTAAAGCGGCCCGATCTGCGCGGTGAATGCGGCCGGGAAGCCGGGGTTCGCGATATAGGCGAAGTACGCGATCGCAACGCCCGTCACCATCACGCCGAACGGCGCCCACTTCACCCACTCCGGCACGCCGTGCATCGCGTGGATCAGGTGCTCGCTGAAGGCCACGCTGTTCTTCCAGAACTCGCCCCCGCCCTCGCTGATGAAGGCACCGTGGAACACGAAGCCCGCCAGCACCGCGCCGACCGAAAGCAGCGCCAGCGGCAGCAGCATCGAAAGCGGGCTCTCGTGCGGGTGATAGCCCGCCGTGCCGTCATGCGAGGCATGGGCGTGCGCATGATCATCATGCCCACGACCGTGCGCATTGTGCCCATGAGATTCGTGAACAGCGTGCTGGATATGCTCTGACTGCTCCCAGCGCGGCTTGCCCCAGAAGGTCAGGAACATCAGGCGCCAAGAATAGAAGCTGGTCATCAGCGCGGCGGTAATCCCGCACCAGAACCCGAAATGCCCCGCGCTCGTCCCGCTGGCATAGGCCGCCTCGAGGATCGAATCCTTCGAATAGAACCCTGCGAACCCGAACACGTCGACAATGCCGACGCCGGTGATCGCCAGCGTGCCCATCATCATCGCCCAGAACGTCAGCGGGATGCTTTTGCGCAGGCCGCCGTAATAGCGCATGTCCTGCTCGTGGTGCATCGCATGGATCACCGAGCCCGCGCCGAGGAACAGCAGCGCCTTGAAGAAAGCGTGGGTAAAGAGGTGGAACATCGCCGCACCCGGCGCGCCGACGCCCGCCGCCACGAACATGTAGCCGAGCTGCGAGCAGGTCGAATAGGCGATCACCCGCTTGATGTCCCACTGGGTCGTACCGATGGTGGCGGCAAAGAAGCAGGTCGCCGCGCCGACATAGGTCACCACGGTCATCGCGGTTTCGCTCGTCTGGAACATCGGCGAAAGGCGGCAGACCATGAACACGCCAGCGGTCACCATGGTCGCGGCGTGGATCAGTGCCGAAACCGGGGTCGGGCCTTCCATCGCATCCGGGAGCCAGGTGTGCAGGCCCAGCTGCGCCGACTTGCCCATCGCGCCGATGAACAGGAGGATGCACAGGACGGTCATCGTGTCGAAGCGGTGGCCCAGGAAGCCGATGGTCGAGCCCGCCATGCCCGGAGCCGCTGCCAGGATCGCCGGGATCGAGACCGTGCCGAACACCAGAAACGTCCCGAAAATGCCCAGCATGAAGCCAAGGTCGCCCACGCGGTTGACCACGAAGGCCTTCATCGCGGCAGCATTGGCTGACGGCTTGCGGAACCAGAACCCGATCAGGAGGTACGAGGCAAGGCCCACCCCTTCCCAGCCGAAGAACATCTGGACCAAGTTGTCCGCCGTCACCAGCATCAGCATCGCGAATGTGAACAGCGAGAGATAGGCGAAGAACCGCGGCTGATCCGGGTCCTCATCCATGTAGCCCCAGGAGTACAGGTGGACGAGCGCCGAGACGCTGGTGATGACGACCAGCATGATCGCGGTCAGCGTATCGACGCGCAGCGCCCACGCAAAGTCGAGATCGCCCGAACGCACCCACTGCAGCACTGGCACAACCGAGGCTTCGGCGCTGCCAGAGAGGAACGGGAGGAACGTCATCCAGGACAGCGCGCACGACGCAAACAGCGCCCCCGTCGTCACGAGCTTGGCCGGCACTTTGCCGATCAGCCGGGCGCCGAGCCCTGCGACCAGCGCTGCCATCAGCGGCAGAAATACGATCAACTGGATCGGATGCACGTGGCTTACCCCTTCATCCGGTTGACGTCATCGACCGCAATCGTGCCGCGGCCGCGGAAGTAGATGACGAGAATGGCAAGGCCGATCGCCGCTTCGCCCGCTGCCACGGTCAGCACGAACATCGCGAAGATCTGGCCGACAAGGTCGTGCAGGAAGGCGCTGAACGCGACGAAGTTGAGGTTCACCGCGAGCAGGATCAACTCGATCGCCATGAGAATGACGATCACGTTCTTGCGGTTGAGGAATATCCCCAGCACGCCGAGCACGAAGAGAATCGCGCTCACCCCCACATAGTGTTCAATACCAATCACAGCGTCACCCCCTGGCCCACGGCGGGCTTGACGTTGACCGTCGCCTCTTCCGGTCGCCGCGCGATCTGGCGGCCCACGTTCTGGCCGCGCGTGTCGCTGCGCTGGCGATGCGTCAGCACAATGGCGCCGATCATTGAGACGAGGAGGATGATGCCCGCCGCCTCGAACAGGAACAGGTAGC
Organism: uncultured Sphingomonadales bacterium; assembly: GCA_903834285.1. GTDB lineage: Bacteria > Pseudomonadota > Alphaproteobacteria > Sphingomonadales > Sphingomonadaceae > Novosphingobium. The sequence goes on along the minus strand of CAILIO010000368.1, from coordinate 876 downwards.
GCGTGTAGAGCAACGCCCCGATCGCGGCGGTGTTGGAAAGGCCCTCCGGAGCCGCCGCAGTGCCGCTTGCGACGCCCAGTTGCAGCGCGCCGGTCTTCCAAGCGCCAACGCCCAGCGTCAGCTCTGCCAGCAACACGGCGGCAATCAGCAGCCCCAGCGGCGCATTCTTGATGAAGCCTGCGCGCATTTCCGAGAAGTCGATGTCGAGCATCATAACGACGAACAGGAACAACACCGCGACCGCGCCGACGTAGACGATGACCAGCAGCATCGCGATGAATTCCGCGCCCACCAGCACCATCAGCCCTGCCGCGTTGAAGAACGCGAGGATGAGCCACAGCACCGAATGCACGGGGTTGCGGGCAAAGATCACCGACACCGCCGAACAGAGCATCAGAAACGTGAACAGGTAAAAGGCGATGACCTGGATCATGGGTTCATATCCATCTGGGCGCGGCCCCTAGCGGTACGGTGCATCGGCTTCAAGGTTCGCGGCGAGCGCCCGCTCCCACTTGTCCCCGTTCGCGAGCAGCTTGGTCTTGTCGTAGAGCAGTTCCTCGCGCGTTTCGGTCGCGTATTCGAAGTTCGGCCCCTCGACGATGGCATCGACCGGGCAGGCTTCCTGGCAGAAGCCGCAGAAGATGCACTTGGTCATGTCGATATCATAGCGCGTGGTGCGGCGGCTGCCGTCCTCGCGCGGTTCGGCTTCGATGGTGATCGCCTGCGCCGGGCACACCGCCTCGCACAGCTTGCACGCGATGCAGCGCTCCTCGCCATTGGGATAGCGGCGCAGCGCATGCTCGCCGCGAAAGCGCGGGGAGAGCGGGTTCTTCTCGAACGGGTAATTGATCGTCGCCTTGGGCTTGAAGAGGTACT